>CBCPND010000046.1:0-25485 GCA_965120395.1 uncultured Helicobacter sp.
TGGTTGGCTTATCAGAATCTAGCTTATTGCGACCCATATTGACCCTTTCTTAAATTTCGAAAGTATAGCAAAAAAGAGCTAAAATAAGGCGCTTTTACGCAGAATCAAGGATTATGCGCTCATTACTGAATGCTTCCCTAAAAGGCAAATTTATTAGATTCTAGCTCCAGAGTCTTAGCACTTCTATAATCTTATTTTTAGGAATGTCATTCCTAATCGCAACATCACCAATACCATTTGGTAGCACAAATGTGATTTTGCCCTCATTTGATTTTTTATCCAAAAAGAACTTATTATAAAATGTATCTATATCACGGATTTTAAAGGGAATGTTAAGATTATATTTTTCTAAAATAGCCTTTATTTTATCGCGCTCTTGTGTGGTTAGAAGTCCAAGATTTAAGGCTAGCTCATTTGCCATTAACATTCCAATCCCCACAGCCTCGCCGTGCAAATATGTTTTATAATTTGTTAGATTCTCGATGATATGCGCAAATGTATGTCCATAATTAAGGGCTGTGCGCAAGCCTTGCTCTTTCTCATCTTGCGTGATAACACGCGCTTTAGTCTCAATGGCTTGATATATGAATTTCTCAAGCACATCCAAATCATTAAGATTAGCGTCTAAAAGAGCTTCAAATCCGTCCTTATCAAAGCACACAGCCATCTTTATCATCTCAGCAATCCCAGCGTTTAACTCTCGTCTAGGAAGTGTGCGCAAAAATGTCGTATCAATATGCACGGCTTTTGGCTGATGAAAAATGCCTACAAGATTCTTGCCAAACTCATTATTTATTCCGCATTTCCCGCCCACAGAAGCATCAACTTGGGCTAAAAGCGTCGTAGGGATAGAGATAAAATCAATCCCGCGCATAAAAATCCCACTTGCAAAACCAACCATATCGCTTATCACACCTCCACCAAGGCTTATCATAAGAGATTTCCTATCAAGCTGGTGGATAAAAGCACTTTGTAGAATCCGCTCGATACTTCGCATAATCTTAAAATCCTCGCCATCATCAATAGTGCAAATATAAACTTCTTTAGCCTTTATTTTTGGTAGAATATAGTTTAGATATAAGCCACTAATTTTTGGGTTGCTTACAAGCAGGACTTTTGAAGGGTGTGTAATTACTTCGAGTGGCTGGATTTTAATCGGATAGGAATGATGAGGAAGGCTAATATTTAGAGTTGGCATTTTACTCCTTTATTCACTGATTGGGATAAAAATCTGTGGGTGCTTGTTAAACATCGGAGAGATCTCCTCTGAGCGCGCTGAAAAGATAGAATGGATTCTAGATCTAATGATGTATTTTTCAAATGGTATATATTGCAAGATAGGCTCATTTAGCTCATTAAGGTAAAAGATAGGATTCTTTGTGGAGGTTTTGATTAAAGTAATCTTTTTATCAAGGCTTGCACCAAGTGTCTCATAATCTTTAATCACATTAGTTTGGTGGATTCCATCAGGATCAAAATCATACACACATACATTTGTTTTTGTCTGAATGGCAAGATCAAAGATCACAGATGAGATGTTTTCTCCCTCGTTCATTTCGTCATTCAAAATTACAAAGCTTGTTTTAATGTCTTTAAGGCTGTAGGTGGCGGTTTTTAGCACGGGTGAGTTTGTCTCAAAAAGTGCGCGCCTATTTTTACGCGAGGAGAAAATCTCATACCCAACGATAACAAGCCCGATTTTTTTCTCACTATCTTGCTTAAGCTGGTCAATGAAATTTTGGTTATGGTAGTTGAAATGAAGTGTAACAGAATCACTCGTGTTGCATAGACATTTAATTTGGTCTATGGTTTGAAAATCACTAGGATTTAGCACACACACAACAAGCTCGGTAGATTTAATCACAGAATGGAAATATAAAGCCTCTTTAACATCTCGTATAATATCTTCTTTTTCTTGTAGAGCCATATCAATATATACATAAATATCGCGCCCAAATGGCGATGGGAATTGCCCAGTGGCAGACTTGATTTGCTTATAAATAGTATTAAGCATTTTAGGATCTCCAGCGACAAGAACAACATCTTGTGGTTGGATGACTAAAGAAAAATTACTTAATAAAAATTCGTTTTGGCGATAGATACCAACAATTCTATATTTTTTTTGCTGAATAGAGCCTATATGGCGATAGGCAAACACGCTTCCAAAAGGCACACTAATCTCCATAATCTCGCCTTGCCCAAGCCCAAAGCCTTTAGGGATTATAGGGACATTTGGTAGGCGTGAGAGAAACTGCCCTGCTATTAAATCGCTTTCATCAATGAATACATTTTTTTCATCCTTTTTGACTTGATTTTGCTCGCTGTAGGCTTCAAATCCACTAAGAGATGTAATGATTCTAGCTTCTTTAAACATTGTTCTAAAAATACTAAATGTGGCTTTTTTCTCTTCTTGATTTTCAAGAATAATAAAAATATCATTTATATCACTACCAATTTCTTTAATGGCAGATTCTATGCGGAATTTGGAGGTTGGATCAAAACAGAAAAAATGAAATGCACTCGGAGCTTTTGGCGGGATCATTGCTTCATCTTTGAGGATAATGACATAGAGATTGCTACTAAAATATTCCTCTATAATAGTGTTAAGGATTTTTTTTGCTACAATTCCATCCAAAACCAAAATTACCTTTTTCAAATATTTACCTTATGAATAATGAGATAAAAAGAATTATACCAACAAAGGCTTAAAATGATTTTTTGTATTGACGCTAAAGATTGCAATGCTAGGGCTGGAAATCTTACTCTTGCACATTCTGTGATACAAACCCCTGTGTTTATGCCTGTTGGCACACAAGCAAGTGTGAAAAGCTTGGATGCGCTTGATTTAGAATCTATCTTAAATGCAAAGATTATTTTAGCTAATACTTATCATTTGTATTTACGCCCTGGTGTTGAGGTATTTAAGCAATTTGGTGGTTTGCATAATTTTGCTAAATTTAGCGGGAGTTTTTTAACCGATAGCGGAGGATTTCAAGCTTTTAGTTTAGGCGCATATGCTAAAAAGAAAGATGATGGAGTAGCTTTTAGTTCGCACATTGATGGGAGCAAGCATTTTTTCACGCCAGAGATTGTGCTTGATATACAATACGCGCTAAATAGCGATATTATGATGGTTTTAGATGATTTAATAGCTCTCCCTGCAGAATCTAGCAGAATAAGACAAAGTGTAGAGACAACTACGCGCTGGGCAAAGCGAAGTATAACCTACCACCAAGCCCAAAAGAACAAGAATCCAAATCTAAGCAATCATATTTTTGGGATTGTGCAAGGTGGAGTTGATTTTGAATTCCGCAAGATGAGCGCAGAATCTTTAATAGAGCTTGAGTTTGATGGATATGCGCTAGGAGGGCTTGCTGTTGGGGAAGAAGCACAAGCGATGTATGATACGATAGAATTTAGTGCGCCACTTTTACCAGAATCTAAGCCACGCTATTTAATGGGGGTTGGTACACCAGAGAATTTAATAGAAGCCATTGATAGAGGGGTTGATATGTTTGATTGTGCTATGCCCACGAGAAATGCACGAAATGGCACACTTTTTACAAGCTTTGGCAAGCTTAATATAAAAAACACACAGCATAAAATCGAGGAGATTCCTATTGATAGTGCGTGCAAATGCTATACTTGTGTGCGCTTTTCTCGTGCATATTTGCATCATCTCTTTAAGGCGCAAGAAATCACTTATTTGCGTTTGGCAACTTTGCATAATTTGTGGTATTATTATTCCTTGATGCGAGACTCTAGAGAATCAATCTTACAGGGCAAATGGAAAGAATTTAAAAAAGATTTTTATACTAAAAGGGCAATATAAGAATTTTAAATAAATGCGGTTTGTTAATCTGATAAAAATCATAAGGAAATTACATTAAAAAATAAAAGGAAGCTAATTATGATGTGGTATAACTCACAATTTGTTTTATTACTTATAATGTTCTTGGTTGTATTAGCGATATATACTTTAGTAAAGATATTTGATATATTAGTTAGTATAAAAGATGCTATAGCTAATGCACCATTTATTCCACAGCAAATATTTATGGAATATTATGGTCTTCTATATTTGCTTTAGTATGTTTTGAGAAAGCACCCGCATTAACTATTACTTCTGTAGTAATAATATGGTCAGCAGTAATATTGAGAATAGTCTGTGCTATTAAATATTTAAAAATAAAAGAACAAAGAGATCGTATAGCATAGTTTAAAAAGAAAGAGCGAGAAGAACGGTGTGAGGATAGGTATTTTTCATATTAGATATTTACTCTATATGTATTTTTTATTTGCGTAAATTTTAATTTATACAACCCAAGTATATTTATTCATTATCATCTTTATTTTCTAGCTATTGTCGTAGATAGCATAAAAGTGATATAATTGAGATGGTTGTTAGCTTTTGAGTGGGGTTGCATTAATAAGGAGAGGAGAAGGAAAATGGTTGTTGTAATTACTGGGGCTTCGGTTGGGTTTGGTTATGCGTGTGCGCTTGAGTTTGCTAAAAATGGCGATAAGGTTATAGCGATCGCTCGCAGAGAAGAGAATCTAAAAGAATTGCAAGAAAGAATTGGCACTCAAAACTGCGCTTATATCGCGTGTGATGTGAGCGATTCAAAAGAGCTAGAATCTAAGCTTCAAGCTGTGCTAGATTCTAGGGGCTGGGAGATTGATGTGCTTGTAAATAATGCTGGGCTGGCACTTGGGTTAGCGCCTGCTGATGAGTGTGATATCAAAGATTGGGAGAGAATGATAGAAATAAATGTGCTTTCTTTAGTGCGATTAACGCATTTTGTGCTACCAAAAATGGTCGCAAGAAAAAAAGGACACATCATCAATCTAGGTTCGATTGCTGGAAGTTATGCATATCCGGGAAGCACCGTTTATGGCGCGACAAAGGCATTTGTCAAGCAGTTTAGTCTTAATTTGCGTTCAGATTTGTATTGTAAAAATATCCGTGTGAGTGACATTGAGCCGGGTTTAAGCGGAGGGAGCGAGTTTTCGCTCGTGCGATTTAAGGGTGATACAAGCAAGGCAAATGCGGTGTATGATAAAACAAAACCATTGCTTCCAGAAGACATTGCAAAAACAATTGTTTGGATAGCATATTTGCCAGAACATATCAATGTCAATCGTATTGAGATTATGCCTACGATTCAGGCTCCAGCCGCATTAAATGTGCATAAAGATGAAGCTAGAGATTAGAGTGAGAGTTGGTTATTTTGATGATTACACTTTTTTGATATTATCTTGATTTTATTTATAAGGAGTGTTTAATGAAATTTAGCGGGAAAAATGTCTTAATTACTGGTGCTTCAAGAAGTATTGGTGCTGAGATTGCTAGAGTTTTAGCGCGATATGGGCTAAAAGTATGGATTAATTATCGCTCTAAACCTGAGATCGCAGATAAATTAAAAGAAGAGATAGAATCTAGCGGTGGGAAAGCCGCTGTGATTTGCTTTGATGTGACAGATGAGAGTGCCTTCATTGAGGGGCTAAATGTTATCACACAAAGTGATGGTGAGCTAAGCTATCTTGTAAATAATGCTGGAATTACAAATGATAAACTTGCGTTGCGAATGAAGACAGATGAGTTTATGGGTGTAATTGATGCAAACTTAAAATCGTGTTTTATCGGCTGTCGTGAGGCGCTAAAGATTATGAGCAAGCAAAGATTTGGTGCTGTTGTAAATATCGCTTCAATCATCGGTGAACGCGGGAATGCAGGGCAGACTAATTATGCTGCAAGCAAGGGCGGAATGATAGCGATGAGTAAAAGCTTCGCATATGAGGGTGCTCCAAGGAATGTGCGCTTTAATTGTGTGACGCCGGGATTTATACAAACTGATATGACAGATGTATTAAATGAAGAAGTTAAAGAAGCATATAAAAAGAATATTCCGTTGGCTAGATTTGGCTCTACGATAGAGATTGCAGAATCTGTGGCGTTTTTACTAAGCGATAGTGCGAGCTATATCACAGGCGAAGTGCTTAAGGTAAATGGCGGGCTTTATATGTAATTTTGCATCGGATTTATATTGTTTTAAATAAAATATTTGCTACAATTACAGACTTAATTAAATTAAAAAAGGAGTTCAGATGGCTTTATTTGATGATGTAAAAAAAATCATTGCAGAAGAGTTGAAAGTAGAAGAAAGTGCGGTAACACCAGAAGCAGAGTTTATCAAAGATTTGAATGCAGATTCTTTGGATGTGGTTGAGCTTATTATGGCTTTAGAAGAAAAGTTTAATGTAGAAATACCTGACGAAGAGGCAAGCAAGATTCAAAAAGTTGGCGATGTTGTCGCTTTCATTGAAGCACATCAAAAATAATTTACCCTAGATTCTAGGGTATTTTAAGGAGATTTATGCGTAGAGTGGTCGTTACTGGTATTGGTATGATAAATGCACTAGGGCTCAATAGGAGTGATTCTTTTAAGGCTATTATAGATGGGAAAACAGGAGTTAGAAGAATAACTTGTTTTGATGTGAGTGATTTTCCGGTGCAGATTGCCGCTGAGATTGAAGGATTTAATCCAGAAGAGGTGATGAATCCTAAAGATGTCAAAAAGGCAGACCGCTTTATACATCTCGCACTTAAAGCTTCTAAAGAAGCAATGAGTGATAGTGGCTTGCTTAATAGTGATGGCAAATGTGATGAAAATATTGCTAATCGCTTCGGTGTAAGTTCTGGGGCTGGCATTGGTGGGCTTGGGAATATCGAGAAAAATTCTATTACTTGCTTTGAGAAAGGCGCGCGTAAAATCACACCATTTTTCATTCCTTCAGCGCTTGTAAATATGATTGGTGGTTTTACTTCAATTGAATTTGGCATTAAAGGACCAAATCTAGCAAGCGTGACTGCCTGTGCTGCTGGAACGCACGCCATTATTGAGGCTGCTAAAACAATTATGCTCAATTGCGCAGATAAAATGCTTGTCATTGGTTCAGAATCTAGCATTTGTCCTGTGGGAATTGGCGGATTTGCTGCGATGAAGGCATTAAGCGATAGAAATAATGATCCTAAAGGCGCATCAAGACCATTTGATAAAGAAAGAAATGGCTTTGTAATGGGTGAAGGTGCTGGGGCTTTGATTTTAGAAGATTATGAAGCGGCTAAAGCAAGAGGAGCTAGAATCTATGCAGAAGTCGCAGGATTTGGCGAAAGCGGAGATGCTAATCATATGACAACTCCTGCGCCAGAAGGTGAAGGCGCATATCGCGCGATGAAAGCTGCACTTGATGTGGCAAAAGTAGATATTGGCTATATCAATGCGCACGGCACAAGCACAGCTTATAATGATTTGTTTGAAACGATTGCTTTGCGTAATGTATTTGGAGGAAAAGATAAAGTGCCGCCCGTTAGCTCGACAAAGGGGCAAATTGGGCATTGCCTTGGTGCAGCTGGTGCTATTGAGGCTGTTATTTCTATTATGGCGATGAATGAAGGAGTGCTCCCACCAACTATCAATCAAGAGCATAAAGATCCAGAATGTGATTTGGACTATATTCCAAATGTCGCAAGAGAAGTAAAAGTAGATGCTGTAATGAGTAATTCATTTGGCTTTGGTGGAACAAATGGTGTGATTATTTTCAAAAAAATATAAGAATAGTCAATGGCGACATATTTAGATTTTGAACAGCAGTTAAAAAGCATTCAAGATGATATAGAAATGGCTCATATTCGTGGGGATAGTGAAGCTACAAAGATACTAGAGAAAGAATACCAAAAAGAACTCCACAAAGTTTATGCAAATATTAGCGATTATCAAAAGTTACAGCTAGCAAGACATCCTGATAGACCTTATGCGCTAGATTATATCGAGCTTATTTTGCAAGATTCTTATGAGATTTGCGGAGATAGACATTTTAGCGATGATAAGGCAATTGTTTGTATGATAGGCAAGATTGGCGATAAGCCAGCTTTAGTTATTGGCGAAGAAAAGGGGCGCGGGACAAAAAACAAAATTATGCGCAACTTTGGAATGCCAAATCCTGAAGGCTATCGTAAAGCCCTTAAGGCAGCAAAATTAGCTGAAAAATTTAAGATTCCTATTTTAATGCTTGTAGATACTTCTGGAGCGTATCCGGGGATTGGTGCAGAGGAGCGGGGGCAAAGTGAGGCAATAGCCAAGAATCTGCAAGAATTTGCCGCACTTAAGACGCCTACGGTTTCTGTCGTGATTGGTGAGGGTGGAAGTGGGGGTGCGCTAGCTATTGCTGTGGCAGATAGACTAGCGATGTTGCAGTATTCTGTTTTTAGTGTGATTTCGCCAGAGGGGTGTGCGGCGATTTTATGGAATGATTCTTCAAAGATAGAATCCGCGACAAAGGCAATGAAAATCACTCCAGAAGAGCTTAAAAAGGCAAATTTGATTGATGATATTATAGTTGAGCCTATGAGAGGCGCTCATCGCGATAGGGAAAATACAGCCCTCGCCATTAAGGAATATTTTCTAAAAAGTGTTGAAGAGATTTTGCAAGATAGTCATTATCTCTCAAAAAGATATGACAAAATTATGCGTTATGGGGCATTTGATGAGTCAGAAAATGCGCATTAATGTTATTTTTATTTATTGGTGGTGGGCTTTTTCTATTTTTGTTTGAATGGGGGCAAAATGAAAAAAACAGATATAGGAATCTCAATTGTAGTGCCCTGCTACAACGAAGAGGTTTCTCTCCCTTCTTTTTTAGAAGAAATTACAAAAGTTATGAATGATATCACCGACTTTTTGTGCAAGAATAAAGCGCTTATTTGTGGCAATTCTAGCGAGTTTTTGCCTTATGAGTTGATATTTGTTAATGACGGAAGCAAGGATAAAACTTTAGAGATTCTAAAAAATATGCGCGATAATAACACAGATAAAAACAGATCTATTAACATTCTTTCATTTTCGCGTAATTTTGGCAAGGAGGCTGCAATTCTAGCGGGATTACAGCACGCAAAAGCCCAAGGTGTGATATTGCTTGATGCGGATTTGCAAGACCCGCCAAGCCTCATTCCTCAGATGATAAAAATCTGGCTAGATTCTAAAAGGCAAACCAAAATCATTTATGCAAGGCGCACGACAAGAGCAGGTGAGAGTAAAATCCGCGCGATTTTAAGCGAACTATTTTATAAGATCTCAAACCTCATCTCAGAAGTGAAGATAGAATCTGGGGTGCGCGATTTTCGCTTAATGGATAGAGAAGTGGTTGATGCGCTTTTAGAGATGGGTGAGTATCATAGATTCTCAAAGGCGATGTTTGCGTGGGTTGGATTTAAAAGGGAGTGTTTAGAATATGAGTATATCGCGCATCTTAAGGAGAGTTCTAGCTGGAGCTTTTGGAAGCTATTTAAATACGCGGTTGAAGGCATTGTAAGCTTTAGCACGATGCCTTTGCGCATCGCATTTGTGCTTGGGTTTATTGTGAGCGCTTTTGCTGTGATTTATGGCGGCTATCGCTTCGTGCATACGATTTTGTATGGGAATCTTGTGCCGGGGTATCCAAGCTTGATTGTTCTTATAAGTCTTTTGGGGGGGGGCAGTTAATGCTATTTGGCGTGATAGGTGAGTATATCGCTAGAATTTATGAGCAAGTCAAAATGCGCCCACATTATATTCTGGAATCTGATCTAGAATCTAAAGATTCTCTAGATTCTGAAAATCAATCAAAAAGGAGTAAAGATGCTAAAAGTAGCGATTAACGGGACAGGACGCATTGGGCTTTGTGCGGCTAGAATCATAGGAAGTCGCGATGATGTCGAGCTTGTCGCACTTAACACAACTGCAAGCATCGATACACTCGTGCATTTACTGCGATATGATTCTGTTCATAGGAGATATGATGATGTAGAAAAAATCAGTGAAAATGTATTGCGCATAGGCAAGTCAAAAAATGTCAGAATCTTAAGCGATAGAGAGCCTAAGAATCTGGATTTTGGTGAGGCTAGCGGAGTGATAGAATGCACAGGGAAATTTAACTCCCTCCAAAAAGCAAGCACACACTTACAAAACAACATAAAATGCGTAATTATCTCAGCGCCCGCCGATGATACACCAACCTTTGTCTATGGCGTAAATCACGAAGATTACAAAGGGCAAAGCGTCATTTCAAATGCTTCTTGCACGACAAACTGCCTAGCACCAATTGCTAAATTACTTCATAATACTTTTGGCATAGAATCAGCCCTAATGACGACAATACATAGCTACACAAACGACCAGAATCTGCTTGATGTCAAACATAAAGATTTGCGTCGTGCGCGAGCTGCGGCTTTAAGTATGATCCCGACATCTACAGGCGCGGCAAAGGCTGTGGCACTTGTGATTCCAGAGTTGGAAGGAAAGTTCAATGGCTATGCTATGCGCGTGCCAACCCCGAATGTAAGTATCGTTGATTTAAGCGTGAATCTAGCCAAGCCAACAAATATTCAAGAAGTAAATGATCTTTTTAGAAAGGCTGCAAAAGAGCAGCCAAATATTTTTTACATCGATGAGGATAAATGTGTCTCGAGTGATTTTATCGGCACACCTTATAGCGCAATTATCGTGCCAGATAAGACTTCTATGATTGGTGATAGATTCTTAAAAATTTTAGCTTGGTATGATAATGAGATGGGTTATTCACATAGACTTGTGGATATGAGTGTGTATGCTCTTACACATTAGGGGGATTGTTGATGTTAAAATTTAAGCAGTTTCTTGCGCCTAAAAATCCACATCATAGTTTTATTTATCCGACACAAAGCGAGCTAGATTTTATCTTTGAAGCCATAATAAATGAGCGCGAAAATAGGGTAAGTGGCTATTATGCTTTGCCATTTGAAGATAAGGCATTGAAGGATTCTCATAGCTTTTTAGATTCTACAAAGGCGTATTTTGCGAGTATCGAAAACCTTGTGATTATTGGTATTGGCGGGAGTTCTTTAGGATTAAAAGCCATAGATTCTATGCTTTCTCATCTTAACAATCGCAAGAATCTCAATCTTTACTTTTTAGAGCATACAGATCCGATTCTAACGACTCAAACGCTTGATTCAATCGATATAAAAGACACGCATTTTATTGCCATTTCAAAATCCGGCACGACAATCGAAACAGCTTCCTTATTAAAATATGTCGCTCAAATTTTTGATTTATTTGGCGCAAATAAGGCACATCTCACTTGCATTACTGATAAAGATTCTCCACTATTTTATTTGGCAGAATCTAGCGGTGTATCTGTGATTTGCATTGATGCAAATGTTGGTGGTAGATTCTCGGTTTTAAGTAGTGTTGGGATTTTGCCACTTTTGTTGCTTGGATATGATGTTAGGGTCTTGCTTGATGGTGCAAAAGAATTTATGGCTAGCTTTTTTCAAAGAGAGCAAGATCACATCTTGCAAAAGGCATTTTTTCTAGCTAAAAATTACAAAACTTTGCCCATAAATGTGCTATTTTCATACTCAAGCATTTTTAGGGATTTTAATGCGTGGTATATGCAGCTTTGGGCGGAGAGTTTAGGCAAGCTAGATTCTCGCGGGAATCGCTTAGGGCTCACACCAGTAGGACTTTTAGGCAGTATTGATCAGCATTCATTTTTACAGCTTATTATTCAAGGTGTGCCAAATAAGAGCGTTACATTTTTATCACTAGATGAGGGGATTTATAGTGAGCCTTATATTCCTAAAGTGTCTTTGCCACATTTAGAATCTAGTGATTTTGTCAATGGTATAAGCTTTTTAGGGTTGCTTAATTTGCAAAAAACAGCCACGCTTCAAACACTCCAGAGTGAAAATATCCCGCTAGATTCTATTATCCTGCAAGAATTAAGCGAGAAAAGTGTAGGTGCGCTTATTGTTTATTTTGAGCTTTTAGCTTCGTGTGCTGGGGTGGTGCTTGAGATTAACACCTATGATCAGCCGGGTGTAGAATTTGGTAAAAGGCGTTTGAAGGAGATGTTTTGAGAATATTATTTTTAAGTCTTTTTTATAGTGGTAAGTGCAAGTTCGCACCCGGTACAATTGGAAGTGCGTTGGCTGTGATTTTAGGCTTGCCGATTTTGTGGTATTCAGAGCATACACTTTTTTTACTTGCGTGCTTGATTGCTGTGATTGCGATACGCGAGATTGATATTTTTGAGAAGCAAAGCCACAGCCACGATGAGAGCTGGATTGTCATTGATGAGCTTGTAGGGGTTTGGGTTGCAATGGCGATGGCTGGGTTTAGCGTTGTTGGCGTGGTTTGTGCGTTTGTGTTTTTCCGCATATTTGATATTTGGAAGCCTTCAATTATTGGCAGAATTGATAGAGATGTTAAAGGCGGGCTTGGCGTCGTGGGCGATGATTTTGTAGCTGGATTATTTGGCGGGATTGCTTGTCTTTTTGTGATAAAAGTTTTTGATTATTTTAATTTACCACTAAATCTTTGGCTGTTTTGAAAATTATGAAGCAAAAATTATTTAGATTTTATCTTTTTGCTTCTTTTCTTTTGACTTTTTTTTCTTTACTTTGAGCATTTTGTTGGATGCGGGCGTGTTCATTTTTAATTTCTAATGGCCAAGTCATCCCTTGTTCTTGCACATTCCATTCAGGATACTTGCCATTTTCAGAATCTAAATAATCCTCAATACAGCACTGCTCAATAAATTTATATGAAATAGAAACATTTTTAACTTTCTTTAACCCAAAGAGTCCTTTTACTTCTTTTTCAAAATTTTCTTGATAAATCATATAAAATTCAATCTTTTTACCCTCCAAGATTGTATGATATAAAAAATACCATACACCAAAACTTCTAACACCTGGACGTCCATTAACTCCGCCATCTCGATATATTTCTAGAGTGTTTTTTATGCCGCCTATTGCTTGACTTCCACCAATCTTTTTAATCTCGCCATCAACTACAATAAGATAGACCCTCGCCACATTTTCACTTAAAATTTTTTGTGGTAGAACGTTGCCATTTTCATCTCTTAATTCTTTTAGATAGTTAAAATTAAGCTTTGTGCTACGTTCTACATACTCTACATCAGCAATTTTGAATGCAGTTTTGACTTCACTTATTTTCATTTTCTACTCCTTTATTATTAATAGTTCGTGTGATGATTTTACATTGCTATCATCCCCACGATTTATGCGGTTTTTGCCTATTCTTGTCTCACCTTGTCCCATTGTGTATTGCCAGCTAGGCTCTAGGATTTTGAAATCTTTATAAGCCTCTCGCACGAATTCGCAGTCATTGTAACTCAGTATGAATTTGCCTTTATGATTCTTGAGTAATCCTGCTAAGAGTTCGTGATTAAAGCTATTATGATGTATAGGAAAATTCCGCATAGGATAGATTCCCTTAAACATTTTAGAATCTCCCTCTAAAAAATAAGGCGGATCGCAGTAAAAGAAATCATTAGGATATTTTTCAAATACCAACTCAAAGCTAGTGCACTCTACTTTTAGATTCTTAGCTTTAAAATCTCTAATTTTCTCTATTGCCTTTAAGTAGCGACTTTTATCCTCATAAATACTACTCATCCAACCTAAAAATCCGGGACCATAACTGAGATTAAAGTTAAAATAATAATCCCGAGCCAGCGTTAGAGAATCTAAATTGATTTGTGGTGTGCTTTGTAGATTTTTGTGTCTTTCATTCCAGAATGCTTTAAGCTCATCTTTTATCGTGGCGTAGGTTTCTTTTGTGGGTTCTAATTTTAATAAAGATTCATATAATCCGTTAGAATCTTGCAATAAGACTTGCCAGAAATTCACTAAAATATCAAAAATATCAAAAGCCATCACTTCAAGCCCAAGTTCTAAAGCGCAAGCTACTTCAAGGCTTCCTCCGCCAAGAAACGGGCTAATTACTCGATTTATATCATTTGGTAAATTCTCTAATATTAGCCCCACAGCTAGAGATTTACCACCACCATATCGCAAGGGTGATTTTGTATATCGCTTATAGTCAAGGTTTTTACCTTTAAGAGACTCTAGAAATTCTCTTTTTTTGAAGGCTAAGGTGTGGTTTGAATTAAATATTTCACTATTGAAATCCTTTATAAAAGCATTATTGCTTTTGTATTCTTTAAAAAGATTTTGTTGAGCGAGGTTCATATTCAATTTTCCTTAATTCTGTGTCAAATGCTTGTTGTTTTATCTTTATAAGCCCAAGCTACTTCTCCTCTTCTACAACAATGTAGAGATCTTTTAAGCCCTGTTCTTGTAAGATGTCCATTATCTGCACGAATGAATTTAAATTACTTTCAGAGTCGCCATTTAGGATAATTGGCGTGTTTTTTTCATAACTACTAATGATATTTTTAAGCTCACTCAAAGAAGTGGGTTTATTTTCTAAGAAATAATCACCATTGCTATTTATTGTAATGTTAATAGGCTTTGTGGTTATCTCTTGATTTTTGTTCTCTCCATCGCTGATTTTTGGGACATTGACTTGGATTCTAGAAGTATTGACGAAAGATGCCGTTGTCAGTACGATCACAAGCAATACAAGCATAATGTCAATAAAAGGCACCAAATTCATAGAATCTATTTTTTTCATTACTTGTCCTTATCAAGCCTTGCGATCGTCTTTGGTGCGATTGTTGAAGGGTTGTGATAAATATCCCATTTTGTTATTATAATCTCAGCTTTTCTTATAAGCATATTGTAAATCACAATACTTGGAATCGCGACAATTAACCCCATAGCAGTGGCTTTTAGGGCAAGTGCGAGACCTGTCATTATCGTCTTTGTATCTACAAATGAATTTGCACCAATATCTACAAAAGTAATCATAATCCCAGCCACAGTTCCAAGAAGTCCGACATATGGTGCGTTTGAGCCAATCGTCGCCACAAGTGTGAGCCTTTTAAATAAATCAAGTTCTAATAATCTCTTGTCATTATAATCATCCACGCGCACCGTAGCATAAAACCATGCTCGCTCAATCCCAATGGCAATTACAATCACTGATAAAATCCCTAAAAATCCCAAAACCGAGTAATCAACTATCTCTTTCATTTTAATCCTTATAAACTTTTCCCAAATTTTTTTAAACTAGCTTGCGCTTCTTTATCAAGAATGCGCCTTTTTATAGATTCTCGTTTATCGTGCAGATTCTTACCCTTTACAAGTGCGATTTGAAGCTTAATTTTATTTTTTTGATTAAAATAAATGCTTAATGGCACGATACTTAAGCGCTCTTGTGAGACCTTACCAAGCCATTTGTCTATTTGAGCGCGATGAAGCAAAAGCTTCCTTGCACGCTTTTCATCGGGGCGAAAATAAGCATTTATGCTCTCAAGATAAGAAATGTGCATTCCAAAAACAAAAGCCTCACCTTTTATAATACGCACAAAACTATCTTTGAGATTACATCTACCAAACCGAATGGATTTTACTTCAGAACCCAAAAGCACAATACCAGATTCTAATTTCTCGAGAATCTCATAATCAAAAAAGGCTTTTTTGTTGTTAGCGATAATTTTCATTTACGCCTCATCTCTTGTGGTTGTGTTTTCTTTTGGGTTTGGCTGTATTTTTCTTTTGGCAAAGCACGAAAAAAGCTACTTCCACTTCCGCTAAAAAACCACTCTTTACCTAATTCTTTTTGCACATCTAAAAGTCCGCTATAAGCTTCACAAGCTGGGATAAATAAATCATTAAGATTCTTTATTTCTTCACGTAAAATCTCAACATTGCTTTTATGTGCAAAAATCCCTTGTGCACTAAAAGAAAGCTTATTGTTTAGGCGCATTTGTTTATATGTGGCATATACTTTTTTGGTATCACAAAAGATTTTTGGCGTGAAAATCTCAAATTCACATAAATCATCTTGCATAATTGGTTTATGTTCGATAATCTCGCCAATTCCGCGCACTTCTGCAAAATCATATCCCGATAAAAAAAATCCAACATCAGCACCAATTTTTCTAGCGATATTTTGCTTTTGTGCCTTACTCAAATTAAGTCCAAACATCGCCTCTAAGCCTAAAATCACACTTCCAGCATCAGAGCTTCCACCGCCAAGCCCACTGCCACTAGGGATATGCTTTGCTACTTCAATCTTAACAGGTGGAAAATCACAGATTCTGCGCAGATTCTCTAATGCCTTAAAAATTGTATTATCTTGCAAATCGCAGCCAAAGTCTCCTTGAATGCTATCACTACTAGATTCTGTGATCTCAATCTCATCAAAACAGCTATTTTTAATAAGCACAAATCGAGATTCTAGAATGTGATAATTGCCTTGATCTTGTATGATTTTAAGGTAGATATTGATTTTTGGATAAGCCTTGAGAGTCATTGATTTAATGTTTAATATGCCTTTTTAAATCAAACAATTCATTGTCATTTGGACTTCGGATTGCTTTTTTGTTCTCACTCATAATTGCTTCTTTTAATTCTGCGCGCAAAATAAGCGTATTAGGAGGAGCTTCAAAACCAAGCTTTACACTCCCTCTATCAATGGAGATGACCTTAATCACGACATTATCGCCAATCACAATGCTTTCATCTTGTTTTCTTGAGAGTATGAGCATAATCAATCCTATTAAGTAAATAACTGATGTTGCCATCTTTAATTTGAATTATAGAAAAAAAACTATCAAATTTTACTTTATAAATTCCACTTTTAATGTTTTTAAGTTGAAATTTTACGCCATTATAAAAAAGCTTTGCACAACTAGAATCTAAAAATAGCCTCTCAAATGGCAAAATCTTAAAACCATCTAAAAAAATCTCTTTTTTAGTATGAGATATTAAGCCACCTTCGCTCACACGTTCAAGTGAGCTTAAAATCCCAAAACTTCCAAACTTTTTAGCCATTATGTCTGCTAATGATCTGATATAGGTGCCCTTTGAGACTTGGGCCTGAAAATGCAAAAATGGATGATTATAGTTTAAAAGTGTTAGCTTAAAAACCTGCATAATTTGAGGTTTTAAATTTATGGTTTTGCCAATTCTTGCGAGTTCATAAGCGTGCCTGCCATTTATTTTTTTTGCACTAAAAATTGGTGGTGTGTAGTTTATTTCACCTTGCAAGGATTTAAGCACTTCATAAATTTTAGTTTTTGGAATCTCTAGGGTTTGTGTGATTGATAAGATGTTTTCGATGTCTAAACTTGCACTTTTAGCACCAAGCCATAAGGTGGCATTATAGATTTTAGGCTCTGTGTTAATAAATGGCAGAAGTTTTGTGTATTGTCCAAAAGCGACAACAAGACAGCCTCTAGCGAATGGATCAAGCGTGCCTGAGAATCCAGCTTTTTTAGTAGCATATTTCTTTTTTAAATTTGTGAGATAGGCATTGCTCGATATAAAAGGGGGCTTATAACCAATGAGAATGGCATTCATTTAAACATCATATAGATTTTATAAAATAGCACCAATACCAATAATATCAAAGCGATAAATCCTGCAATCCTTATCAAAGAAGCCTCCTATTCATCTTCTGGGACTATGGCTGGTGGTTTATATACATCAAAAACAATATTTACGCCATTGCTCAAATTTTTAAAAGCAATATGTCCTGATGAACGTTCATAATAAATTACCTCACCACCCTTTTGGAATCTCTGAATAATAGTGTTCTGATCAATGATTTTCATACCAACCCCTCCAAAAATATTGCGTCCAAAAAAGATATCATCAAACAAATTCCCATAGCTCACTTTCCCAAAGAAGTTTTTTGCTGCAGGCCACTTCCTAGCACAATCATTTAGAATGCAGATTTTATTATGCGAGATATGGATTGTGCCGATGTTTTTACCTGAGGTAAAAAGCCCAAGTATGATTTCATTCTTGTGATTAACCTTGAAAGTTACATAATCATAATATCTGAAATTCTTTGAGTTAATATATAAAATGCGATAACCGCTGTCTTTTTGTGGCTGGATTTTTTCTTGAGATTGTAGAATGAAAGCTTTTTTTGCTTGTTTGGTTAGGGGTTGGTTACTAAAGAGCTTTGTTGTTTGGGCACATCCACTCCAAAACAAAGCTAAAATAGCACTTAAAAAACAAACCTTTAATGGGCTATAATTCAAATTATCGCCCTCCTAGAGCACGATACCATACACGTCCATCAAGCTTAAGCTCCATTGTTACTTGACACAAACCTGATTTGCAATCTACATTAACAATATCTGCTCCGCGAACAAGGGCTTGCACTTTGGATTTTACAGTTGAGCTTGTGATCGCCATATTTTCAACTGTATCTTGACCATTTAATTTCACGCCATACATTTTTTCCCCCAGCAGTTTATAAGCATCAATCATTGCTGCGCGTTTGGCTAGGGCTGTTGATTGTGCAGGTGAAATGGCGTTTTGTGGAGCTACGCCTGTGCCTGTTGCTTGCAATTCAATGACATTGCTTGGTGTTAAATTAGGGTTGTTTGGTATAAGTGGTTCTGACAATTTCGAAGAGTGTATATCTTCATCCTCTTGGGTAAGAGGATTATTGATAATGGATGTAGGCAGCGAATTTGACAGTGGTAGATTTGCCACACTTCCATTTGGGAAATTAGGAGCCTCAATTCCTGTAGGACGATAGTCTGCGCTTGGTGGGGTCAAACTTACCTCATCTGGAATGGTCGAACAGCCTATAAGTCCTGCACCAACTATGAAGACTGTGGACACTACCTTAAATTTTTGTATCGTATTTGTCATCAAACATCCTTTTTTAAAAATTACCAAAAAAAAGCAAAAGGTGTGCCAAAATATAAATGTATTATCTTACCAAAAATATGTCTTTTTACGCTTATTTGGGCTCTTGAAATTGTGAATACAAATCACATTGCTTTATACTTAAATTCTTGTAGAATCTAAAGTCATCTCACAATAGAACATATACCCGCATTATTTTTGACAATTTCTACAAGATTTCCTTGTCTGAACATATTGCACACAATAATGGGGAGCTTATTATCTTTTGCAAGAGCTATGGCTGTATCATCCATAACTTTGATGTTTTCAGCTAAAGCAGAATCATAACTTATAGTATCTAGCTTTTTTGCATTGGGATAAATTTTTGGGTCTTTGTTAAATATCCCATCAACTTTTGTGGCTTTAATAACATAATCTGCAGCGATTTCTACGGCCCTCAAGGTCGCTGTAGTATCGGTAGTAAAAAATGGATTCCCTGTCCCAGCAGCAAAAATTACAATCCTACCTTTTTCTAAATGCCTAATGGCTCTTCTATAAATGTAAGTCTCGCAGATCTCTTTAATCTCAATTGCGCTCTGCACGCGCACATCAAGCCCGATATGCTCTAATGCCTCTTGCATTGCTACAGCATTGATAACTGTCGCTAACATTCCCATATAATCACCACTTGTGCGTCTAATAATCCCGCCTTGTGCAGCACTCACGCCACGAATGATATTGCCTCCACCAATAACAATTCCAACCTCCACATCAGCTTTTGTTAAACTCTCAATCTCTTTGGCAATATAGTCTAATACTGAAGGTTCAATCCCAAAGCCATTTTCTCCCGCTAGTGCTTCACCGGAAAATTTTACTAATACCCGCTTTTTCATAATGATTCCTTGGATTTTGTTAAATTGCTCGTGCAATTATATAGTTTTTAGTTTAGAAAAATATAATAAAGCCCAATAGCCACGCTAGAATCTAAAATTTATTTTAAGATTATTACATTACAATAGTTTGCAAAAATTTAGGGAAAATTAATGCTAGCGATTGAAAAAATTAAGCAAGCACGAGATGTCATTAAACCAGTAATTGAGCATATTCCAATGTCTTTTACACCAAAATTAAGTTATTTGCTTAACGCAAACATCGCACAAATTGACTTTGATCACACTTCTGCAAAACTCGCTTATGGCGATGCGTATGTGATAATCGCACTTGAGACAAAAGGTGAAGCCCACGAAAAAGAGATAAGACAAGAGCTTCAAGCAAATAGATATGATTTTAAAGAAATACTCTAAGATTTCACAAGCTATAAGGCTTTATTTGTTTTTGATGTGCGAGAAGAGCTTGCATACAAAGCGTCAATTTGATATTGTGGATGTTTGGTTTTTGTTGATTTTGATATTGAGCTGTGGCGCGCTGTTATTTATGGTCTCTGAGATGTCTATTAGCTATAAAGAAGCAAATAGGCTTTTATCTGACACATCTTTGTTATATCACTTTGTTAGATTCCTGCTTGATGTATTTGGAGTAAATGATTATAGCTTGAAAGGAAGCTTCATAGCCATTCATTGTTGCAATATGATTTTGATGTATATGATAGGGCGGCTGTATTTGCGTAAGGCTAGTGATAGCCTGTTTTTAGTTATGATTTATGCGCTTTTGCCCGGGGTGAATTTTAGTGCGCTTTTACTCGGCAAGAGTGGTTTTATTATTTTTATGTTGCTATTGTTATGTTATGCGCATTTGCGTTATAAGCGCATTCCTTATGTGTTGATTTTCTTAAGTGGGTTTTTTGATATTGCATTTAGCGTTGTGTTTATAGCGCTTGGAATCTATGCGATAAGAAAGCGCAAAACTAAGACATTTATCGCAAGCATTATTGGCTTTGGGATAAATATGTTTTTATATTCTGGTGTTATAGAAGGAGTGCCTAAAGCTTATTTTTTAGATTCTCTAGGAATGCTTGGAGTGCTATTTTCGCCATTTTTGTTTATTTATTTGATCTATGGGCTTTATTCTGGAGTTACAAGAAGAAATGATGACTCCCTTATGCTATATATCGCGACTTCTGGGATTGTGCTAATGCTTTTGCTTTCAATGCGCCAAGAAATCGATATGCAAAGCTTCGCTCCGCTATGTGTTGTTGGGCTTCCTGTTATGGTTTATGACTTTTTCCATAATATGCGCGTGCGACTTAAAATCTATCGCACACGTTTTAAGGTGCGTATGCTTGTGATTATGGTTGCTTTATGCTTGCAGATATTTTTACTTTATGGGAATAAGCTGACCTATCTTGTAAGTCAAACACCCAATTTTGCCTCAAATTACTACATTGCTAAAGATGTAGCTAGAATCTTAAAATCAAAACATATTACAACGCTTAAAGTGCAAGATTCTAGGCTGGCTTTGCGCTTAAATTTTTATGGTATCCAAACCGATAGTGGCAAACTATGCCTATACAGCGATAATAAGCGCAATGGAGAATCTATAAAAGTGCGCTATATGGGGCGTGTGATAAAAGAATATGTGTTGGTGAGAGATGCGTGCAGCTTTTAGTCTTTTAGAATTTATATTAGCTGTGGTGCTTTTGGGGATTTTATTTGGTGTGGCACTTCCGAAGGTAAATTTTTCTCTACATAGCGCGACACGATCGCTTTTAGCACACATTCGCTACACACAGCATTTAGCACTCAATGATTCTTTAAGATTCTCAACTCTAACCCAAACAGATTTTCTAACGACAATGCATCCTTCAATCAATGCCCAAAAGTTACTAAATGACGATAACTTCTGGCAGATTCAATTCCATCAAAGTGGCATTTATACACTTAATAGTTATAGCATTTACTTTGACACACCTCGCACAGCCACGACAACAGATCGCGATAATCAGCCAATGTCAGGCGATATAATCGCGATTGCTGGACAAAATAAAAAATGTCTCTCAGGTTATAGCAACGATAATTTAGCAATTGAGTGTCGCAATAACTCTGAAATATCTGTGCGCTTAAATGAGTATTATGGCGTGGAATCTATCACTTTTGAAGGTGATGGATTCTGTAAGGAGACAAATACCTTTCGGATTTTGTTTGATAGGTTTGGCGCGCCCTTATGCTCTAAATCTGCCCTTGCCTTAACCCAACCGCTAAAAATCATCTTAACTAAAAACAACCAATCTCAAGCAATCTGTGTGCTTGCACAAACGGGGTTTAGTTATATTTCAAAAACCAAGCAGTGCTTTTAGAATCTAGCTAAATTCACCTTTGGGTAATCGTTTAAATGATTTTGAAAAATTTGAGGACTCACTTACGCTTGAGTCAAGCTCATCCCCAAATTTTTCAAAAAACTCCCAAAACAATACCGCAAAACAAGCCAAAGGCTCAGTTTCTTTAGTAAATGCTTGGAATTTGTAATTTGGATTCTGAAATAAAAGTTAAAAGCAAAGAGTAAAGCAATAAAGAAAAAGGAAAAACCTCGCAAAAAGCGAGGTTTGAGGACTAGATTAAGCTAAACTTCCTTTAATAGAAGCCACCCAGTTTTTGATTCTCTCAGGAGTTTTGTCATCTTGATTGTCTTCATCAAGCACAAGTCCTATGAATTGACCATCGACAACTGCTTGAGAATCTGAAAAATCATATCCATCTGTTGAGGTTTGACCGATGATTGTCGCTTTGGCTTTAGCTTTATTGTAAATATATGAGATACCATCACAGAATGTATCAGAGTAAGTATCTTGATCACCAAGTCCGACAAGAGCGACAACTTTACCCGCAAAATCATCTTCACTTAGCGTGCCAAGAAAATCTTCCCAATCGCTTTGCAAATCGCCAGCACCATAAGTCGGAGTAGCTAAAATAAGATTCTTAAATTCTGCTAATTGCTCTTTATTAGCACTCGCAACATCGATTACTTCAGCATTGCCTATTTCACTGCTTAGAGATTCTGCTACATTTTTTGTGTTGCCGCCATCGCTTCCATAGAAAATTCCAACTTTTTCCATTTTGCATCCTTTATGATTTTAAGATTTAAAAACCTAAATATGCCAAATTTGATTAAATAATGCAATAAAACCCGTATAAATAATTGCTATTGTAGATATTTTTCCCACTCATAAGCACTCTTTATAATAAATTCTAGGTCGTTAAATTTTGGTTTCCACGAGGTTTTTGCTAAAAGTTTTTGATTGCTTGAAATGAGAATTGCTGGGTCTCCTTCTCTGCGAGGCGCACTTTTTACGACAAAATCCACACCACTTACTTTTTTAACACACTTTATAACTTCTTTTACGCTATAGCCTTGATTGTAACCGACATTAAAGACATCGCTTTGCTTTGTTTTTAATAAATACTCAAGCGCGCATAAATGTGCCAAAGCCAAATCATCAATATAAATATAATCGCGAATGCAGCTTCCATCAGGTGTGCCATAATCCTCACCAAAGATAAACATCTCATTGCGTTTGTGTGTGGCGCATTGTGTAGCTATTTTTATCAAATGCGTAGCTTGCATGCTTCGCTGACCTAAGCCTTGATTTTTAGCTAGAATCTGTGGAGTGTTTTTTGCGCTTGCCCCAGCGACATTAAAATACCGCAAAGCAATGTAGTTAAAATCACACACTTTGCTTGTATCTGTCATAACCATTTCACTCATCATTTTAGAGTTACCATAAGGATTAATCGGTGCTAAAGGCGCGCTCTCACTAACTGGAATCAAGCTAGATTCTGGCTCTCCATAAACAGCCGCAGTCGATGAGAATATAAAATTTTTAATGTCATTTTTCACGCATAAATCAATCAAATTTGTCGTGTTGATAACATTATTTTTATAATACAAAAGTGGCTTTTGCACCGATTCGCTAACAATCAATGACGCCCCAAAATGCAAAACTCCTTCAAAGCTAGATTCTGCTAAAAGCCTATCAAGCGCACTAACATTAGCTAAATCCATCTCTACAAAGCTAACACGCGAAGGATACAAGGTTTGCAAATAATTAAAATTCTCTTTAAATCCAGTTGATAAATTATCTAAAATCACAATGCTAGAATCTGTGTTCTCAAGCAGACATAATGCCGTGTGCGAGCCTATGTAGCCACTTCCACCGGTGAGTAAAAGCTTCATAAATTTTTACCTTTTTATATAAAATCTATAAATAGCATTATAGCAAAGTATGTTACAATAATTTGAGATTATAAAATTATGGAATTTATGGAGTAAGCAATGGAAAATGAATCACAAATGCAACAAATTGTAGATAATCGCACATTGACAATGAATATTTTGGTTACGCCTTCAATGGCTAATTTTAGCGGGTTAATGCACGGAGGCGAGCTGATGAAGATTCTAGATCAAGTTGCTTATACATGTGCAACGCGCTATTGTGGGATTGGTGTTGTAACGATGAATGTGGATAATATGGTTTTTCATCACCCTATACCCATAGGCACATTGCTTACATTTTTGGCTTCTATAAATTATACTGGTAGAACAAGTTGTGAGGTTGGTATTAGAGTGATTAGCGAGAATATTAAAGAAGGACATAAAACCCATTGTGCAAGCTGTTATTTTACGATGGTGGCATTCAAAGATGGTAAAACAATGCCAATCCCACAGCTAGAGCCACGAACCCCAACTGAAAAAAGGCGCTATGAAGATGCAAAGAGGAGACGCGAGCAGCGCACTAAAAGGCAAGATGATAAGAGGATCTAGGAGTTTGCAGATTCTATAATCTTTGGATTCTAGTCCTGTTTTTAACAATTTAATTAAGGAGGCAAAATGAGGCTTTTGAATTTTGGTTGTGGAAATCGTATAAATGAAAAATGGGAAAACATAGATTTTAGCCCGATTGATAAAAGAGTTAAAAAGGTTAATTTGCTTAAAAAATTACCTTATCAAGAATCTAGTTTTGATGTGGCTTATAGTAGCCATTTTTTAGAGCATTTAAGCGTGAGTCAAGCTCAAAATGTGCTGATGGAAATTAAGCGCATATTAAAGATTGGAGGAATTCTGCGCATTGTGGTGCCTGATTTGCAGATTTTATGTAGAGATTATTTAGATGTATTGCAAGAATTAAAATCCGCTAAAATAACTCCACAAAATCTAATTTTAGATTCCAAATCGTTGCGGGGGGGGGCTTTAGAGCTAGATTTAGTGGCTTTTAGATATTATTGGATTCTATTAGAGATTTTTGATCAAATGGTGCGTACAAAAAGTGGGGGCGAGATGCAAAAATGCCTTGATGCCATAAAGGACAAAAATGAATTTATAACTATCATCAAAGAGCGTGCAGGAGCAGAATCAAGCGTGCCAAAGATTCCACTACATCGCAAAATCACGCTAGATAAGATAAGCAATAAGATTTTGCATTTATGGCTAAGATTTGTGCGCGCTCTTGTGCCAAAAAGTTTGCGCAATGAGGTTTTTATCCAGACAAGCATTGGAGAGCGCCATAAATTTATGTATGATGAGATTTCTTTAAGCAGTTTGCTAGAATCTGTGGGCTTTAGAAATATCAAAGTGCTTGATTATCGCACTTCAAGCATTCCAGATTTTAATTCTTACAAGCTTGATATAAATGCTGATGGCTCTGCATACAAAGGAACAACAAGCCTTTACATTGAATGTGAGAAATAACAAAGCTTAAAATTTATAGCTTACTTCAAATCTTACATCAATACCCGGATTTGCCATTGCCATTTTTAAACTCGAATTTGCAAGGTTTTCCCTTGTTTGCTGAAAAAGACAAAGCGGTGCTTTATCTTTTTCGGGGTTAATGGGAGCAGATAATCCCCTTTTCTTTTTGTGATTTAAAAACACGAGAATTTTAATAGAGATGAAAGTTTTTCATAAAACTAGAATCTTATTGATTTTTACTA
>CBCPND010000047.1:0-5224 GCA_965120395.1 uncultured Helicobacter sp.
TCACGCAATAAGTTTACAAAATTTTTAATCTCCACGCTTGTATCCTTTGGCTCTAGAATATATATAGGATCGGCTTTATCGAAAAAATACTCATTATTTTGCAATGTTTTAAAATATACGCTTCCACCACATCCGCTAAATACAAACATAAGCAATACTAATAGATACATATGATATGCAGATTTCATTATTATAAAATCCTTAAAAAATAAAATCATAAGCACATAGTAGCGTTTTTTTTTTTTTTGATTTCCTTAAGCAGGGAGATTTTATACAGAATCTATTTAAAATTTGCCTTTTTACCCTAAATAAAAAATTATATTTTTCATCTTATAATTGCATTTAATATAAAACCAAAGGAATGAGATGAAAACATTTATCACAACGCCAATTTATTATGTCAATGATATTCCACATATTGGTCACGCTTATACGACAATAATTGCTGATATGCTGAAAAAATACAAATGGCTAAAGGGTGAGGATGTATTCTTACTTACAGGCACAGATGAGCACGGACAGAAAATCGAGCAATCCGCCAAGCAAAGAGGCAAAACCCCAAAGCAATATGCTGATGAGATAAGCGGGATTTTCCGTGGTTTGTGGGATGAATTTAAGATAGATTATGACTACTTTATCCGCACGACAGATGAGAATCATAAAAAGGCTGTGTTAAAGGCATTTGAGATTATGGAGGCAAATGGAGATATTTATCTAGGTGAGTATGAAGGGGATTATTGCGTGAGTTGCGAGAGCTTTTTCACGCAAAGCAAAGATAGCAAATGCCCAGATTGTGGCAAGAATTTAGCGCGCATAAAAGAAGAGAGCTATTTTTTTGCTTTAAGTAAATATCAAGATAAGCTTTTGCAATGGTATGAAAGCGCGCCTGATGTGATTTTACCAACTCATAAGAAAAATGAAGTTATAGCCTTTGTCAAAAATGGATTAGAAGATTTGTCAATCTCGCGCACAAGCTTTGAGTGGGGCATAGAGCTTCCTAAAAAAACGGCTAAAAAGCACATAGTTTATGTGTGGCTTGATGCGCTTGTGAATTATTTAAGCGCGCTTGGGTTTGGTGAGGATTCTAATGTGAGTGAGAAAATGGAGTATTGGCAAAATGCCACGCACATCGTTGGCAAGGATATTTTAAGATTCCACGCAATTTATTGGCCTGCGTTTTTAATGAGTCTAAAGCTTGATTTACCAAAGCATATTTATGCGCACGGCTGGTGGATGCGCGATGGACAGAAAATGAGTAAATCCATTGGCAATGTGATAAATCCTAAAGAATTTGCCAAAGCCTATGGCGTTGAGAAATTGCGCTATTATCTTTTGAAAGAAGCGCCATTTGGGCAAGATGGGGATTTTAGTCAAAAGGGCTTGGTTGAGCGCATTAACTCTGAGCTTAGCAATGATTTAGGAAATCTGCTAAATCGTCTGCTTGGAATGAGTGAAAAATACACAAATTTGAAAATTAAAAAATGTGATTTTGCTCAATTCTATCCACAAGAAAGCACACAAATGCAAGAGATTCTAAGCGGGCTTGATTCTAAAATGCAAATGGTGAATATTAAAAGCTATATTGATGAGCTTTGGCGTGTGCTTGATATCGCAAATGTCACTATCACAAAGTATGAGCCTTGGAATCTTTATAAGCAAAATGAGCTTGATAAGCTAGATTCTCTTTTAGCATTTTTGGGGAATTTGCTTTTAAGGGTGAGCTTTTTTCTTTATCCGATTATGCCAAAAAGTGCGGTTGAGATTGCAAGCGTGTTTGGCACGCAAATCACACCCAAAAATTTTAAAACCTTCGTGCTTGAGCAAAATCTACTTTGTGATGTAACATTGATTAAAGTCCCGCCACTTTTCCCAAAAATCGAGAATCTACTGATTCCAGAATCTAACACGCTAGAATCTAAATTAAATGCACAGAATCCACAAGGGGTTAGCATTCTAGGCGAGCAAATCCAAATTAGCGATTTTGCCAAAGTTGATATTCGTGTAGGCGAGGTTTTAAAGGCTGAGGTTGTGCCAAAATCTAGCAAGCTTTTGCGCTTACATATTGACATTGGCGAAGGTGTGCCTAGAGTTGTGCTATCAGGTATTGCGCAATTTTATGCGCCAGAAAATCTCATCGGCAAGCAAGTCTGTATGATTGCAAACCTAGCACCTGCGCGCTTAATGGGAGAAATAAGCAATGGAATGATCCTTGCTAGCAAAGATGAAGAAGGTTTATCGCTTGTGTGCATAGATAAAAAACGAAAAAATGGGAGTAGAATTAGCTAGTGAAAGTCAAGGTTCAAGAAGTCGCCGAAGTGATTTGTGGAGAGGTGATGAACTCTCCTCTAATTGGCTCTTTTGAGGGATTTACCACAAAACTCGAAGATGTGAAAAGAGGATCACTCTTTTTTGCAATCAATCCTGATGACATCGAACCTGCGATTAAAAATGGCGCATTTGGGATTGTGTTTGATAAATTTGTGCAGATGATTGATGGTGAGATAGCGTGGATTAAGGTTAGCTCCATAGCAGAATCTATCGTGCGTTTAGCGCGATATAGGTTACTTGTGAGTAATATTAAGGTATTTTATCTTGATGAGTATCAATATAAAATCGCACAGATTGTCATCACTGCAAAAAATGTGCTTTTCTTTGATGAGAATCCAGCACTCTTACTTGATATTCTTGATGAGCAAGATGTTTGTGCGATTTTTATCAAGGATTCTGGGTTACTTGATTTTGTCTTAGAATACACAATTTGTAGCAATCCTAAAGACTTACCATTTGATGTAGTGCGCCCTCATATACTTTTTGAAAGCAGGTTTTATTATAAGCTAAATCATTACAAGATTCCACTTCCAGAGGTGTTTTTACCAGAGCTTGGAGGAGTTGTGAGTCTTTGTGTGAATGAGGGATTTGATTTTGATATTTATAGATTTAGTTCTGCTGTTAGTTTGCTTCCACTCTCACTTGATCAGAATGCCAAAGTCCTACCATTTGGGCAAAGCTCTAGAGTGGTTATCCCAACGCAAAGTAAAGAAATATTTTTGCGTTATGCTTCTGTGCTAAATAATCAAGCAAAATGGGGCAAAATTGAGTTTTTCTTGCCGACACTTTTGGATGAAGAGGATGAAAATTTATTTGAGCTTTATGAAAATGAAATTGGCACATCATTGCAACCTTCATATTACAATGGCACAAATGATTTGCCACTTTTACTTAAGAGGGAATCTTATAATTTTGGGCTTGTGTTTGGCATTGGCACTGAGGGGCTTAAATTTGTGCTTGATGCGATTAAGCCTATGCCTGTGCCAGCACTTTTTTAATCTTATAAAGGCTTATTTTGAATGTATTAGAATCTAAAGATATGGCACCTTTATGGCAGCAAGTAAAAGAGATGGATTCTATAATCAAAAAAGGAAGTGGCACTTTCACATACAATGATGGAATCCGCATAACTCTGCCTAAAAGTGCAAATTTAGATTTCATAACAGCACTTGCCAAAAACCTTAAATCTTGGCGAAAGGGTCCATTTTATATCAATGACTTGCACATTGATAGCGAGTGGAGAAGCTTTATAAAGTGGGATTTTTTAGTTCCATTTGTAAATTTGGATGGCGCAAATATCGCAGATGTTGGCTGCAATAATGGCTTTTATATGTTTGCTATGCACACTCTTAAGCCTAAATCAATCATAGGCTTTGATCCTAGCGGGTTATTTTTTTGCCAATTTAATTTTATCAATCATTTTTTGAATTTGCCTATTAAATACGAGCTTTTGGGAGTGCAAAATCTTAGTGATTATAATCAAAAGTTTGATGTGATTTTCTGCCTTGGTGTGCTTTATCACAGAAGTGATGTGTTTGCCACGCTTAAGTCTCTTGCAAGCGCACTTCATAAAGGTGGAGTGCTCATTATTGATACATTGGTGATAGAATCTGATTTAGAAATTGCACTAAGTCCGAGTCAAACTTATGCTAAAATGCGCAATGTCTATTTGATTCCTTCAATTAAAACTATGGTTGGTTGGCTTTGGCGGTGTGGATTTTGTGATGTGGAGATTCTAGGCGTAGTTAAAACAACCACGCAAGAGCAGCGAAAGACTGAGTGGATTAGCTCTTTAAGCTTGGAGTCATTTTTAGATTCTAGCGATGAGAATAAGACGATTGAAGGGTATCCAGCGCCAAGGCGAGGCTATTTTAAAGCCAAGCGTAAATAGATTTTATTAAGGAGAGATGATGAAGAATGAGGAAGCAGAGAGCACCGAGCAGCTACCAGAAGAGCGCCTCACAGCAAAAAAGGTCAATATACATTACTGCGGGGATCTTCTTTCTATCTCTCAAGGACGATCAGAAGTTGAGCTTTTAACGCAAGATGATATGGAGGTAGATTCTGGGATAACACACACCGGCTTTATATATTCTGCAGCATCTTTTAGCGCACTTTGTGCGATCAACAAGAAAAACTCAATCATCATTAGCTCTGATGTGAAATTCCTAGCCCCAGTAGAAATCAATCAAAAAGTCATATTCAAAGCAAAAGCCATTCAAGAAGATATTAGAAAATGCGAAGTTAAAGTAGAGGGATTTATCTTAGATATTAAAATCTTTGATGGGATATTTTATATCGCTGTTTTTGATAAAAAGATCTTTAGGTTTAAGCCCAAAAATGATAACAAAGATATGTAAGATAGCAAGGATATGTAATGGTTATTGTGTTAGTTGTTGATAGTTTTGCCGATAAAAGCAATGGCACTTCAATGACAGCCTTTAGATTCTCTAAAGCGCTTCAAGATAGAGGACACATTGTGCGCGTTGTCGCCCCTTACATAAAAGGCGAAAATTACTTCGCGTTAAAAGAGCGCTACATTCCAATTGTCACAGAAGTTTCACACAAACAGCATATGATTTTTGCCAAGCCTGATGAGAAGATTCTAAAAGAAGCTTTTAGTGGTGCTGATGTAGTGCATTTGTTTTTGCCATTTAAATTAGAAAAAGTCGCTATGAAAATCGCTAAAGAGATGAAAATCCCCTATATGGCAGCCTTTCATTTGCAGCCCGAGCACATCACTTATAATATTAGATTGCAAAAAATCAAACTTTTGAATAAATTTGTATTCTGGTGGTTTAAAAAAACCTTCTATGACAAGGTAAATCACATCCACTGCCCTTCAGAACTTATTAAAAATGAGATTGAGCGCGAAGGCTACAAGGCTAAAAAGTTT
>CBCPND010000048.1:0-43559 GCA_965120395.1 uncultured Helicobacter sp.
GTAAATACCGATACGGATTTAAGAATAGCATTTATGGCACAAGTGCGAAAGGTCGCAAATGACGATCCGACACAATTTGATTTGCGTAAATTTTTCACACCAGCGATGGAAGCAATGAAAAATGTTATGGTTGAGCGAATGCGCATTCTTGGCTCAGCAGATAAAATCTGAAATCTAACGAGGAGAGACAATGGCAATCAGTATGGGTGAGCTTAAAAAGGGGCTCAAAATAGAGATTGAAGGTATTCCTTATAGAATCATTGAATATCAGCATGTAAAGCCCGGCAAGGGTGCGGCTTTTGTGCGTGCTAAGATTAAATCATTCCTTGATGGTAAAGTGATTGAGAAGACTTTCCACGCTGGGGATAAATGCGATGAGCCAAATATCATCGAAAAGCCAATGCAATATTTATATTTTGATGGAAGTGCTTATCAGTTTATGGATACTGAATCTTATGAGCAAATCGCCCTTACGCAAGACCAAGTCGGTGATGCTTCAAAATGGATGCTTGATGGGATGAATTTGCAGGTTTTGTTTCATAATGATAAAGCGATTTCTGTGAGCCCACCACAAATTGTAGAGCTTAAAATTATCGAGACCCCGCCAAATTTTAAGGGCGATACTTCAAGTGCAGGTAAAAAGCCAGCTACACTTGAGACAGGTGCAGTTGTTCAGATTCCTTTTCACGTGCTAGAAGGTGAAACCATACGTGTAAATACCGAAACAGGTGAGTATATCGAGAAGGTAAAATAGATTTAGCACGGTAATTTGGTGGCTTGCTAGCATTGTAGGATCTTATAGGATTTTGGATGTGCCACAGAATCCTAAAGATCTAAAATGCTAGCAGATAGTAATATGTTCTAAAACTTTGTTTTGATAAGGAAATATAGGTTGCAAGAAAAGCATAAAGGAGTTTTGGCATAATGACTATTAGTGCTTTTTCATCGCTTCCGCATTTATCGCAAAGCCGAATGCAGATTCTAGAATCTACAATCTCAATCTCCGCAAAACTCCTTAAATGCTTCCGCATCAGAGCCAAGGGCTTCAATCTTACGCAAGAATTTATTATCAAGTTTTTTACCATTTTTGCACTCTCCGCTTATGGCTTTGCCGCGTTTATAGAGAATCATTGCGATCATTTTTCCTTTTTCAGAGTAGTATTCCTCCAGCCCATCAAGCATACTATTTTGATAAGATGCTTTTATAGCGATTTTTCCATTTTCGTAATAGAGCTTTATAATGCCGTTAATTTCATCATTTTTATAAGGAATCTTTGCTGCAAGCCTGCCTTTTTCATAGTAGCTTTTTTCTATGCCTTCTTTTTTGCCATTTTTATATGGCGTCTCGCGATATTCATCATCGTATTTTTCAACGCAACCATGGAGTTTATCCTCGTAAGTCTTGCATTCTTTCATAGCGCAAGAGCTAAAAAATACCGCAAATGACATTGGCAATGCCATTATAGATTTTTGTGTAATTTTTTTTATTTGCTTCATCTTTGCTGCACCTTGGATTTTCTGTCTTTAGTAAAGTAGGATTCTAGCATAAAATTTTGAAGTTTAAAAACCCTCACCAAACCATTGTGCTATGGAGCTTCGTATTGTTTGTCTAAGCTGGATTCCAGCGATCATATCATCTTTAAGTGCTTTTTGTAGCAAGCTTACAGCGCCATTTCTAAACTTGCTTAAATATGGATGATCAATCTGTGCCCAATCTCCTAAAAACGCGATTCTACTCTCTTCGCCAAGCCTTGTGCCAATTAGTTTTATTGTCGCGTTTGAAGCATTTTGTGCTTCATCAAAGATCACAAACTTTTTGCGGATTGTGATCCCTCTAGCGTGCGCGATATCAACCACTTGAATATTATGCTTTTTTAAGAAATAATCTGTAGCATCTTCTTTATGAATAGTATTTACATCGCCGCGATACTCGATGCAATTGCTAAGCGATGAGCTTTGTAGGGAATCTATTGTAAAGTTAATTGCGCTGTATAAAGGATACATAAAATATCCTAGCTTTTGGTCTTGATCGCCCTTTCTGAAGCCAAGCTCGGCTTCTTTGTCATTTGCAGTGATTGTGTTACGAAGATAGATTATACCATCTACTATTTCTTGCTTTAGAAGGTGGATTCCAGCTTGAAGTGCGATTAGGGTTTTACCTGAACCAGTTGAGCCTGTGGCAATTGTGGCGATATTATTTCTGTGAGTAAGGAGGCAAAATAGCATCTTTTGCTCTAAATTCATTGGCATCACATAAGGATTTGCTTCTTTTAGAATCTCATCAAAATCAATCTTCTCAAAGCGCGCCCCAACCTTAATACCAAAGTGCTTTTTGCCCGTGAGATACAAAGAGCTATCGGTATTATCTTGCTCATCGATTTGGATTAAGCTCCACTGGGTTAGTTGCTTAAAATCTTTGCTTTTTTCAAGATCTGTGATTGGCGCATCTTTATGTAGTAAAAACTTATGCCAAAAATCAATATCTTGTGGATTTTCAACACGATCTCTAAAAAGAGATTGAGCTTTGATATTGCGCGCAATTGAGCGTATTTTAAGAGAAATATCATTAGTAAGTAAGATAAGTTTATAATCTTTAGCGATCTCTGCGATACGCGCGTCATTTAGCCCATATTCTAGGGTTTTTGTTTTGTAATTTTGGCGATAGATGACAATTAGTGGGATTTTATGCTCTTTTGTCTCATAAAAAATTCTTTGGATAAAATCACCCTCTTTAGTGGGCTTTAGCTTAATATTTGGCGCATCGCTGTTAATGTTTCTAAAAAATTCACGCACTAAGAATCCTACTTCATTTGAACTCTTTTTCTTATCTAGCTCTTCTAGCACGATATCGCTTATAAAAAGTGTATTTTTGGCATTATCATAAAGATACACAAGATTTTGCAAATCATCCAAAATCACTGAAGTATCGATAAGATAAGATTTTTTTAGCATTTTTTACCTTTTGGGTTTAGATTTTTGAATTGTAGAGGATCTTTTCATAAAAAAGCATAAAATTTTCAAAATTACAAACTTGCTTTATTTGCTTAATGATTTTATAAATGTGAATGTTTTAAAATTTTATGTTTTTTGCTAAAATGCCCCCATAAATCCAAAATAAGAGCTAAAATGAAAGATCTAATTATTGTAGAATCCCCAGCTAAAGCAAGAACGATTAAGAATTTTTTAGGTGATAAATTTGAAGTCATCGCTTCTAAAGGACACATACGTGACCTTCCAAAATATGCCTTTGGTATCAAAGTCGAGGATAAGCACTTCTATCCAGAATATAAAATCGATTCTGACCATAAAGAAATCGTCTCTCAAATCAAAAACCTTGCCAAAAAAGCCAATAATATTTACATTGCAACCGATGAAGATCGCGAAGGCGAAGCCATAGGATTCCACATCACGCAAGCCATTGATGCTAAAAAGAACCTTAAAGATTACCCACGCATAGTCTTTCACGAAATCACAAAAACTGCTATCAATAATGCCCTAAAGAATCCGCGTCAAATCGATATGGATAAAGTTAATGCGCAACAAGCTAGAAGGCTTTTGGATCGTATTGTAGGCTTTAAGCTAAGCCAGCTTCTTTCTAGCAAAATCTCAAAAGGACTTTCTGCTGGACGTGTTCAAAGTGCGGCTTTAAAGCTAATTATCGATAGGGAGCGCGAGATTTTAGATTTTAAGCCGCAAGTTTATTATGAGATTTTTGCGAAATTTGAAGGTATAGAATCTGAGCTTGTAAGCTTTAATGGGCTTGGCTTTGAGGGTAAAAAGCTAAAAAAGCTTAATATCACAGATGAAGCTAAGGCTAAGCAGATGGTTTTAGCCTTACAAAATTCAAGCTTTAAAGTAAGCCAAATCACGCGTAAAAACACCAAATCCCAAACACCACCACCGTTTATGACCTCTACGCTTCAACAGCTTGCCTCCTCCTTGCTTGGCTATTCCCCTTCGCGCACGATGAGTATCGCACAAAAGCTTTATGAAGGTGTGCCTACAAATAATGGCACTACTGGAATCATTACTTATATGCGAACCGATAGTCTAAATATCGCAAAAGAAGCCCAAGATTCTGCAAGAGCAAAGCTTTTTAAAGATTTTGGAGAAGATTATGTCCCAAAAATGCCTAAAATCTATACAACCAAAAATAAATCCGCTCAAGAAGCCCACGAAGCCATTCGTCCGACAAATCTTGACTTTAGCCCACAAATCGCTAAAAATTATCTAAAGCCTGATGAGCTAAAGCTTTATACACTCATTTATAATCGCTTTCTTGCTTCACAAAGCCAAGATGCGATCTTTGAATCTCAAAATGTTAGCTTCATAAGCGATGTGGGCGAGTTTAAAGCTAGTGGGCGCAAGCTTGTGTTTGATGGATTCTATAGGATTTTAGGAAATGAGGATAAGGATAAATTGCTGCCAGATTTTAAGGAAAATGCGCCAATTAAACCTCAAGAAATTATAGCAAATGAGAATTCTACCGAGCCACCAGCGCGCTATTCTGAAGCAAGTTTGATTAAGACTTTAGAATCTTTAGGAATTGGGCGTCCTAGCACTTATGCGCCAACAATTTCACTTCTTACAAATCGTGAATATATCACCATACAAAAGCGTCAAATCCAGCCTCAAGAGAGCGCATTTAATGTAATTTCAATGCTTGAGGCACATTTTAATGAGATTGTGGATTCTAAATTTAGCGCAAATTTAGAAGAAAAGCTAGATTCTATTGCTGAGGAGAAGTTGGAGTGGCAGAAAGTTTTATGGGATTTTTATGAGCCATTTATGGGAAAAATTGACAAGGGTAAGCAAAATATCGCCTCTCAAAAAATTTCAATCCCAACAGGTGAGCCTTGCCCAAAATGTGGTAAAGATCTAGTAAAGCGTAAAAGCAAATATGGCGAATTTGTCGCGTGCAGCGGTTATCCTAAATGCAAATACATCAAACAAGAAAATATAGAATCTAGCGAAGTTTGCGAGAAATGTGGAAAGCCAATGGTAAAAAAGGTTGGAAAAAGAGGCGAATTCCTTGCGTGCAGCGGCTACCCAGAATGTAAAAACGCAAAATCCTTAGGCGAGAAAAAGCCACTTAAAACAATAGATGTCGCTTGTCCAGAATGTGGCGGAGAGATTGTTGAGAGATTTGGGCGCAGGGGCGCGTTTTATGGATGCGGCAATTATCCTAAATGTACTTTTGTTGCCTCAATTTTGCCAACAAATAAAAAATGCCCAAATTGTGGCTACATAATGGGTGAGAAATCGCTTAAAGCTGGCGATGTGCTTGAGTGCCTAAAATGCAAGCAAAAGCTTGATGCAAACACTTTAGAGCCAATTGTGTCCAAAACAAAAACAAAAAAATAATGCCAAATCAAACTTTGCAAAACGCACATACAGCACATAAAAATAAATTTCCACAAATTATCTTTGGTCCTGTGATTTCTAGGCGATTTGGCAGATCTTTGGGTATAGATTTATCGCCAAGCAAGAAGCAGTGTAACTTTGATTGTGTGTATTGCGAGCTCAAAAAGGCAAAGCCAATGGATTTTATGGGGGATGTTTTGCCTAAAGAGTTAGTCATAGAATCTATTAAAACTGCGCTTTTAGATTTAGCACGAAATGCGAAATCTATGGACTCTAGCGAAACTCTAGATTCTAGAAATTTGCGCCACAAAAATCTAGATTCTAGTTTAGATTCTATGGCTTTAGAATCTAGCGCAATTGATGTGCTGACATTTACTGCAAATGGTGAGCCAACGCTTTATCCGTATTTGTATGATGTGATTAGCGCGATAAAGCCATTTGTGCCAAAAAATTGCAAAACACTTATTTTAAGCAATGGCTCAAGGTTTAAAGAGCAAAAAGATGCACTTTTGCTTTTTGATATCGTTAAATTCTCGCTTGATGGCGCGATTGAGAGTGTCTATAAAAAGACAGATCGTCCAGAAAAGAATCTAAAATTAGAAAAGATTCTAGAGGGCATAAAAGAGTTTGCTAGAATCTATAGAGGCGAGCTTGTCGCGGAAGTGCTTTTGGTAAAAGGCTTTAATGATAGCAAGGAGAATCTTTTAGCGATTGCTTCATTTTTGCGCGAACTTAAGGTGGCTCGCATAGATTTAGGCAGTATCGATCGCCCAAGTGCATATGATGTAAAAGCCATAGATAGCGATGTTTTAGAGTCTTTTTTGCCATATTTTGAAGGGCTTTGCGTGAGTTTGCTAAAGCGGAGTAAAAGCATAAATATTACTAAAAAATCCTACAACAAAAGTGAGCTTTTAAAGCTCATCTCTACGCGTCCTATTGAGGTTTGTGAAGCTAAGATTTTATTTAGCAAAGACACGCTTGCAATTTTAGAGAATCTGCTAGAATCTAGAGAGATTTGCATTACAAACAGTGCAAATCTTAGATTCTACACAAAAGGTGAAAATTATTATGCGCCTTAGAGAGCCAAGCCAAAATTATGGCAAAAGTGTGCGCAATCAGCAAATCACACAATTAAGCCAAAAGCCACAATCTCTACAATACCAACCAAAAAGAACAATTCTGCTAAAAATTTCGATGTTTAGCACGCTTTCTTTATTTCTTTGTATCTCGCCTGTGCGCATTTGTGTGGCAAATTTTAAAGATTTAATGATGGTTGCGACAATTGACTTGATGAGAAAAATCACACAAATTATGCAAAATCTAAGCAAAGAATACAATTTCAATGATTATGATACGCACGTGGCAAAGTCTGGGTTTTTTATGGTTGAGGTTAATATTCTGACTTCTCAAGGTTGCAAGTTAGAATCTGTGCGGGATTTTGATATGATTCGCGAGCGCATACAAAATGAGCTAAACATTCCGAGTTATAAAATATGGTTATCTGTAAGCTTTACAGCAAATCCAAAGTGGCTGTAGGGCGCATAAATTCGCCTTTGGGTAATCATTTAAGAGATTGTTAGATTTTGGAGGCAGTCATTACCACTTTAGGTAACTCCTACCTCCAAAATCTAACAAAACTCCCAAAGCACTACCGCAAATGCTAGAATTTTGGTTTTAAATTTAGAATATAAAACAATTTAGATTCTTCGCGCTTTGCTTGAAAACAACGATTTCTCATCTCAAATCTTGGAATTGCGTTTTTGGCACTTTAGATTCTGCAAAAATCCATTAAACAATTCAGCGTGCAGAATGCACCCAAATTCTCGCCCGCTTCGTGGTGTCAGAGCTAGAAACAAGGATGCAGTAGTGCATCCGCGATGCGCCCACTTGAAGCGGATTAAACGAGGCTCTCCCCTTGTTTGCTGAAAAAGACCCAACGGGTTGCAAGCAAAGTGAAGCAAAAAACGGCGGAGGCTTTGTCTTTTTCGGGGTTAAGGGGAGCAGGGTGGGGATAAACCCCTTTTTCTTTTGCGACTTAAAAATGTGGAATTTTAATAAAGCTAGATTCTACATAAAATCTTAGAATCTAAAACTACACAGAATCTGTTTATGTGCTGTAAGGATTAAAATAGTATAGTAATGCTTTAAATTAAAGAATGTAAAAATGCATAACAATACAAAGAAAATAAATAATCAAGATTCTAGCACAAAATTTCCAAGCACAACGATAGGATCCATAAAAGATACGGAATCTAAAAAGTTAGATTCTAATGGTGATGAGATAGTTTGGCAAAGTAAAATGCAATATTACATTGCTGGGGTTTTTCAATACATACTTTATTTCATCTTAGGAATTTTTATATGTTGGTTTGTTGGTTTATGTTGCCCAAAGAATCTATGTGGTATTATTTGTTAGCCCTAGTTTTAAGCATTTTTTATTATTTTGAAATACATAAAGCCTTAAACTTTAAATCTATGGTTTTAACAAATAAGGGATTATTGTTAAAGATGAGATTTGAGAAAGATATATTTTATCCTTATGGAAGCTTTGTTGCGCAATTCATAATAAGAGGAATGATTAGATTTGAGGAAGTTGTAAGTTTTATGTCAAATAATATATGCAAGAGTTTTGCAATGCCTAATGGCTATGATTCTCTTGGCAGTTTTAAAAATAATCAAGAATTTAAAGAGCTATGCACCAAATACACAAACCAAGCCCTAGAATCTCTGAATCCACAAGAAAAAGCCAATCTCTACAAACTCTATCAATCAAACATAGAGAATTTTTTTGGCGAGATAATAAATCACAATGTTTTTATAATCGACTTTGACCCATACAAAGCAGAAATAGAATCTTACTTAAAGGATAAAAATGAAACTACTTTTTGAATATTGTTCAATTCTTATAGTGAATATTTATATTGCTTATTTAATATACCCATATATAAGAGATATAATAATGCTTAAATGGAAACATAAAATACACATTCCATATTCTGAAGTCTTGTGGGAAAGTAACCTTACTTTACACAATACTTCAACTATGGCTATTTTGGCTTTTATTGTCATAAAGCTATTTATTGTATTTATATCTATTTGGATTTTTATTGCAGGGGTTAAGCTTTTGGAATATAGCTCTATTTTAGGGTATATCACACTTCTTTTAGTAAGTGTTTATATTTTTTTAGGATTTTTTATTTATTCTACCCTAGATTTTAAAAAGATCATACTAACACAAAATGGATTGATTTTAAAAACACGATTTAGTGGTGATATATTCTGTCCTTATGGGGAATTCATTATATACGATGACTCGTATTTTAGGATACCTCAAGAGGTTATTGGTATAGATTTAAAAGATACAAAGAAATATTTTATTATGCCACATTCTCGATACCAAATAGGCGATATTTTGGGAGATATAAAAGTTTTTAGCAACATTTGCCAACAATATACTCAAAAGGCACTTGTAACTATGGACTTAGAATCCAAAATAAAATTATTTTTAAAATATTACGAACATATAAGACTATTGCTAGATAATCAAGAGTATAATCGCAATATTTTTACAATCGACTTTAGTCCATACATAAAAGAAATGCAAAAACACTATCAGACAAATAGGGACAAAAAATGAATGAAAATAAAAATATCTATGCCTCTTTGAATATTTGCCAATGTCAATTTCATAATGGCTTACCACAACCACAAAAATCTTTTAATGATTTGGGTAACTTTACAAGTAATTTTTTAAATATTTATCTCCCTGCCAATTCTGCATTTGCAAGTGCAATGTTCGATAAATATTATCCTAGCAACAAGCTTTTTAATACCCCTACAATCACTCTAGGGGTTAATTATGGTGTGATAGCGTATTTGTTTAAAAAAGCGGAGGGGAAAAGCAATGAAAGAGCAGCTGGGGAAGCTACTTTTGAATTTGCTATGTCCTATCTTGGTAGTAAAGCTGGGAAAAAACTCATTACCAAAACTGCCACCAAAGTAGGTGTTAGCTTGGGTAGCAGAATCTTGGCTGGCGCTACCACTGGGGCAGTTGTTGGTTCATCCGCCCCTATTGTAGGCACTATTGTTGGTGCAGTAGCTGGGGCATTAATAGCGGGTGTGATTAATGATGCAATATTTGCAGATGAAGACGCCCAACTCGCTAAAGACAAAGCAGAAAACGAAAGACTAGAGAAATTAGAGAAAGAATACAAACTCAAGATAGATAGAATCAATGATTATCTTATACGCAATCACTATGTAGAACTAAGAGAACTCAACGAAGCAGAATCTCAAGAACTTTGTAAAGAAGCAAGTAATCCTTATAGTAGCTATTTTAAAACCATTATGCTTATGCAAAGTTTTCCAAACTATCTTGATAGAGATGCAGAGTTTTATGAGTCTTTGCAATCTCAAGAAAAAGATTCTAAAGAACCACAAATCCAATCCATAGCTAATGCTATACCTTTCACTCTAGAGATAGAGAAATGTTATGATGGTGTAATGGGGCATTCCTTAATAAATACAACAATATACATTTATAATCATAGATTTAAGCGCATAGTAGCCAAAGGAAAAAGTGATACTGAAGGAAAATTTATAGCACATAATGTCTATGTAGGTAAAGAGGCAACCATAGATAAGCTAAGCCTTGTCCGTGATAGGAGTAACTTTAATGAAGACAACTTTGCATTAAGCCTTAATCAATATGAAAGCTTTACAAATATACAAGACAAACATAAAAAAGCAAAAGAGTTAAAACTTCCCAAAGCTTATTTTAATTTTCTTAAATCAAAGATGAGCCTTAAATATGAATATGAAGTATCAAGTCTTAAAGTTAAGATTGATAAAGAAAAAAATACCATAGAGTTACTCCCTGAACATAATCTTGAAGATAGGCGGTTTAGATTTTGCATTAAATACGCTTATATGACATTTGATACTGATATGAATATAGATAAGACAATAAGTAATATTACTATTGCCAATAGAGCAAGTCGGGGCTTAATAAGTATGGTGAATGGTGCAAATCATATATATCCAATACAAGAGAAATGGAAAGAGCAATGGAAAAATAAAATAGTTGTATTCTTTGCTTACTTTGACCAACAAGAAAAAACACCTTATTTTAAAGAAGTATCTTTTAAGCAAAGTTCATAGTAATGATAAAGCAAGACAAAAACCCACACACTATGAAAAACACATCCAACCCCACTAAACGAGGTGATTCTTATGGCTACAACACCCACTTCCTCCTTCCTCACACTCACAACCTCTTCACTTACCTTTATCATCACGAAAACCCATATCAAAGAAAGCTTAGGTGAGTTGTTATTCTTACTATTCCCAAACAGAACTAAAAGAGTTTTAAGGAATCAATATTATAAAACAAGATTGGTAGAATCCGTGACGATAAATGGAAGATAAATGATGGAGAATGAATTGAGGGCATTTGAGATTTTTAAGCGCATTTGTGAGATTCCGCATAAGTCTTTTTACACAGATGAGATGTTTGCGTTTTTATGTGAGTTTTGCAAGAATTGTGGCTATGATGTAAAAACCGATTGTATTAAAAATATCTATGCGCACAAGATTGCTAAGCCTAAAATTTGCCTGCAAGCGCATTATGATATGGTTGGCGTTGGTAATGCAGAATCTAATAAGCCTTTAGAGGTTTTTATAGATTCTCAATTTGTGCGTGCTAAAGACTCATCGCTTGGCGCGGATAATGGCGCAGCAATTGGTGCGATTTTAGCGCTTATGCAAGAGCGCGATGATATAGAAGTGCTTTTTACAAATGATGAAGAAGTTGGGATGATTGGAGCGAGTAATCTTGATATTCCAATAAAATCTAAAAATTTACTCAACCTTGATAGTGAGTTTTTTGGCGAAATTGTCGTTGGCTGTGCGGGCGGATTTGATGTAAAAGCACAATTTAGACCAGAATCTAAGATACAGACATTTGGCATAGAATATAGCACAAAATCTCACACTCAAGAATCTGTTTGTGTGATATTATGTCAAGTCAAAGCCTTTGGATTTTTAGGCGGGCATAGTGGAATCGATATTCATAAAAATATTCCTTCAAGCATTGTGGAGTTTTTCACGTTGCTAAAAGATGTAGAATCTAAGATTATTTCAATCAATGCTGGCGAGAAGTCAAACTCTATTCCTGTGGGACTTGAAGCAAAAATGATTTTTTGGCAGAATCTAGAATGTCTTGCTAAAAATTGCACACAAAATGGATACAAAATATCCCTACAAAAAGATAAAAAACAGCTTATAGTGTATATTGGCAATGATATGGGGTTTATTATCAGTGAGCTAAAGCAAGATAATAGCGAGTGCGTGGTTTATGATACTAAAAGACTTGCTAGCTTGATTTTAGGTTTAGGGCACGGAGTTTTCACACAAGAGAGACATTTGGTTTTAGGTTCATTAAATATCGCTATGATTTCACAAGCCACTTGTAGTTTGGAGCTCAAGTTAAAAGCTAGGGCAAATACAAAAGCCCTACTTGAGAGAATCCAAAGCCACATCCAAAGCATTTTAAAGCAAAACCTTGGAGAAGAGGGCATTATAAGTGATATGTATATGCCTTGGGAGCGTGATATTAGCGATACAAATCCCTTGTTAAAGGTTATTATTGAGGCATTTGGGTGGCGCTTAATAGATGTGGGCGAGATTCACGCAGGATTAGAGTGTGGAATCTTACAAGAGCGATTTAGGCAAATGGGGCTAAAAGATATTTCTGTGGCTTCAATTGGTCCTACGATTTTACATCCGCATTCTATCAATGAATGCTTGGATCTAGGGAGCTTTGAGGAGTTTAATAAGGTGTTAAGAAATATTGTGCAAAGGCTATGAGATGAGAAGTTTTAAGGTATTTGTATTGATATACATTTGGGCAGGGTTAGCATTCGCACAAGATAGCTTTAATCCCCAAACAAAAGGGAATCTAAAACAAGATTCCACACAGAATCTAACACAAGATGAGCTTAAAAATAGGCAAGAGGAAGATTGGCTATCAAGCTCCATAGATTCTGATACTGCTGATGCACTCTTTGATAATTTCTCTAGTGATAATACATCTATAGCTAAAAAACAAAGCCCAAAATTCTATCAACCCATAACTCTAAGTAAAGATAGCTATGGTGCATTTTTCATAGGGTATTCTTATAATAAACTTGAGACCGATAAGATTTTGTTTGAAAATGAGATAAAGCCATTTTCTCGCACTGCAAATGGTGCGTTTTTTGGAGTTGAGAGAGGCTGGCAGGGCAAATATGGCTTTATGCTTGGGGGCTATTTAAATGGCGTTGCAGGTGATGACTACTCTTTATCTTTAGGTGTGCGTGTGTCAAACTTAATTGCTAAATATGTTATCCCTAGCATTAACATAGGCTATGGATTACAGCATATCAAATTCCCGCAAGATTCTCAACAATACAATCTCCACGGATTCCAGTTTGGCGGAGGTATATTTGTGAATATTTATAGGGGATTTGGCATTAAGTTTGAAGCAATGGGTTCTTATCCTTTAGGCATTGTGCGCAAGGATAATGCGTCAAAATATGGGAATCCAACCTTAAATAGTTATTCATTGATTGTGAGTTTTGCGTATTTTGATTTTTCGATTTAGATTTAGCTAAGCATAATTTTGGGTAGAATTGTGTATAAGTATAATAAGTAATTTATTAAGGGGAGGTGTGAATGAGAGCAGATACAAAAATCTTTAATCGTGAGCTATCGTGGCTACGATTTAATACGCGCGTGCTAAATGAAGCTAGAAATACATCTATCCCGCTTTTAGAGAGGCTAAAATTTTTAGCAATTTATGGGACAAATTTAGATGAATTTTATATGATTCGTGTGGCTGGTTTGAAAAAGCTATATTCTAGTGGGGTTAGCGAGATAGGTGCAGATAAGCTCACTTCCGCACAGCAGCTTGCAGAGATTCGAAAATATGTCCATAAAGAAAAGCAAGAACTTCAAAAGCTTTTTAATGAGATTAAAACTGGGCTTGATAAAGAAGGCTTTTTTATCAAGAATCTAAATGAACTTAACAAAACCCAAAAAGCAGGGCTTAAAGATTATTTTATGAAATATTTATATTCTGTGATTGTCCCTATAGTTGTAGATTCTACGCATCCCTTTCCACATTTAAATAATTTAAGCTTTGGAATTGTTTTAGAGCTTAAAAGCAATGAGACTAAAGAAGTGAAATTTGGCGTGGTGCGGATTCCAAGAGTGCTAAAGCGATTTATTGAGATTGATAAGGGACTTTTTGTGCCAATTGAAACGATCGTAGGAGAATTTGCAGCTGAGCTTTTCTTGGGTTATAGTGTGCAGGATTTTATGCCTTTTAGAGTTACACGTAATGCGGATTTTGAGATTGAAGAAGATGAAGCAGATGATTTTATGCAGTTAATGAGCGAGGGACTGCAAGCTAGAAAAAGAGGAGAAATTATTCGATTGGAGGTTGGTGCAGGTAAGCCAAACCTAAAGGAATTTATTCAAAAGCAGGTTATGGTTGTTATAGATGATGTGTATGATTATTCTATTCCACTTAATCTAGGCTCACTATGGGAATTAGTTGGGGCGAAAGATTTTGCTCATTTGTGCATTCCGCCATTTAATCCTAAAATTCTCCCACCACTTGATCCTGATGCTAATTTATTAGAAGCAATAGATTCTCAAGATATCGTGCTTTTTCATCCGTATGAGAGCTTTGATTCTGTGGTTAGCTTTATTCAAAATGCCGCAAAAGATCCAGATGTGCTATCCATTCGTATGACTTTATATCGCGTAGGGAAAAACTCCCCTGTTGTAAAAGCCCTCATTGAAGCTGCTGAAAATAACAAGCAAGTAACAGTTCTAGTTGAACTAAAAGCGCGCTTTGATGAAGAAAATAATTTGCATTGGGCAAAGGCGCTAGAATCTGCTGGCGCACACGTGATTTATGGCGTTCCCAGACTTAAAGTGCATGCAAAAGTAGCATTAGTGATTAAAAAAATCGGCGATAGCCTAAGCCAGTATGTGCATTTAAGCACGGGAAATTACAACACCGCTTCAGCTAAAATCTACACAGATATTAGCCTTTTTACCGCAAATGAAGATATCGCAAATGATGTTATAAAGCTTTTTCACTCTTTATCAACCGGAAGCTCCTATCAAACAAAGCTTGAAACATTATGTGTCGCACCTACGCAAATCAAGTCAAAATTGCTAGATTTAATCAAGGCAGAATCTAAATTTGGTAAAGAAGGGCGCATTATCTTAAAAGCAAACGCAATTGTTGATGAGGATATTATTCTAGCACTTTATGAGGCTTCTAATGCTGGAGTGAAGATTGATTTAATTATACGAGGGATTTGTTGCTTGCGTCCGGGAATTAAGGGAATGAGCGAGAATATCCACGTGTTTTCAATCGTTGGCAAATATCTAGAGCACGCTAGAATCTACTATTTTGCACATTGCAAAGAAAAAGTATTCTTCTCAAGTGCGGATATGATGCCACGTAACCTCGAGCGAAGAGTTGAGATTCTAACGCCTGCAACAAATGAAGTTATCGCAAATAGATTGATTGATATTTTAAATGTGCAATTAAGTGATAATATGCAGATGCACGAGCTTCAAAGCGATGGGGAATACACAAAAATTCAAACGCCAAAAGATAAGTCAATCTCCTCACAAATCGTTTATGAACGTTATGTCAATGAAATCTATAGTTCAAATAAAAATAATAAAGACGATAAAGCAAAGAAATTGCTACAAAGAATGATTGGAGAATCTTAATTTAAGGAGTGAAAATGGAAATCTATCAAGCATTGCGTCCATTGCTATTTAAGTTTGACGCTGAAGTAATGCATTCATTAGCAAGTAAGCTAATGCGGTGCGCGATAAATATGCCTTTTGGCGATGATATTTTAAATAAAATCGGTGGCTATCAAAGCCAAAGGCTACATAGCAAGATAGGCAAGTTGGAATTTTATAATCCAATTGGCTTGGCTGCTGGATTTGATGAAAGTGGAGAGAATATCAAGGCATTATGTGCGCTTGGCTTTGGCTTTTTAGAGCTTGGCACAATCACAAAAACTGCACAAGAAGGCAACCCAAAGCCTAGAATCTGGCGACACATACAAGAAGAGAGCCTCCAAAATGCTATGGGGTTTAATAACATCGGAAGCATTGCTTTTGCTAAAAAAATGCAAGATATGCATCCATTTTGTATCCCACTTGGCATCAACATTGGGAAAAACAAAAATATAGCCCAAGAAGATGCGTTATTAAACTACCAAAAAGCCCTAGAAGATGTAATCCACATTGGCGATTATTATGTTTTCAATCTCTCTTCGCCAAACACGCCAAATTTAAGGGATTTGCAAAATGAGAAGTTTGTAAATGAGCTATTTTTAATGGCAAAAGAAAAGACAAAAAAACCTCTGTTCTTAAAGATTTCGCCTGATATGGGGACTGATGAAATGCTAAAAGTTTGCCAAAGTGCTCTAGATTCTGGAGCAAAAGGTATCATTGCGACAAATACAACTATTGATTATAGCTTGGTTGCAAATCCAAAAGATATTGGTGGAATTAGTGGAAAAGCTTTGCAAGCCAAAAGCCAAGAAGTGTTTTTAGAACTAGGAAAGGCATTTTTTAAAAAGGCAATCTTAATTTCTGTTGGCGGGATTGATAGTGCGCAAGAAGCCTATAAGCGCATTAGAATGGGTGCAAGCCTTATTCAGATTTATAGTGCATTTATTTTTAAAGGTCCTAGAATCTGCTATAAGATTTCTAAAGAGCTAGATTCTATGCTACAAAGTGATGGATTTGAGAACATCTCACAAGCAATAGGGATGGATCTATGAGAAAAATTTTATTGCTGGGGGTTGTAATGAGTGCTATATTTGGCAAAAGTGTGCTACCAAAATACGAAGAAATGAGGCTTGAGAATGGCTTACAAATCGTAGTTATTCCTATGGATAATAAAAGTGGCGTGATACAAACAGACATTTTTTATAAAGTTGGTTCGCGCAACGAAGTAATGGGAAAAAGTGGCATTGCCCATATGCTTGAGCATTTAAGCTTCAAATCAACCAAGAATCTAAAAGCAGGGGAGTTTGATGAGATTGTAAAAGGATTTGGTGGTGTGGATAATGCCTCTACAAGCTTTGATTATACGCGCTATTTTATCAAATCAAGCGCACAAAATATAGATAAGTCTTTAAAACTTTTTGCAGAGCTTATGAGTAATCTTTCTTTAAAAAATGATGAGTTTTTATCTGAGAGACAAGTCGTCGCAGAAGAACGAAGATGGCGCACAGATAACTCTCCTATAGGATATTTATATTTTAGATTCTTTAATACGGCTTTTATCTATCATCCTTATCATTGGATGCCAATTGGATTTATGGATGATATTTTAGGCTGGGAGATTAAGGATGTAAAAGCATTTTATGAGCAATATTATCAACCTAGCAATGCAATTATTGTCATCGCTGGTGATATAAATCCAAAAGTCGCATTTGAAAAGGCTAAGAAATATTTCGGTTCTATTAAGAATAGACATACTAATATACCACAGCCAAAGCCAGAGCCCACACAAGATGGCTACAGAGAAGTCATTATTCATAAAGATACACAAATCCAGTGGCTTGCTATGGGCTATAAGATTCCAAATTTCGAGCATAAAGACCAAATCGCACTTGCAGCATTAAGCGATATTTTAAGTGGTGGTAAATCATCAATTCTAGAGATTGAGCTTATAGATAAGAAACGCCTAGCAAGTGAGGTATCAGCTTATCCGATGGCTCTTAAAGATGGTGGGGTTTTTATGTTTATGATAGGTGGTAATCAAGGTATAGATGCAAAAAAACTACAGCGAGAAGTTTTAGCCATTCTTGATAGAATCAAGCAAGGTTCTATCACTCAAGAAGAGCTTGATAAGGTTAAAATCAATATGCGTGCAAGCTTTGTTTCATCATTAGAAGAATCAAGTTCTGTTTCTGGCTTGTTTGGATCATTTCTTGTTAGGGGTAACATACAGCCATTGCTTGAGTATGAAGAGAGATTCTCAAAACTCACGCTAAAAGACATAAAAGAAGTTGCACAAAAATACTTCACACCAGAATCCTTAAGCGTAGCAATTTTAAAGCAACCGGATTCTAAAAAATAGATTCCACAAATGAGGAGATAAAATGCATGGGGCTATGAGTGCATTAGTTACACCATTTAAGAATAATAAGATAGATTCTGAAAGTCTTATTAGGCTCATTGAACGACAAGCAAAATATGGAATGGATGCATGCGTGCCAGTAGGCACGACAGGTGAGAGTGCTACACTTACGCATAATGAGCATATGGAATGTATAGAAATTGCCGTGAGTGTGGCTAAGAAGACAAGTCTTAAAGTCTTAGCAGGTGCTGGGAGTAATTCTACTGCTGAAGCCATAGAGTTAGCGCAATTTGCACAAAAATGCGGGGCTGATGGCATACTTTGTGTGAGTCCATATTATAATAAGCCTTCACAAGAGGGAATCTATCAGCATTATAAGGCAGTGGCGCAATCTGTGGAGATTCCATTGATGCTTTATAATGTCCCTTCGCGCACAGGTGTTGAAATCTCAATAGACACAGCTTTAAGACTCTTTAAAGATGTCAAAAACATCACTTCTATCAAAGAAGCAAGCGGATCTATGGAGCGTGTGATTGAGCTAAATTCAAAAGAGTCAAATTTTGGAATTTTTAGTGGAGAAGATGCGATCAATTATGCGATTTTAGCAAATGGTGGAAGTGGTGTTATATCAGTTACTGGTAATCTTCTACCCGATAAAATCGCTACACTTACGCATTTAGCGCTGCAAGGAAAATTATTAGAATCTAAAGCCATAAATAATGAACTTTATGCTATAAATACAGCATTGTTTTGTGAGAGTAATCCTATACCAATTAAGGCTGCAATGTATCTAGCCGGGCTTATTCCAAGTCTTGAGTATAGATTGCCGTTAGTGCATCCTAGCACGGATAGTATGCGCTTAATTGAGCAAGCTTTACAAAAATATGAGGTGAAATTATAATGGAAAATACAATGAAGGGTAAAACACTTGTTATTAGCGGGGCGACTCGCGGAATAGGGAAGGCAATTCTTTATCGATTTGCACAAAATGGCGTGAATGTAGCTTTCACTTATAATAAAAACGAAGAGGAAGCTAGCAAAATCGCTAAAGATGTAGAATCTAAATACAACATAAAAGCTAGATTTTATCCGCTAAATGTGCTTGAGCCAGAGCAGTATATCGAGCTTTTTAGTAAGATTGATGCGGATTTTGATAGGGTTGATTTTTTTATCTCAAATGCAATCATTTATGGCAAAAGTGTTGCAGGCGGGTTTGGACCATTTATGCGCTTGCGTCCAAAAGGGCTAAATAACATCTACACAGCGACCGTTTTAGCCTTTGTCGTTGGCGCACAAGAAGCCGCTAAAAGGATGAAAGAAGTCGGCGGAGGTGCGATCGTATCACTAAGCTCAACAGGGAATCTTGTATATATGCCAAATTACGCAGGACACGGGAATTCTAAAAATGCCGTTGAGACAATGGTAAAATACGCTGCTACAGAGCTTGGAGAATGGGGCGTGCGCGTGAATGCTGTAAGTGGTGGACCAATTGATACAGATGCACTGCGAGCATTTCCTGATTATGCTGAAGTTAGAGCAAAAGTTGAGGAGCAATCACCACTTAATAGAATGGGAATGCCTGAGGATTTAGCTGGGGCTGCGCTTTTCTTATGTGATTCAACTCAAAGTGGCTGGCTTACAGGACAGACAATTATCGTAGATGGCGGAACTACTTTTAAATAAACCTTGCAAATTCGCCTTTGGGAAGGCAATTTATCTTTTTGCGATAAATGCGGGAACTTCAAAAAATGCTTCGAGTCGCTACCGCCTTAGGTATCTCCTCTTGCATTCTTCTCGCACCCACATTTCTCATTAAAAATCTTAAATTATGGTTTTAGAATCTAGATTCTAGTTTTCACAAAATCAATGATTTCTCATCTCAATCCTTAGAATGCAATAGATTCTGCAATAATTAAGAGTTTTGCGATATTATATGCACGTCAAGTGTGCTAACATCTGAAAATTTTACAAAAACTCCCACAGCCACACCGCAAATGCTAGAATTTTATTCTAGATTTGAGAATTTGGAATCTAGATTTTGTTTTGTAGATTTTAGAATACAAACAAAAATATAAAGTTAGAACATAAAAAGATAGCGCACTGCAAATGTAGAGAATCCACTACCAATGGTTAAATCAATTCTATGTTTTTTACGCATAGTTAAAGAGCCACCAGCATTAAATGACCATACAAAACTACTTGGATTATATGTTGAATAATCGCTAAAAATAGTAAAATACCCTAGAGATAACCCAGCAAACAACCCCATACCAAATCACTTTTTGGATTAAATTCTAATGTCCAATCCGCCCCAGCTCTGACATATAACGCATTGTAGTTATCCTTGATATACCAAATGTTATAATCATATTGTGTCCAATTCACTGATGCATATCCCCTTATGCCATGCCTGAAAGTATAAAACTGCAAGTCCTCTTTAAAGTAATGCTGATACCCTCCTATAGCACCTAGACTGAAATTCCCAAGACCGCCTGCTCCTAGCTCTACGCCGCCAAATTTAAATCCTTTACCAATTAGATACTGCAATGAAATAAATCTAAAGCCTACATTGATTACAAATCTCGTGGCACTTAGCAACTTTGATTATGCTAAGAAATTTAAAGATGCAGGGATTTATGATTTTTTAGTCTCCTTGCACGGCATCGGTGAAAACTATGACAAAATAGTAGGAAAAAAGGGGGCTTTCAACAGGCAAATGAAAGCATTAGAGAATCTTAAAACCCTCCAAATCCCTATACGCATAAATGCAGTGCTGAGCAATGAGGTGATACAGGATTTAGAGGCACTTACAGATATTGCTATAGATTCTGTCGCGCGAGTGGTAAATTTCTTAGGGTATAACAATTCAGGCGATCAAAAGAAGCTCCGCGATGCACACAAGATTCCCTACTATGACATCATAGGGCAAAAACTTATGCCCTGCATTGATAGATTAGAGAATAATGGCATAGAAGTGAATTTACGCTTTTTACCATTTTGTGTGGTAGAAGAGCCCTATCGTAAAAATATCTATGATGGACTCCAGGGCTATTATGATATACACGAATGGGAGCCTTCACTGCGTCTATGGACAGATAGACCTTCTCAAAGGCAAGCAAAAGCAGGTATTGAGCCACGATCTACGCGCTATTACATAACTCGGATGAAATTGGGACGTGCTTTTAGGCTTAAGAGTTTTATGTGGCTAAAAAGGGCAATTCTACCATTTTTAAAGCCTGCACCGAAATATGCACCCATACAAAGTTATCAAGATAAAATCCTAAAAAAGCTTAGATTCTATACGCCCATTAGCGAGCCAATCTCGCAATTAAGCAAGGTGGATAATTTTTATAAAGAAATGCACGAAGTCTTTAGGGATATCAGTAGAGAAAAAATTCACACAAAAAAATGCCAAGAGTGTAGTATAAAGGCTATTTGCGATGGATTTCATTGTGATTTTATCGAAGAGTTTGGTATATCAAGTGTAAAGCCAATAAAACTTGATACAGAGATAAAAGATCCCAGATTCTACTTAAATCGCCAACTTAAAGTCATTGAATCACAAGAGTGGGAGTGGTATTTCACTCCGCAAGAACGCACTCAAATCACAAGCCAATGAATACAAAACCACAAGTAGAAGTCATCATCTCTTTATATAATTATCAAGATTACATTATAGAGTGCGTAGAATCTGTCTTAAGACAGAGTTATGAAAATGTCATAATAAGCATCATCGATGATGGTAGCACTGATAAAAGCGTAGAAGTATTAAAAAATACATTCTCTTTCTCCTCACGCCTAAAACTTATAATGCAAGATAATAAAGGGCAACTTGGTGCTTTTAATACGGGGTTTGAGAATCTTGATGATAAAAGTGAGATTGTGCTATTTTTAGATGCTGATGATTATATGCAAAAAGATTATATCGCGCATATTGTAGATTTATTTGTCAGTAAGGAATGTGATTATATTTTTTCTGCACCAAAAGTTTTACATAATGGTTCTATAACCTCATGCAAGACTTATCCGCCGTTTTCGTATGGGGATTTACATTTTGGGATTTTCAAGACCTACTATCTACTTACCTATTATGGCACAAGCACATCAGGTATTGCTATACTTAAGCGGACGCTAGCTAAAATTTTACCTCTTAGAGAGCTAGAATCTAAATGGCGCATTCGCGCTGATGATTGCATAATATTTGGCGCAGCATTAGTAGGCGCTAAAATATTTTATACTTCATTTGAAGGTATTATCTATAGAGTGCATTCTTTAAATAATTATTGCGGTAAAAGATTTGATGCGAGCTATGAATTTAGCAGGACTTTAGCTATTCAAGAGCTTTTTTATAAGATTCTAAAGAAAAATAGTATTTTCTTGACATACAGAATCTTTATGCAAGAATTTTACCTAGCCCAAAAACCAAGAAAGCTCTCCTATCTTAAAATCCTAATCCTTTGCCCATTTCCTTTAAGTCAAAAGATTTGGGCATTTTTTAAAATTATCGCACACATCAAATAAGGATATTTACCATTGCAGAAGTTTTAATTTTTGAGAGAATAGCGATAAGCGATTTTATATGAGGATTTTTATTTTATGTAAAATTTGCTAGAATGCGTAAATAATAAAAGAACACAAAGAACATTTATGGTTAATTTACTCATTCTTTATAATCCTTATTATCAAAGTGATGTAATAGAACGTCATTTAGCCATTCTAAAAGACAAAGGAAAAGTCGCTTTTGGTAAAGTAAAATCCAAACTCAAAGACAGAGAAAATAAGCATACCACACAATTAGAACAAATCTACAATAATGTAAGCGTTCAAAAACCACTCCAGCTATTTTTAACCGATTATGCAAATTTGTTTGTAGCAAAGGTCATATGTGTGCATAAAGTGGATTCTATGGATTCTAGCAAGGCTTTAGAGTTGGAAAGCTTGCTTCCTGCCTACTATAAAGAAAAAAAATATCAAGTGGAGTATTTGTTTGAGATTGTGGATTTGAGGGAATTAGTGAGGGAGGATTTTAGCACCTTGCGTGATAAGTATCTTGCAAATTTTATAACACCTCATTATGCAAATGACAAATGTCCTGAAGGATTATCTTATGCGATATATGGGGGTAATTATGATTTTCCACTACTCATTAAGCAAAAAGAAGAAAAATGTTATTTTGATGGTGATACAAGGCATTATCTTAATGTCTTTCATAGTAAAGCATATTTGGCTGTGCAAAAAAACTTAGTGAGCTATGTCTTTGGAGAAACAATTCTTAATCTTTTGCACCCAGATAGCATAGCACATATCATTTCTGCCGAATTAGAGTTTCAAGATAATGCCACAAATAAACTTTATGATTTTACGAGTATTGTTGTTAAATACTCTAAAATCCTAGAATACGAGATATATTCATTTATGTGCACTTTGTTTGAAGTGATTTTAAGGCAGAGTCCAGAACTTGAGTCTATCTGTTATAGTGTGCAAGAAAGAGAATATACGCTCAAAGATTTTGCTACAAATAAGCCTAATCTAGGAACAATGCGACATCTACTTGTTAAAGATGAAATAAAAAGTATTTTAGATTCTATATTCCCTAAAATGCGCTATTTTATGGAAAAAGAGTTACCCAACTGCATAAAAAAGCTTCAACCCATACGCAATCAATCTGTCCACGGCAAACCCGCCACGCTTGATGGCGCGCGCGAGATACGCAATCTCATTATTGGCATAGAATCTTTTAGCATACTTAAATCTATCGTATTGCATAAGAAGTCATTAAAAAGCTAATGTCTATATCAAGAAGGACAATTTGGCTTTTAAAAATATCTAGTTTTTTGGAATCTTTGCAAAGCTATGAGTCACTATCAAAAATTTTTAGCGCATTACAGAATCCATTATCTTAAAGACTAGATTCTCATCCTTAATCTCTGGACAAAAAAGTTTTAACGCATACACAGCTTGCCAGATTAGCATATCTCTACCATCTTTTGTGGTTAAATTCTGCCTTTTAGCAGATTCTAGAAACGCACTTTTTATCCCATATATCAAATCATAAACCATTTTGGTTTCGCTAAAGAGCTTGCCAAGCGTGTTTTCATCAAGGGGAAGTGTATTCTGGATACTTGAGCTTGTTGCATTGATGATTATGTCATAAGGCTTTTGTGGAATCCTAGAGAATAGAAAAAAAGGGATATTTTTAGTCTCAAAAATAGAGGCGTTTTTATTAGAGCGATTAGCAATTACCACATCAAAATTATTTTGCTTTAAAATATATGCTATGGCTTTAGCACTTCCACCAGCTCCTAGAATTAAGGCAGATTTAAAGCTATATACTTTAATTGTGGCATAAAATCCGGGTGCATCTGTGTTGTAGCCTATGATTTTGTTATTCTCAAGCACGAATGTATTCACAGCACCAATTCCTTTTGCTATTCCTCTTATTTCATCGGCTTGCTTGAAAGCCTCTTCTTTAAAAGGTAAAGTAATGTTTGCCCCACTCAAATTAAGCTTAAAGAATGTAGATTTTAATTTGCTAGAATCTAGCAAATGATAGCGAGCATAAAGATGTGGCAAGCCCAAAGAGCACAAGGTAGCATTATGGATGAGAGGCGAGAGAGAATGCGAGATTGGATTCCCAAAAACACAGAAATACTTCACAATTATGCACTCCAAGGACTGATTAATTTGAGATTTTCTTTAGCCGCTAAAGAAATCTTTATTTAGGTTTTATAGACATTGCGTTTTCAAGTGATAAGATAACATAAAAGTCAAATTCTACTAAATTTAACCATTAAATATTTTATAGCCTAATTTATGTCCTTAATTCCCATCAAACACAAATCCTACACTCTTTTGCCCATCGAAATTACCGCTTAATTCGCGCTTAACCTCTTGGATAAAATCTTGCGCACTAAAGATTGGATTCTCTCTTGTGGCGACTTTATAAGCAGTATTTTTTATCACAAGTGCGATTTGTGCGCCACTTAAATTATACTCACATAAACTCTCACAAAGTGCTAAAATCCCTTCACCTCGTTTGTATTTGGCATTTTTAGGTAAATATTTTTTCCAAATTCTGGCACGCTGTTCTTTATTTGGTCGCTTAAATTCTATCTTATAATTAAATCGCCTTGAAAACGCAGAATCTATGGAATCTATTAAATTTGTCGTGGCAATTAAGATTCCGCTAAATTTCTCAATTTGCTCTAGGAAAATATTTTGCATTTGATTATGCATTTTCTCCGCGCTACTCGCACTTGAAGCACGCAAGCTTAAAAACTGATCTGCTTCATCAAGTAGCAACACAGGCTCATTTTTAATCTTTCTAGTAATCTCATTATAATCATCAAAAATCTTACGCACATTTTTCTCAGATTCCCCCACATACATAGATAGAATCTTAGAGCAATCAAAGCTAATAACTTGCTTTTTAAGTGCTTTTGCGATTCCTAAAGCACTTAAGGTCTTGCCGGTTCCGGGAGGTCCGTAAAATAAAATCCTAGCATCAATGCCTTTATTCTTATCTTTTATCCCCCACTGCTTTAAGCGCGCAATCACGCGAGAATCTGCCTGTTTGAGGACAGAATCTAACATATTTTGGGTTTGCTCAGGTAAGATAATATCTGATAGATTTGTCTTTGGCTCTAAAAGCTCAAATATTTCTTGATTTTTAATCACTGAAGCAAGATTTACACGCTTTTGTTTTTTCTTATGATTTTGATGGATTATTTTTTGCAAGATATCTTCTGGGATAAAAAATGTCCGTATAATTCCACCAAATAGATTTTCCATCTCCTCATAATCTACTAAATTACACTCAATAAGCCTAGATTTTTCATCTAGCAAAGAGCGATTTTTGATTCTATCATACTCATCACTGCTTACAAGTCCAATGAGATTATTCATCTCGCGATATGCGCCATCTCCACTAGAACACTCCTCTTTAAGCAAGGCAAAAAATATAATCTCTTCTTTAATGTTAAGATTATTGTCTTTTATCATTTTATGGGCTGAAATTTCATTCTTTGTGATAGCAAGGCGTGCCTTAATGCGCTCTTCTATGGCTTTTAGGCGATGGTGGATTCTAGAGATTGAAGAATTTTTAGAATCTGGGCTTATTTTTTTAATCAAATCTATACGCAAAAACTGATCTTTAAGATATTCCAAATGATCGTTATAGGGCGCATTATCTAGAATCTCATTTTGTAGGGCACCATCTTGTAAAAGCCCATAAAAGCTAGGCGAAAGTGCTACATCTATACTCAGTAGCTCAAGCAATGATAACTCACTCGCACGCACAAACCCGCTCTCGACAATCCAGCCAGAATCTAGCAGATTCTTGATTTTTGGCAAATATTTAATAAGCGATCTCTTATCCTCGCCAAAGCAAGATTTTAGCAACTCTAAAACCTCAATTTCGTGGCATCCTTCAAGCACCATTTTTGTCATCACATACAAAATGTTTGCCTCATCTTTAGGGCAACACAAATGTGGAAAAATCTTTGATTTGGTGATGTCTTTACTTTCTAAAAAATCACTTAAATATTGCATCTAGAATCCTTTGTAAATAAATATTGTAGCGATTTTTCTTTAGTATTTTATTAGATTTATAGAATCTTGTGGGATTTACCTAGATTCAGAATATTTGTGAGAAATTTTAGCCTTTTAGGTTTGATTTTAGATTTAATGTTGCTTTAGATTTGGATTTGGTATAATCGCGCTAGAATCTAGCGCGATTAAGGTTAAGGCGGTAGGTTCAAAATTGAAGGAATATGATGCTAACCTATAAAGATTCTGGAGTAGATATTGATGCTGGAAATGCGCTTGTTGAAGGCTTAAAGCCACTTGTTAGATCCACATTTAATGAAAATGTGCTTGGAGGGATTGGCTCATTTTCTGGTGCATATGCGATTCCTCAAGGCTACAAAGAGCCTGTAATGCTCGCAGCGACAGATGGAGTTGGCACGAAGTTAAGATTAGCCATAGATTCTAATAAGCTTGAAGGTATAGGCATTGATTTAGTCGCGATGTGCGTGAATGATCTTATTTGCAACTTTGCTATGCCGATGTTTTTTTTAGATTATTACGCCACAGGAAAGCTTGATAAAGATTGCGCATTGCGTGTGATTGGCGGGATTGTTGAGGGCTGTAAAATAGCAGATTGTGCGCTTATTGGCGGAGAGAGTGCAGAGATGCCCGGAATGTATGGGCATAAGGATTTTGATTTAGCAGGGTTTGCCGTTGGCATTGCTGAGAGGAGTGAGATTCAAGCAGAATCTAAAGTAAGGGCTGGAGATGTGCTAGTCGCCCTGCCAAGTAGCGGCTTGCATTCAAATGGCTATTCTTTAGCAAGGAAGATATTTTTTGAGCATTTGAAAATGAGCTTTGATGATAGAATCAATGGTAAGGCATTGATTGATGTGCTTTTAGAGCCAACTCAAATTTATGTCAAAACCTTCAAAGAAAACAAACATCTCATAAATGCCCTAGCACACATCACAGGTGGCGGGATAGTCGAGAATCTACCGCGCGCTTTGCCTTCAAATCTTGGTGCACATATCCAGACTTCACTTATCAAAGAGCAAGAAATATTTAAGATTCTAGTCCAAAATACCGATTATAAAGAAGCCTACAGGGTGTTTAATATGGGCGTTGGTATGATTCTTGTCGCATCTTCAGTGAATGTGGCGGATCTGCTTAGAAATACGAATGGGTTTGTGATTGGCGAGGTCACATCTCAAGTCGGTATCAAGATTGATTAATTAAAGGATGTCAGATGACATTAAAAAACTCTTTGCGAGTTTATTTTTTACCTTTTATGGTTTTTCTTATCGGGATTTTTACATATTATGCGTTTTTTATGCGGAGTGTGGAGAGGTCGCTTTATGATTTGCCTTTGTTGGTGCGGGATTTCTATGTGGCAAACTTCACGCATCAAGCCACAGAATCTTTAAACAACTCCCAAACAGGTAAAATAGATAAAGCCCAAGTTCTTATAACTACTTATCCTACTTCAAATATGCAAGCTCCAAGCACACAAGAATACACATCTAATAGCCAAAATAGCCAATCCTTACTTGAGTCACTAGAATCCACGCAAGATCAAGAAGATAAGCGCGCCACTACAAGCCCAAATATACCAAATAAAAATATCCACACACAAGATAATCTCACCGATGATCTCATCATAAGCCAAACCACACCCCAACCAAGCCAAGATGCTATAACGCCAAACGAATCCATAGATTCTATACTAGATTCTATGCCTCAAACCATTTTTACCCAAGATGGCATCCTAAGTCCTCAAGAATCTTTAGAATCTCGAGCAAGCAACCTTGGAGTCCAGACTTTTTATATCATTGCTAAGAATGCTAATGTCCGCGAATCTCGCAATATGAATGCGCCTATTATCAAGCGACTTCAGTTTGGGCAAGCTGTGCTTGTAGAATCTATCCAAGATGGCTGGGCTGAGCTTGATTCTGGCGGGTTTATCTCTAGTGATTTGCTTTCTAGCACCCAGCCTATAAAGATATTTTATGTCGCAGTCCCTATGCTTAATGTCCGAGAGATGCCATCTATGGATGCTAAAATCATCGGCGCACTCAAGCTTAATGATGAAATCATTATAAAGTCCATAAGCAATGGCTGGGCTGAGCTTGATTCTGGCGGGTTTATCTCTTTTAACTTGACAAAAGAGAATCTATAAGGGCTGTGCAAAAAGGTTAAATTACTAGAATTAGCGCAAGAGTCTAAAATAAATCAAACAATATATGCTTATAAATACCAAAGTCGTGATAATAAGCACAAATGTGTTTGGATAAAAGAGCGTGGCGATAGCGATAAATGGTGCATTCGCGCACACGATAATAAGCGAAGTTAAAGGATTGCTCTCTAGCCTTTTAAAAAGAAGCATATGCAAATGTTTAGAATCTGGCTTCATAGCCGAGAATCCAGCAAGCTTTTTCCTAAAAATCGAAAATAGCACTTCCCAAATCGGATATACCATCACGCAAAATCCATACCAAGGGCTAACAATTGAGCTTTGGCTTTGTGTGAGGATAACTAAAATTATAGCCAAAGAGAATCCTAAGAAATACGCCCCGCCATCGCCTAGAAAGATTCTGCCATAAGGGAAATTAAGGATTAAAAACCCAAGCACGCCAGATGCTATAACTAAAGCTAAAATCGCTACATCTAGAATCTGGGCTTGATAGGCTACGATGATAATTGAGACACACACGCTTAAAACCACACCTCCACTTAAGCCATTAAACCCATCGATGATATTTATCGCATTACTCACGCCAACAATTGCAAACACGCTAAAAAGCAAGCCAAAAGCGTAAATAAACTCAAATCCAAGCCCAAGATTCTCAATCCACGCATCCATCCCAAAACAAGCGATAAGCACACCGATACATTGAATAGCTAGACGCCTAGTTGGTGAAACTTTAAAACCTAAATCTTCAGCGAATCCGCTTATAAAAACAATAATTCCGCCAAGCAAAAAATACAAAAAATCACCCTCGATGCCTAAAAGTAAAACAATCCCAAAGCAAACCCCAAGTAAAACGCCAAGTCCTCCAGCGCGCGGAGTGGGCTTAGTGTGGAATCTTTGGGGTTTTAAAGATTGGCTAGAATCCATAAAAATATTATGCTTCTTGCCCATAGCAATAATCCCAAAAAGCGAGAATACGCTAATGCCAAACACGCTTAAAAGTAGTAGTATAAAGCGAAAATCTGTAAAAATAGAGTTCAAAATAATTTTCCTTTGTTAAATGCGCATTTGGGTAATTGTTTAAATGATTTTGAAAAATTTGAGGGGTTATTTATGATAAGTAAGCTTGTCCTCAAATTTCTCAAAAAATCATACGATATTTTTTGCAAAGCAACACCCCAAATACTAAAATTTTGTTTTCATTTAAAATCTAGATTCTGTTATTCCGCAGAATCTGAAATGCTAACAAGCAATTCTAAGATTCTAGTAAAAACAATGTTTGAAACGATTGTAACAAAACTTTTGTTGTAGCAGCCTTAAATGGCTTGAAAATATATGTAAAGCGGCTTTGGGCAGTTCTTTGGTTGTGGATTATAATGTGTTGGGTGGATTTTGGCACTGCAGTAGCAAAGAGATGATGAGTAAAGATTTAAAAAATTGCTAAAAATTGCTAAAATTATTAAAAATTTTGGAATTGGTTATGGAAGAGATATTATTTGGGTTGTTTTATCGATTTCCTTTAGTGGTGTCATTGTTAGCTGGAGTGCTGTCTTTTCTCTCGCCTTGTGTTTTGCCTCTGATCCCAGCGTATATGTCTTATATCTCTGGGGTTTCTGTGCGTGAGCTTCAAGATGGGGGCTATAATAGGGCGTTGGTCTTTTTTAGGGCGTTATTTTTTGTGATTGGCTTTGGAGTTGTGTTTATGAGTATGGGGCTTGCGATTAAGGAGCTAATCTCAATTATGCAATCTCGCGTAACTGCGATAATAGCTGGCGCAATAATAATAGGCTTTGGGTTGCATTTTTTGGGGATTTTTAAGATTAAGTGGCTGTATATGACGAAGCGATTTGATTTTGAGATTAAAAATCCTGCGTTAAGGATGTTTGCGCCATTTGTGCTTGGGGTTAGCTTTGCTCTTGGCTGGACGCCTTGCACGGGAGCGATATTTGGAGCGATCGCTTTGACAGCAGGCGTGAATGCTGGCTGGGGCACACTTTTACTTGGGCTTTATACATTTGGCTTTGCGCTGCCGTTTTTAGCTTTGGCGTTGGCTATTGGGCGCGGGTTTAGGGTGCTAGCTAGATTTAAGGGATATATGCGCTATGTTGAGATTATCTCAGGGGCTTTGCTAATCGCGCTTGGCGTGCTGATTATGGGTGGCTGGCTTAATGGGATTCTAATGTGATTAAGGAGAAGGTATGCTATTAAAAAATGGTGAGATTTGCGATTATAGGCAATATAAAAAAAGTGATGTAAGAATTAGAGATGGTAGAATCTGTGAGATAGGACAGAATCTAGAATCTTTAGAGAACGAGGAGGTTATTGATTGTGCCAATAGGGTGATTCTACCTGCACTTATTGATATGGCTTACCCTAAGAATAAAACCCTCTCTTTAAAAACGATACAAAGTCTTTGTGAGAAAGCTTTAGTTGGTGGGGTTGGTTCTATTTTACTCCGCCCTGATACTACGCCTAAGATAGATTCTGAAGCGATTATTGAGTTTGTTAATAGTATGAATCAAACGCTAAAAAGCGTCAATATCATTCCCTGCATAGCACCACTTAAAGATGAGGCATTAAATAACATTTCTATGCTTGTATCAAGCGGAGCGCGCGCTATCGTTACTGATGGTGCAATGAGTGGTTATATGCTTTATAAAATCTCACAATATGCAAATATGCTTGATGTGCCACTTGTGGCTATAGCCCAAGAGATGAGCTTAAGTGAAGGCGTGATAAATGAAGGGGAGCTATGCTTTAAGCTTGGGCTGCCTGGAATCCCACAAATCGCACAAACAATCGAAGTGGCGCGTTTTAGTGAATTGGCACGATTTAGTGGCGTGCGATTGAGCTTTGATGCTATAAGTGAAGGGCAATCTTTAGAAATTATTAGTCATTTTAAGAAAATGGGCGCAAATATCACAACTCAAACGCCTATACATCATCTAATCTTGAGCGATGAAAAATGTGATGGTTATGACACAAGTGCGAAAATATTCCCCCCACTAAAAGATAAAGCCACACAAGAGCTATTATGCCAAAAGCTTGATAGTGAGATTGATATGCTTACTTGCTTACAGAGCAATACTTATAGATCTCTAAAAGATCAAGTCTTTGAGAGTGCGAGCTTTGGGATAAATGCAATTATGTTTTATTTCGCGCTTGGATATGAGTTTTTGGTTAAAAGAAATCTTATTGATTTAAAGCGATTGAGTTATCTTACTTCATACGCGCAGGCTAGGCTTTTTGGGCTTAATAAAGGTGAGATAGATTTGCAAAAGGATGCGGATTTGATAATCATCGACCCAAATGGCACAACACAAGTTAGTGATGCGCCAAATCCTTATAATGGTCTCACGCTTCAAAGTAGGGTGGTTGCTACAGTTACGCAAGGTAGAGTGCATTTTGTGGGCTAAATCTAGGCTCTATGAGATTACTAAAGTGCGTGTTAGAATCTGGGAGGCAAGTTAATGAATTTGCCTTTAGGTTCTTTTGTTTGTGGATTCTAGCTTAGCTGGAGGATTTCTTGAATATCGATTCTATCGCGCTTTGTTAGCGCATCATCCTTTAAAGAATCAATGTGAATTGATGAAAGTGTGTGTTTTAGGTCTTTATCCTGCAGGATTGTCTGCTTTAATGCTTCATCAATGAAAAGTGATTGAGCAATAACTTCGCGTCCTGCTACGCCTGTGCCATCACATTTATCACAGCCTTTAGCACTAAATCCATCATTAGATTCTACCTTGCAATGCTCACAAAGCCTCCCAACGAGCCTTTGTGCGACAATACAAAGCAGACTTGTGGCTACAATACTACTTTGTGCGCCCATTTCAAAGAGCCTATCAAGCGTGGAGAGACAATCATTACTATGCAAACTTGCCAATACTAAATGCCCAGTTAAAGACGCATTTAGCGCTAAATCAAGTGTCTGCTTATCGCGAATCTCACCAATCATAATAATATCTGGGTCTTGACGCAGCACGCTTCTTAGTGCTTCAAAAAATGAGAATCCAATTTCTGGGTTAATCTGCACTTGCGTGGCAAGCGGGATTTGATACTCGATTGGATCTTCTAGGGTGATAATCTTTTTTTGCAGACTTTTAAGCTCTTCAAGTAGTGCATAAAGCGTGGTTGATTTACCACTTCCTGTGGGTCCTGTGATTAGGATTAGTCCATTTTTGCGCTTTATTGACTGCTTGAGATGTGAGAGGACACAATGATTTATCCCTAAACCTGTGAGCGTGATTGTTTGGCTGTGTTTATAGAGAATCCGCATAACGACAGATTCTCCAAGCATAAGTGGCACACAAGAGATTCTAAAATCATATTCTATATGATTAAAAGTGCGCTGGTATCGACCATCTTGAGGGAGTCTTGTCTCTGTGATGTCAAGGTTAGATTCTAGCTTAATCTTACTTACAAGTTGCGTAAAATCCACAATCCTAATACGCCCAATCTCTCTTAGATACCCATCTATGCGAAATCTAACACTTGCAAAGCCTACTTTTGTCTCGATATGAATATCACTCGCATTAAAGCTAATGGCTTCTTGTAAGATAAAATCAAGCATATTGGCGACATTGCTTTGCTGATAGAAGGTCTGGATAAATTTTAAAGCCTTAATAAGCCACGCGAAATACGCATCCTGATCTGGCATAATAATGAAGGTTTTATTAAGGTTTGAGAGCTGGTGTTCTAGAATTTGCTTTGAGTGTTCATTTTCTGGATTTTGCATAATGATATAGATGTGTTTTTTGTCCGTTTTATAGACGATTGCACCGAGTTTTTGTGCCATTTCATAAGGAATAATCTCTGCACAGCTTTTATCCGGGCAAGAGTTTCTTAAATCCATAGCCAAACTAGAATCCATAATACTTCTTTGCTTTATTATAGAGTTCTAAAGCCTGTGTTTTGGTATCTTCGCTCGCTTGTGGATCAAGCCAGAAAGACTGCAAGTATAGCTCCCATACTTCTTTAGAATTGTGAATATCATATGCCCGATAAATCCACACTCTAGCTTGGCTGAACTCGTCGCTACGCATATACATTTTGGCAATGGAGAGGGTATTTGCATAAGTTAAGCTTCCTGAGATTGGGCTATGAGACATATCTGGCATAGGCATTAGGGGCTTAGATTCTTTGGTGGGCTGAATTTTACTTGTTGCATCGATTTTATTGGAAGTTGGTTGTGGTTGTTGGGTGTGGTTTGATTTAAATTGTGTGGAATCTAGGGCTATTTTATATCCGAGTAAAAAGATATTAATCCCGCCTAGAATAAATGAGAATCCAATGAGAATAAATAAAAGATTTTGCTTTAAAAATGCCTTTAGTTGCTCTCTAGATTCTGTGTGTGTGAATGGATTTGATAGTCTGAGTGTTTTTATCGCTCTTGTTATTTTTATTTTAGCGGCAGTGATGAGAATCTTTGATATAACAATAATTTTATGCAGATTGTGGATTTTGTTCTTGAGCTTCATCTTCTAGTCCGTCATCAATAATTGTTGGCGTGATAACTATCACCATTTCGCGCTTTTGCTTGATAATACGCTTATATGAAAAAAGATATTTTAGAATTGGTATTGAGCCAAGTAGGGGGATTTTCTTTGTTGTAGTGCTTTCATTTTCGCTAATGAGTCCGCCTAGAATGACCTTTTGCTTGTCTTTTAGGCGCACGATTGATGAGAGCTGATTAGTAGAGAGATTTGGTGGGGCAGAGAGCGCACTTGATTGATTCTCAATGAATGAATCTTTTGTTGATGTGATTGAGGGATTGACTTTGAGAATAATTTCATCACCTTTAATTGAAGGTGTGACATCAAGCAAAACTCCGCTGAAAACGCTTGGATATTGATAGCCTGTGTTTTGGATAGTGCTTGAGTTTGTGGAGGTTTGATAAATAAGGCTTTGGGAATAGCGCAATACATTGCCCACAGAGATAATTGCAGGCTGATTATTAAGTGTGATAATTTTTGGGTTTGAGACAGATTTGGTATTGCCATATTCGTTTAAAAATTGCACGATATCACCAATGGTTAGATTCTGCCCAAAGAGATATACGCCATAATCAAAGCTACCTTTTTGCGCACTTAAAAGTGCTGTGCTAGAATCTTGAGTGTTAATTCCTAGCTCATAAAGCTTTGCCCAATTTATGCCAGTGGTGTTGATATTAGAATGCTCCACACTTAAGATATGCACATCAATTTGGACTTGCCTGCTTAGACGTCTTTTTAGGGCTTGTATGTATTCTTGTGCCCTTTGGAGTTGGGAGTTTGTCGCAGAAATTGTTACAAGCCCTGTGCTTTTGTTGATAATAATGCGCGGTTGTTTGGGATTATAGCTATCGCCTTCTTGATAAATGATAGGAAGCAACTCATTTTCAAGCTCACCCCAAAAGTTTAGCTCATCAATAGAGTAGATTTTAGTCCCACTTTTCCCAAACATAGGATTTTGTGTGCCTTGCGTGAGGGCTTTTGACTGGATATCATCGCCAGTGGTGCTAGTATTTAAGGTTTGAGTGCTGTTGTAGCTATTATAAGAATAAGAGGTGTATGGACTTAGATATTGGGAAGATTCTTGTCCATAGACGACATCTGTGTTACTGCTACCTACTCGTGCTGTGGAGATGTAGTTTATATGAAAGGTTTTAGTTTGTATCTGGCTAAAGCGAATAAGTCCATTTTCTAGGCTATAATTTGTATCGCTTGATTTTGCGATGATAGAGAGGATGTCATTAAGCTTTTTATCGCGGAAATTAAAAACGACTTTTGTAGAATCTAGGGCTTCTTGAGCGCGATCTTCATAAGAGAGACTCAAGGCACACTCAAAAGCAATTTCTTCAAGAAGTGTTTTTGCATTAAGATGGGGCTTACTTGAGAGATTAAAAACTTTGTCTTGGCAATCTGTCCCTAGCAATATCCCTGTGCATATGAACATAGCTGTGTATATTTTTATCATAAATCATTCTTTTTGAGCTTGATGATTTTTTGCTGCATTTTTTTATCGATTAGCACAACCTCATCATTTGTGATAGAGTGGATATGAAATGTGCCGATTCTATCACCTAGTGTATACCATTTATTGTGGATAAAGGCTTTTTGATTTAAAATTGCTTGAACATTTAAATCCAGCTCCTTTTGCCCAAAAACAGCAAATATGCGGTGATTGCTTAACTTTGGTGGCTCTAAAAGAGAATCTAGATTCTGTGCCAAACCAATTACCCCGCACCCTAAAATCACTACCAAAGACCTCATCAAAGCATCTCTCCGATATTGATAACATCAAATTTCATCTCTAAGTCTGTGGAGAATTGCGCATTAAGACTGATATTTTTGATAAAGACAAAATAATTTTTCTCAATTTCTTCTAAAATATCCTCCAAAACTCCTACATCGCCGATAGCATAAAAAGATAGATCGGAATCTAAAGAATGCGTTGTTTTGCATAAAGGCTCTAAAAGCTTTGAGAGTTCAGGGCTTATAATGCGCTTAGATTTGAGTTTTTGAAAAAAGATTTCTTTAGATTCTAATTGCGAGGATAAATCTTGCAGGGTTTGTTTGTTGGCGCTATTTAATGTCAGGGAAAGCTTAGTTTGCTCTTGTAAAAGAGCATTATTTTGCGCATAAATCATATCAACAGAAGGCATCACAAACCCGAGCACAATGCCTAAAAACACAACAATTGGTAGCAAGAAAAGAATCATCCTCTCGCGCTTTGTTTTCGATTCTAAAAACTCATCAATCTTGATGAACAACTCACGCATAAAGAATCTTTATAGTGAGATTGGCATTAAAGATATTTTCATTATTGGCAAATGTCTCTTGTGTGATGTGGAAGTGACTTAGGTTTTTAAGATCAAAAATAGCCTTTTTTAGATTCTCCTCTGCTTGTGAGTGCATATTAAGACTGATTAGCACTTCGCCTTTCTCAAGAGTGCTCGTAAGCTCAAAGCTCGTAATCCAAGCAGTGTTTTTACTCACAATCTCTGATATGGTAGAAATGATTTGTAGTCGTGGGATGTATCGTGAGTGGATATTATAAAGATGTGTGATTTTATCTTCAAGTTGTGTTATTTGAGCTGGAATCTGCTCTAGTTTAGCTTTTTGGCTTGATAGGGTGGTTTGTAGAGCTTGGTTTTGTGCTTTAATCTGTGTGGCTTTAGTGGATATGTGGTTTGCATAGATAAGCTTTATCAAAGGCAAAAAAGCTATAAGCGCGCAAATCCCAGCGATCTTTAGCCCACCCCAAAAGCTCTTTGTATGGTAGATACTTTTTGTTGTTTCATTATAAAAAGGTTGCAATAAAGCCTTATTTTCTAGGCATAAAAGAGTAAAATCAAGACTTAATCGGGCTATGCTTTGCTTGATAGGTAAAAATGTAATATCGCTTATATCTGCCTCATTGTCATCTTGATTGACAAAATCTTCAAGCCACCCTCCGCAATAATACACCACATCGGTATTTATGCCATATAAGGTTTGCAAGAATGTAAGGGATTTTTGTAGGGTATTAGAATCTTGGCATAAGCTATGATAGATGAGGTTAGCATTTTGATAAAAGCACAGCCAATCCTCAAAAAGAAAAATCCCCTCAACCTTAGATTCTGGGTCTAGTGCTAATGGTAAAAATATCGCAGGAATGAGAATCTGTGCATTTGATAGGGTGCTATGAAGTGCAAAAATTTCATATTGATTAGGTTTAATCTGGTTGTATGTGAGTAAAAATTGCTGATTATGATCCAAGAATCCATCTTGTAGCGCTTGATAGTATAGATTATCTATAATATGATCATTGATATCATTATAGGTATTTTCATAAATTTCATTGTCTGCATTCTTAGCATAATCTATGACTTTGGTCTTTATATCTTTAAAGCCTATAACAGCCACATCGATATGAGATTGCTTTTTACGCACAGGATTAAGATTAAAGTCTAAATACCCATCACCAGAGGCAAAAATCAAATATTTTTTAGGATTTTTTATAGTCATTACTGTATCTTTTTATAGATATGGAAGCAATACAATAGCAAAAAATACTTTAGATTCTATGTTATTTTATTATTTTTTGTGACATTATAACAAGACTATGGGTAATTTTTACCCACATTATAGATCCGAAATCTAAATGCTAATTTTTATTGCTTAAAACAGCATTTACACGTTCTATACTGTCAGATTTTGCCAAACTCAAGCGCACAATGCTATCTTGCAATCCACCTAGAGAATGGGGGATGTTTGCTTGAAGTGTAATCATATCAAGAGCTTTTAAAGTCAAACTTTTGCCTTCTACTTCAAACCAAATCTCCCCGCGCAATACCTGCACACTAATAGGAAAAGGTGCTTGATGTTGCTTCATTATAGAATCTTTTGGCATTAGAATACGGATTTCTTTAGTAGCATTATTTTCTGTGATTGGCTTGATTTTGACCTCTTGTGAATCAAACGCAACATCACCCCACGAAATAACCTCAAATGTCTTCATATGGCAACCTTTTTTATAATTTGACTTGCATTATAATCAAGATAGAATCTAAAAAATAAACCTATGATAAGTTTTAATTTGCTTCAAGTCAAACGACATTGTGCTAAGTTTTAAGACTTTATCCTCTCTTGTAATGCCCTTGCACATAAGATTCCATCTCTTATCGCCCAAACAACGAGGCTTTGCCCAATTTTTGCATCTCCGCAAGCATAGATTTTTGTGTTGCTTGTGGTGTAATTTTGCGTGGCGATATTTGTCCTAGAATCTAGCCTTATCCCAAAGCTTTTAGCGATATTTGCTTCACTTCCGCTAAATCCCATCGCCAAAAGCACTAAATCCGCTTTATACTCTTTCTCACTGCCTTGCACTTCTTTTGAGATTCTCTTACCATTCTCAAAGCTCCATTGCAAATCTGTTGCGATAACGCCACAAACCTTGCCATTTTTAGCAATACATTTTTTAGTTAGTTTTTGATATTCACGCGGATCTTTACCATAATGCGCCATTGCTTCGCTTAGTCCATAATCTGTGCTAAAGGTTTGCTTTCTTAGTGGCCAAGGATTTGTATTTGGTCTAGATTCTTGTCGTTTAGGGCTTCGCTCAAAGCGCGTGATTGAGTTTGCCCCTTGCCTTGTGGCAACTGCTATACAATCCACGCTCGTATCGCCACTGCCAATAACTAACACATTTTTACCTTTGGCTAAATCATCAGGCTTGCCTTTATCAAGCAGGCTTTTTGTGCTTCTTGTTAAGAAATCAAGTGCGAACATTATACCCTCACTATCCCGTCCATCAATGTTTAGATCAATTGGCTGGCTCGCACCTGTAGCTAAAATCACATAATCAAATTCTTTTAGTAAAGCATTTGCCTTCTCTTTAGAATCTATGTTTTGATTTGGCTTGAAAGTTATACCGCTTTGTGTCATTATGGAGATTCTGCGCTCAATTATACTTTTTTCAAGCTTCATATCTGGAATCCCATACATTAAAAGCCCGCCAATCCTATCGTTTCGCTCAAAAATCGTAACATTATGCCCAAAGCCATTAAGCTCCCACGCGCAAGCAAGCCCAGCCGGTCCAGAGCCAATGATGGCGACTTTAATTTTCGTGCGATTTTTAGGTTTATAAGGTTTAACTAGATCATTACTAAAAGCGTGCTCAATGATAGCTAACTCGTTATTCTTAATTGTTACACTATCGCCATTTATCGCACAAACGCAAGAATCCTCACAAGGCGCAGGACAGATTCTACCTGTAAAATCCGCGAAAGGATTCGTAAGACTTAATCGCTCATATGCTTCATCCCAAAGATCTTTATAAATTAAATCATTCCATTCTGGGATGAGATTTTTTAACGGACAGCCAATATCCCCGCCGCTTATTGGCTCGCTATGCCTCTCCACACAGCTAATCACGCCTTGAGGCGTGCTAGACCAAGATCTTAGAATCTATGTGATTTTGCACTTCCATCTTTTAGCCTTATTCCTTAAGCTGTCGTGCAATTATACTATTTTTTATAAAAGCAAAACTTATAAAGCCTTATAGTTGCGTTATGTAAAATATGCTAGAATGTGGTTTTTAAGGATTGAATATGAAGAAAATAGCCTTTTATCGCACTGGACCGATAGGGGATTGTATGGTCGCGCTTAAGGGAATCTATGCGACAAAATGCTTATTTCCTAAAAGTGAGCTAATTGTCTATACAAGCCATTATGGCGTGAATCTTTTTTCTCAATTTAGCTTTATTGATAAACTTATAGATGTTGCAAAATTAGAGAATCTAAAAGCACACATAGATTCTCAAAACTTTGATTTGTGCATTCTCACGCAAGCAAGCTATAAACATTGTGAGATTTTTACAAATATAAATTGCAAGAATATTTTTACATTCCTTAGCCCAAGAAGCTTGGTTAGGAAGAATTTTAAGACGATTTTTATCTCAAGGAATTATAGTCCCTTATCGCAATATGACAGAACCCTGCGACTTGTAAGAAGCATTGATAAAGATCGATTTGACAAGTTGCAACTCGACTTCTCGCAAATCATCCTTAAAGCAGAATCTAGGCATTATGCCTTTGTGGATAGGTTTTTTAAAAGCAACAACATAGATTCTAGCAAGAAAAATATCCTTATCAATCCTTTTGTTAATTCCACCGTGTGCAATCTCACAAAGCAAGGCTACTTAAAGCTCACAAAAGCACTTATAGAAAAATATAGAGATTTTAATTTTATTATCCCAACTTTTGAAGGCGGAGAGGATTGCACGGAATTTCGCGACATTGGGGCTTATGTTTTTATAAACAATAATGATTTGCTAAATTTAATTCCACTTTTATTAAAAACGCAGATTCTCATTAGCCCAAGCACAGGCACAAGCCATATTGCCAATAATTTTAATGTCAAGACTATTTGGCTTGCAAGCAAGAGAGACACGACACTTTGGAAGGGTTATAATATGGATGAGAGGCTCTTTGTGATTCTTAAAAATAGAACTAAAAATATGACTAAAAAAGAAGAATATGGCTACATAGATAAAATTCTTTTGCTTTTTGATGAAGAAATCAAAAGCTGGAATTTATTGGATTCTATAAATAAATGTAAGGCTCGTGGTAGCGCCTAGCCTTAATTTCGCCCGCTTCGTGGTGCGGAGCATTGAAACAAGGATGTAGTAGTGCATCCGCAACGCGCAACATTTGAAGCGGAATAGCGAGGCTCTCACCTTGTTTGCCAAAAAAGAAAAGCTGAAGTTTTATCTTTTTCTGGGTTAATGGGAGCGGGGAGGAAAAATTTTTAGAAAGCTGGAATCTTGTTGATTTTTGCCATTGGCAAAAATGGTAGAATCTAGAGATTCTGCTAGACTTGGGCATAAAGCACCACATATTTATTTTACAGAATCCAGAATCTAGATTTATTTTCAAATTCTAAAATTTTTTATATTTTATAAGTTTTATTCTCATTAAATATTGATTTTGCAAAATAAAACCAAATACTCAAAATATCCTATCGTAAAAGGCAATGATTTTGCAAATCATTTATATACCAAATAGCACAATCTACAGATTTGCTGAATAAGGAAGGCTTTTGATGTAGTTTTCCATAAACTGCCAATCTGGATTGCCATTAGAATCTGCAGGGAGTTTGATTTTTATATTTTTTGTGTCATTAACTCTACATTGTCTGCCATAGCTCCATTTATACCCTTCGCTAAAGTTAATAATCGTTACAAGAAACAAACCAACATAACGAGACATAGCAAATAAAGGCGTTAATATATTCACATCACTTGTTGCACAGAACGGCGAGTCTTGATAAAAGGTGGTAGCTCTTATTTTTCCTACAACTAATTGATTTCCGTCAAAATCTGGCAATAAATCAATCATTTCTTTAATACCGTTGTTTTCGGTGGTAACAGAGCAGTAAGGAGTATCTCCTTTTAAATATTCATTGGGATAATAATAGCGTCCTGTTGCAATTGAGAAAATAGATTCCAATTTAAACCATTTCCAAGAATCTATGTTTAGTTGTATCTTTTGTTCCTTAACTGGTGTTTTATCAAACTCAAATTCTGCATTGGGATATTTCAAGTTTTTTAATTCCGATAATTCTGGCAATACTAAATCGCGAAATGTCTTATTTGCTTGTCTGCCGTAATTATATTTGTATTTGTTTGCTTCTATAACATAGCTATAAAGCAACATTTCTTCTTTGGTTATCGGCTCTTTTGGTGATAATATGAATAAATCACGACCGCTATAATATTCTTCTTCTTGATAAAAACAAGAAAGCACGCTGCCACTTCCAGCAAGGCTTAAGGTATGTGCAGGATTTGGTTTTATTTCAGGAATCAAACTAACACGAGCGACTACTCCATTATTATTGCTTGTTCTCGATACAAAAGGAATACCTTGATTATCAATTTGGCAATTCAATAACTCTAAATTTACTCCATACCAACAATTAAACAATTCAGAAAGTTTTTTCATAGTTTAAAACCTGTATGCAATATACTTTTTCAATGTGATTTCAAAATCTTTTTGATTCAGCACAGAATAATCCGTTTCCATATAAGCTTCAGCGCACCACTCATCTTTAGCTTCAACACGGCGCATTACACTCTTGCCCGCAATCTCTTTTCGATTCTTATAAGATTGCAACCAATCTGCTTTAATACCATTCCATTTATTATGCACATCTATGCGCCCTAAGTTTTTTCTTTTCTCAAAGCCATCATTTTTAAAATACCCAAAGAAAGTTTCTTTATCTTTTGGGTGTGGTTTATGAGCTGTAAATACCATAATACAAGTAACGACACTTTTTCCCGAGTTGTAAAAAAGCTCATCAGGCATAGAAAAAACAGCCTCTAAAGTGTGCTTTTCTAAAAGCTCTTGTTTTAAAGCGATGCCTTTATTTTTCGTAGAAATCACACACTGCATCGGCACGATAGCAACGCAGATTCCACCCTCAACAAGAGCTTCTAAATTCCATTTTACAAATTCCAGCTCATCAGGGTTGAGTTTTTTATCGGCTCTGTATGGTGGATTCAAAAAGCCAATGGTTGGCTTTTTTGGTTTTATATCAGATATAAGATTTGGGTCTATGCCACTACCAAAATATATATTTGTCTTGCCATCGCCGTGTATAGCCATATTTGATGCTGCTAAGCAATACATCTTATCAGCCTTTTCTATTCCGATAAGCTGTTTGCTTTTTATGGACTCCTCGATTGTTTTATCGCCCTTTGCATCATCCATCATCTTGCTCATCGCAGAAATTAAAAAACCACAAGTCCCAGTGCAATTATCAAAAACAACAGAATTTTTATTGACATTGGCTACTTCTGCGAAAAATTCAGTAATATGCGTTGGCGTAAGGACAACTCCTAAATCATTGCTCGTATTAGTATATCTTAAAAACTCTACATATAATTGCCCTAAAACATCATAATATCGATTTGTCTTTTCAAAATTATCGATATTTTCTTCCATATCAGAGATTAAATCTCTAAGAAGATTATTTTTATCATTTGATGAAGCAAACATTCCTTCAATCGTTGCATATTTTGCTTTGATGATTTTGATTTTATCATCGCCTACATTTGCTTTTTCAAACCAATCTAATACATCACTTATCATATTTTTAGCTAGCCTTTGCTGATTAGCTTCTGTTTTATAATAATTTTTAAACCTATCAATCCTTAATGCCAGCATAATACAGCTTGCCAAAATGCAACGCTCGGCTTCATCGATATGCATTTTATGCAAAGTAATATTTAATTTTCTTGTATAACTTAAGAGATTATCATAATCTTGCCTTCTTTTTCCTCAGAAGTATTTAACCTTTCGTAATAATCTTTAGGTGAGAGCAATTTACCATTAAAATGTAAAAAAGCTTTAGGTTCATTTTTAAGATGAAGGAAGTGCGAGATTTTTAAATCATTAGGATTTGTGCCACTGATTGCAATAGCAAGGACATCATAAGCTTTTGAGAGAAAAGATGCATACAGCAAAACACCATCGACTGCATACTCAGAATACTTGCTTTTGCTATCGCTTTGATGGTATTTTTATCGGCTTTATTTTCTATTATGATAAGAAAGCTTAAGTCGTGCTTGTATTGGATTATAAAATCAGGATAGCCTTTACCACTCCCTTGTTTTGATGCGTTTTTCAGTAGTTTATCAATTGAAGGATTTGAGGATGATTGCTGTTCGATGATTATATCGTTTTCATATTTTTTAAAGGCTATATTTTCATTAAATATTGATTGATTTTTTCTTTTAAGGGGTAAAGCTTTACAAAGACAAAATGCGTTTTTCTATGCCAT
>CBCPND010000049.1:0-15598 GCA_965120395.1 uncultured Helicobacter sp.
TACGATTCAAAAATCGCTAAAGATAATTATTTCAAAGAGCAAACTAACTTTGAAACAGGCGAAGTAACAATCAATAGAAAAAATGATTTGTTACAAGCAAAGCTTAATTATTAAATTAACATTATATGGTAATGTTTTATCACGAATTGAACTTTTAGAAACTCTCATATACAAATGCTAGATTAGGTATTATGGAGCAATATTCTTGTTTGCAATCCCCACAAATATCCACCAGCAAAGCAAAAGCGCATCCACAAATCTTTACCCCACTCTTGCCAAAAGAGGCTTTTAAACTTTTGAACCAGTGGCTTGCTTCTTTTTTAAAACACATCATCTTCTATGCTTTAATTTATAATATACAATCGATTAACCCCTAAAATATCTCTATAAGATTCTAAAATCAGACATACATAAAGCTATATGTCTAAAATCCGCATACTTTGCAAATAATATTTCTTTAATTAAAAATAAACTTTGCTTTTATATTCTAACTTATGCGCTCTATCATAAGCCTATCGCCAAATCTCACAAGATCGCTTAGCGTTACATTCTCTAACACACAAATCCTATTAACACACAACGCAATATGACTTATCAGAGAGAATGTCTTTTAGTGTTATTTTATGCGCTAAATTGGGCTTATATTTTTGAAAGTAGAATTCGTAATCTGCATGCATCAAACCTAAAAACTTCTAATTTAAGCTGTCCCCTTGCAAGATGAGATTCAATTCCACCTGCAATGACATCATCTTGCTTGCCATCAATTCCTAGTAATCCTAAAATCTATCCCCGGCAAAATCTTGAATTTTACAAGGTTCGTACTTACGCATAATTAATTTTAATTAGCAAGCCTTAATTAGAATCTAAAGCAAAAATTGAAGTTTACTTGAGATACTGAATTTATAGAATCTTAAAATGCTAAAATCTTAATTTTTACAAAATCTGAAATACCAGACAGCAATTCTAAAATAATAATTGTAAGCTCAATAAAATTCGCACTCAATGGTGCCGAAGGTCGGACTCGAACCGACACAGGGTCGCCCCTACTAGATTTTGAGTCTAGCGCGTCTACCAGTTTCACCACTTCGGCTAAAGAGAATCTCTTGCAAGTTTAATCACACCAAAACTAATACATAAAGTCAGCTTGGAAAATTTTACTTGTGGTGCGCTGAGCGAGACTTGAACTCGCACGGGTCGCCCCGCCACCCCCTCAAGATGGTGTGTCTACCAGTTCCACCACCAGCGCAATTCCCCAAAAGGGGATAGAATCTAGCCTAGCAACCCCTTAAAGGCTTCAACAACAAGTTTAGATTCTGGCAAGAATGGATTCCCATAAATCGCAATAATCGCAAATACTAAAGTATAGATAACTTGTGCTTCAATAAGAGCCAATGCGATAAACATCGTTCCTAAAAGTCTTCCGCCAATTCCGGGATTTCTAGCAGTTCCTGAGATTGCAGCAGCAGCGGCATTTCCCATACCAATAGCCCCACCAAGTGCAGCGATACCTAATCCTACGACACCGCCAGCCACAGAAAGAGCCATAAGAAGCGATAAATCACTTCCGCTAAAAATACTTTCACCCGCAAAAGCAAAGCCAACTAAACCAACACATAAAACTAAAAATGCTTTCATATTTTCTCCTTTAAGCCGTTCGGATCGATCCCCTACTAGAGCTTGAATATGAAGCCTAAATTATCACAAAATTATGCTAAAAAGAAGCTAAAGCAAGCTCAATTTTCCCCTTAAATGTGCCATAAATTTGACATTTCAAAATCTCACCTTCTTTGAAGCGCTCATTAAGCGCAATATCAGATTTTGGGATTCTACTAATGTGTAAAAGTCCATCCGCACCACCTTCTGGTAACTCCACAAACACGCCAAAATCCGCCACTTTCTTAATCGCACCCTCAAACACCTCACCAATTTCATAAGTCCTAGGATTGATAAGATTTAAAATAAACTCTTTAGCACTTAAAACTGCATCTTTAGAATCCCCATTTATCTGCACTTCGCCCTTTTCACGATTTAAATCAATGCTCACATTAAAGCGCTCAATAATATCCTTAATCGTTTTGCCACCTTGCCCGATGATATCGACTATTTTATGACTTGGGACGCTAAAGATTTCAACTTTTGGCAAAATATCCTCATTGATAACGATATTCTTGCTAGCTTGCTCCATTAAGTCTAGAATCTTAAGCCTTGCGCGTTTTGCTTGATAGAGTGCCTCTTGTAGAATCCTAAAATCAAGTCCGCCAAGCTTAATATCCATTTGCATCGCTGTGATGATATGGCGCGTGCCTGCGACTTTAAAATCCATATCTCCATCGTGATCTTCTAAGCCCATAATATCCGTCAAAATCACATATCTCTCACCTTCACACACAAGCCCCATCGCTACCCCAGCTACAAGTTCATTGCTAATCCCACACGCCTTTAGCGCTAGCGATCCGCCGCATACACTTGCCATCGAGCTTGAGCCATTAGATTCTAGAATCTCAGAGACAAGCCGAATCGTATAAGGCGCAGGCAAAAAACTAGATTCTAGTGCTCGTTTGGCAAGATTCCCGTGCCCTAGCTCTCTGCGCCCCACGCTTCCTATCATACTTGCCTCGCCCACGCTAAAGCCGGGAAAATTATAATGGAACATAAATCTATCTTTAATACTTCCATTAAATCCTTCTTGGATTTGGGCGTCATTATCGCCTCCAAGGGTGCAAGTTACAAGTGCTTGAGTTTGCCCGCGCGTGAAAAGTGCGCTAGAATGCACGCAAGGCAAAATATTTGTCTCAATGCTTATAGGGCGAATATCTTCTAATCCTCGCCCATCAGCGCGCACTTTAGAATCTAAAATCTGCGCGCGCACTTGATGTTTCTTATAAAGATTAAGCATATCTTTTATATGTTCTAGCTCGAAGGATTCATTTTGTGATTTTATGTGGTTTGTGATTTTATCTAGCTCATCGTTGCGCTCGCTTTTAGACATTTCTAAAAGCGCATCTTTAACTTGGGCTTGATAATGCTCTTTAATATGAGTGTAAATCTCAGGATGTGTTTGCACATCAAGCAATTCTAGCTCTAAAGGCTTGGCTTTAAACGGACTAAGATACTCAAGATAGATTCTAGAATCTGAAGCAATTACTTTTTGTGCGATTTGCAAGGCTTTTAACAAATCTTCTTCATCGAGACTCTCATCACTTCCTTTCATCTCAATCATCAATAAATCCTCATTACTCCCTGATACATATAAATCTAAGCTAGAATCTTGTATCTCAGACATATTAGGATTAACCACAAAATCACCATCAATCTTACCAATGCGCACGCTACTTACTGGCGGAATAAAAGGCAGCCCAGATACTAAAAGCGCATTTGCAGCAGCGTGAAGCGCGCACACTTGCAAATCTGCGAGATTATCATAGCTTAGAAGTAAAATCGTAATTTGCGTAGGATAATAATAGCCCTTTGGGAAAAGCGGGCGCAAAGTCCGATCAATAAGCCTTGAAGTGAGAATCTCAAACTCGCTTGGCTTGCCTTCACGTTTGATAAAGCCACCCGGAATCTTGCGATTGGCATAGGCTTTTTGGATGTATTGGACATTTAGTGGGAGAAAATCTTGCTGTGTGCTTTGCTTATCCACTGCCACGCTTGCTAGAATTACACAACCTCCGCTTTGATAAAGCACGCTCCCGCAAGCCTGCTTGGCGACATAGTTTAGTTTGTAATTTTCGCTAAGATTCTCTAAGGTAATATCAACTGAATGCATAGTCGTCCTTTTTTGCAATTATTATAGCCAAAACCTTGCGGTTTAAAGTAGATAAGATTTGTTAAGTTTAGATTCTATGTAGATTTTGGATTTAAAAGTTTTATTATCACAATAATTGCAATGTTAAGTTTCTGCTTCACAAAGATCCTCTAAAAGAATGAGAAGAACACAATATACTTGGATTCTATAATTTTGCTCGATCGCAGAATCCAAACTACATAAATCCTTATAGGTTTTCAAAACCATTAGCTTTAAGATTTACAACAGCGGTGCATTGTAAGTTTGCATTAAGAAATGTTAGCTTTAGGCAGGCATTAAGCTTAATTTAGGTTCTATGATAAGCTCGCCTTTGTTTGTGATATAACTTACAATGGCAATATTTTAGAATCTAAATCATTTCACTACAAAGTATGGGTTTTGCAAATTTAGCTTGTTATAAACTAAAGGCTTTTTGGTTATAAAATCATAAGTCATTTTTCCTGCTTCTCGCACTATCGCATCAGCTGCAGCACTATCCCACTCCATAGTAGGCGCAAGACGCGGATAAATATCAGCCTCACCACTTGCTACTAAACAAAGCTTGAGTGAGCTTCCCATAGAGATGAGTTTCTTTAGCTTTGGCGTGTTTATAGAATCTATAAATTTGCGTGTTTCCTCGCTCATATGCGATTTGCTCGCTACAATTGTGTAAGTTGCTTTAGATTCCATAGATTTTAGAGGCAAAGCAAAATCATTCTTAAACGCACCACAGCCACTTTTAGCACTATATATCACATCAATTGCAGGCGCATAAACCACGCCAAGCACAGGGGTATCTTTATGAATAAGTGCGATATTTATCGTAAATTCGCCGTTTTTGTTGATAAATTCTTTTGTGCCATCAATTGGATCAATGCAGAAAAAATACTCCCACTTTTGTCTTTGTCTAAAAGGAATAATCTTATTTTCTTCAGAGAGCAAGGGCAGATTAAAAACCTTTAAATTCTGGCATATTATATCATTTGCTACTAAATCCGCCTCGCTTAGCGGAGATTTATTGCTTTTTTGATACACGCTAAAATCTCTAGAATATATCTCCATCACAGCTTCTCCGGCTTTTAGGGCAATATCTTTTATATCGTTTAGATCGATTCTTTCAAGCATTGATGTATCCTTTTGTAATGAGATATGAGAGAATACATTGTGCGCTTTGATTAAGAGGCATATTTCCTTGCAGGGTAATTTCTGGATTTTGTGGCTTTTGATATGGGCTTTGGATTCCGCTAAAGTTTGGTATTTCGCCATTTTTTGCCTTTTTGTATAAGCCTTTTGGATCGCGCTTAATGCAAATCTCTAGCGGCGTATCAATAAAAACCTCTATAAACTCACCTTGCTGCACTAACGATCTAGCTAAATCTCTATCGCTTTTAAATGGCGATATAAACGCACTTATAACAATAATTCCGGAATCCACAAAAAGTTTGCACACCTCAGCAATGCGCCTAATATTCTCACTCCTTGAGCTATCATCAAACCCCAAATCCCTATTAAGTCCCATACGCACATTATCACCATCAAGCAAATATGTATGCGCCCCTAAATTAAAAAGCCTCTCTTCAAGCGCGTTTGCCAAGGTTGATTTGCCACTGCCACTAAGTCCTGTAAGCCATATCACACATGGTTTTTGACTTTTAAGCGTGGCTCTTTGGTGCTTTGTTATGGTTGTGTTATGGAAAGTGAGATTTGTCATTTAAATTCTCAAAATGGAAACACTAAAGGCACACCAACAATCACAATAGCACTATACATAATGGATGCAATAAATCCTATTTTTATAAAATCCATTATCTTATACTCACACAAAGAGCTTACCATTAAATGCGTCTGATAGCTATGCGGTATCATAAATCCAGCACTCGCACCATAAGCAACCGCAAAAATAAAGGGCAAAGGACTCACTTCCAATCCCAAAGCCGTAGCAAACCCTATAGGAAACGCAAGCGCAGCGGCGGCGTTATTTGTGATAAATTCCGTCAAAAGCAAAGTAACCAAATACACACCAATAAAGCTTCCATAAACCCCATAAACTCCAAAAACCCCAATAACACAATCTGCCAAATCTTTAGCCAATCCGCTTGCTACTAAAACCTTTGTGATAGCCAAAGATGAACCAATTATAAAAAAAATATCAAATGGAAAACGTCTTTTGAGATCTGCAAAATTTAGCAATTTAAAAATAAGCAAAAATACCAAAAATATCACCAAAGCCTTGCTAAAAGCTATCAAATTAAGTGCAGAGCAAGTAATCACAAGCAAAAAGCCTAAAATCGTCCAAAAACTCTGAGCCCTGCTTAATGGCGCATTTTGTTTTAAGGTTGAGAGGATATAGAAATTTTTGCTTAAATTCTCTCTTGTTTGAAAATCCTTACCTATCACAAGCACTAACCTATCTCCGGCGTGCAAAGTGACTTCACCTATTTTGTTTATGTATTTATCACCTCTTTGTAAAGAGATGATCGCTGCATCAAATTTCGCCCTAAAGTTTATCTCTCTAACCTTTTTACCAATGAGACTCGAAGTTGGAGTGATGATAGCGTCCACAAAGCTTGCTTTATCGATTTTATAACCTTGGCTAAATTCTAATCCATCAAACTTCTTAAGCACTTGCAACTGCGTAATATCTCCGCTAAAAATGAGTTTATCTTGGCTTTGGATGATTTCATTATGCGAGACTGGCGCGATACTTAAGCCATTTCTTTGGATTTCTATTAAGAATAAAGAGTCTAGATTCCTAAGCTTATTGTCTTGAATGCTTTTGCCTATTAAATTGCTAGAAGGTAGCACTTTTAGTGCAACTAGGTGCTCTTTTGGGCTTTTAGTTGTGTTTTTATAATTTGGCAAAAGCCAAGAGAAAATCATAAGCATTATAATCATCCCAATACTCAAAGCAAGCCCAACTGGCAAAAAATCAAACATTTTAAGAGATTCTAAGCCATTTTGCACTACAAAAGAATTCACAATCAAATTCGTAGAAGTCCCAATGAGTGTGATTGCACCTCCAACGATTGAAAAATAAGAAAGTGGGATTAAAAGCTTTGAGGAGGGTTGGGTTTTATTATTTTTAATCATTCCCATAAATGCTGCGACAACGGCTGTGTTATTTAAAAACGCTGAGATTCCAGAAACAATAACTCCAAGCCTAAAAAGCGAGAAAAAATAACTCTTACTTATGATAAAGCGCGAACAATACTCAATAATCACGCTTTTCTCTACAACCACAGAGACAAGTAGTAATAATACAAGTGAAATAAGCGAATCACCAGTATAAGAAGTCGCTAAAGATTTAAAATCCAAATATCCAAGCACATAATACAAACAAGCCACAGAGACAAAAAGTATTGAGGGTCGAAATTTATTTTGTATCAACAAAATTAGTAAGATTCCCAAAGTAACACCGACAATAAACTTCATAGAACTAAAATCACTAAATATCAAAGCCATATTCTCTATCATATTTTCTTGCATCCCCATTCTGGATAATGCTTGCGTATGAACGCATTAAGCGCGATTTCAGAATCTAGGTAGATCCTAGAATCTAGCTTGTTTGCACTAGAATCTTGCGTAGAATCTTGGAAATCTTTAGATTCTAAATTTTTGGAATCCACGATAAAATCTTGCGCACTAGATTCTGGAATCTGCCTAGATTGCGCATTTTTAGAGATAACATCAATCATCCCAGCGCCCAATGTTTGGTTTGAGTATTTATCGATAATTATAAAGCTACCAATAATTTTATTTTGTGAATATGTTTGCAAAGGAAGCGCTTTATCAAGTTTGAGTGCGCATTTAGCGATATCATTTAAATGAAGTGTATTTGTCTTTATATTTGTGAAAGTTTGCATATCTTTTTTATACTCTATGCTTGTGAAAGCTACATTACAAAGATTATGCGTGCTTTTTAGCAAGTAAGACGTGCTTAACTCAAGTGGCAAATCACTAAACCAAATCACCATCGCCTTAAACGTATTACTTAATTTTAAGCTGTTATTCACGCACGCGATCACATCGCCCCTTGAAATATCGCGCTCATCTTGCAAGCACAAGCTTATTGACATTGATTGATGCGCTTTGTTGGCGGTTGTTTGTAGAATCTGTGGATTTTGTGGATTTGTAATCTCATTTGCAATGATTTTAGAAACGCGCGATTTTTGCATTGAAGGCAGGATTATAACCTCATCGCCAAGCTTGATACTTCCACTTGCAATCTGCCCGCAAAATGCGCGAAAATCTGAATTTGGACGATTGACATACTGCACTGGTAAGATAAATTCATTTTGCAAGAAATCTGTTTGTAAGAAATCTTTTTGTGCGCTAGAATCTTGCGCTTTACTTTGTGGATTTTGCGCGCTTTTGGCTTTAATGCTAGAATCTTCTAGCGCTTCAAGCAAGGTTTTGCCTTTATACCATTTGAGATTTTGGGTTTTGTTTGTCGTTACATTCTCGCCTTTTAGTGCGGAAATTGGAATATAGCTTACATTTATGCTTGATTCTAGCTCTTTTAAAATCGCCTCATAATCCTTACAAATCACGCTAAATTGCGCCTCATCATAATCGATTAAATCCATCTTATTCACAGCGATGATAAAATGCCTAATCCCAAACAGACTTGCGATGTAGGAGTGGCGCTTAGTTTGTGTAAGCACACCTTTTCTTGCATCAATGAGAATGATGGCGATATCAGCGGTGCTTGCAGCAGTTGCCATATTTCTTGTGTATTGCTCGTGTCCGGGAGAATCTGCAATTATAAATCGATTTTTCTTGCTTGTGAAAAAGCGATAAGCCACATCAATTGTAATTCCTTGCTCGCGCTCACTTGAGAGCCCATCAACCAAAAGTGCAAAATCTAAATCTCCATTTTGCGTGCCAAGCTTTTTGCTTTCTTTTTCTAGGGTGTTTAATTGATCTGTGAAAAGTGATTGTGTGTCATATAAAAGTCGTCCAATGAGCGTTGATTTGCCATCATCGACACTTCCGCAAGTGATAAATCTACAAAGTGTAATATCATTGCTAGATTCTAGACAATTAGCAGATTCTGAGAATCCAAGAATCTTATGATTTTTCCTCATCTAAAAATACCCCTCTTGCTTTTTCTTCTCCATACTTGAGCTTTCATCATTATCAATGAGCCTGCCCTGACGTTCGCTTGTGGTTGCTAAAAATAGCTCTTCTAAAATCTCTGCGACATTTTTAGCACTAGATTTTATCGCGCCAGTTAGTGGGTAACATCCAAGCGTGCGAAACCTCACAAGCTCATTTTTAGCGCTCTTTGCTAGATTCTCTGGCATACGCGTATCATCTACTAGAATCTTTGTGCCCATATATTCCACGACATTGCGCTCTTTGGCGAAATATAAACTTGGTATAGGAATATTTTCAAGATAAATATAGCGCCACACATCAAGTTCTGTCCAATTACTAAGCGGGAAAACGCGAATAGATTCTCCATTTTTATGCCTCCCATTATAAAGATTCCAAAGTTCTGGGCGCTGGTTTTTGGGATCCCATCTGTGATTGATATCGCGAAAAGAATAGATTCTCTCTTTAGCGCGCGATTTCTCTTCATCTCTCCTTGCCCCACCAAAGATCGCATCAAACTTATAAATATCTATCATTTGTTTTAAGGCTTGAGTTTTCATAATATCTGTATGCATTACAGAGCCGTGGATAAAAGGCGAGATATTAAGCTCATCTCCTTTTGGATTGCTATAGACGATAAGCTGCATACCAACTTCTCTAGCGCGCCTATCTCGAAACTCTATCATTTCTTTAAATTTCCACTTCGTATCAATATGAACTAAAGGAAGCGGTGGTATGGCTGGATAAAAAGCTTTTAATAAAAGATGCAATAACACTGAGCTATCTTTACCAACACTATAAAGAAGTGCAGGATTCTCAAATTCTGCAATAACCTCGCGGATAATAAAAATTGCTTCAGATTCTAAATCCCTTAAATACGCAGGAAACTTCATAATGCCTTTTGCTCGTTTTTGAGGTTTTTTAAAGATTTGTGAACGCCGTTATTGAGTCTTATATTTCTTAAGATTCTGCGCAAAAACTTCACAAAAGAGAGCTTTGGCTTATTAGATTTATCATAAATGATAAGCGCATCACCAAGGTTGTAAATAAAGCTTCTTTGAAGTTTTAAGGCTTGCTCGTAATCTTTATAAGAGCTTAAAGGTGACAATTCTTTAGCCCTATTTTGTGCGATTTCAGAATCTAGAATCTGCTGCTTAGCGATATGTGCATCTTTAATGTAAGAGAGCACAAAAGGAAGACGCAAAAAACCAAAAAGCGATTTGCTGTTTTGAATTAAAGCGTATCCAAGCTTATAAGCAAGCTCATCTTGCACGCGCGCTAGCGCAGAATCTACCTCAATGATGTTTGCTATCTTGTTCTCACTTAAAGCATTTCTTGTATTGATGAGATCTGTTAGGATATCTGCGATAAGTCGTGCGATACGCTCCCAATATTCTGGCTTCATCTCGCGCAATTGGGAATTTTCTTTATAATTGCTTAAATCTTTTGGCTTGAAAAGCTCTTTTTTATGAGGAAAGAAGTTTGCCCTAACCCATTCATTAGATTCTGCATAGAAGTTGATATAAGATTCTAGAATCTCTTTTGGTGGTGCAAATTTGAGATTTGGATCTTTGGAAGTGAGGGATTTATGGATGTGCCCATAAAGGTCTTTAAAACTAGATTCTATAACATCGGTGCTTAATGGAGGGAAATCATGCTTACAAAGTGCTTTTACTATTTCTATACCTAAGAGATCTAGGGTTTCATTTTGGTTTGGAGTAATGTAAAAGCCCTCATCCCAATCTACATTAATCGTGCCTAGAAAATCCCTAATCAAATCCCCTTGCATAAACTCACTTTTATCAAAAAGCCTAACGATTAGATTTTCCTTGCCAAAGATAGCAATGCAGTTTTGTAAAATATTTTTGTAGTTGAAAAAAACGCTATCAAGATAATCACTATCTTTGGAATTGACTTTGGGCGGGGATAGAAGGTTTGCTAATTTTTCTTGTTTTAAAGCGCTGTCAGATGCTAAAAATTGAAAAGTATTTTTTAATTCTTGTGAAAATATTGATAAATATTTATCAGCCACATCTCTTATATATACGATAATAATGACTTTCTTAAAGCCCAATTGATGCAAAATCTCTTTAAGATAATTAAGCTTTTCTTGCGTATCTAAAAACAGAATATTTTCAGAAGAAATAATGACATTTTTTGCCTGCTCAGAATCTAGCTCTTTTTTAAACTGCTCTAAGAATTTATCAAGAGAGATTTTGTCATTTTTCTTAAAACAATCACCAATAATGCCAGCAAAAGGATTATGGCTTGTATTCATATCTCCAAGATTATCTTTAATACTCGCAGGATATAAAAAGTCCTGCTTTTTTAATAGCTCACGATTAGTAAAAAGAAAATGCTGTATAGAAGTTGTGCCAGTTTTATGCATACCGATGTGCAGATAACAAGTCATTTCACGCCTTTTATTAAAATTACAATTAAACCTTGCACAAAATGATATGATATGAAAAAAAAAAAAAATAAGCTTAAAGTGGATAAATTTTTAAGATAAAGTCTAAAATTACAAATGCTATAATCTTAAAATCTACCAACAAAAAGAGCTAAAATGTATCTTAAAGTCAATCATCTCAATGTCTTGCATTGCAGAAAAAACCTGCTTGGATTCTCGGGTGGAAGCGATTCTGTAGCGCTGTTTTTTATGCTAATTCAAGAAGGCATAGATTTTGATATTGCCATTGTTGATTATGGTTTGCGCGCACAAAGCAAGGATGAAGTCGCCTATGCTAAAAAGCTTGCTAAAACTCATAATAAACAATGCTTTTATGCTAGTGCACCACAATTTAGTAAGAATTTTGAAGCCAATGCGCGCAAATTTAGATATGCCTTTTTTCAAGAAATTATGGCTTTGCATCATTATGAGAATCTGATTCTAGCACATCATTTCAATGATCGCTTTGAGTGGTTTTTGATGCAGCTTTCAAAAGGTTCTGGGCTTAATAATCTGCTTGGATTTGATGGGACTGAAAAGCGTGATAGTTTTCACATTGTGCGTCCTTTGCTTTGGGTGAGCAAGGATGAGATTTTAGAGTTTTGCAAAAGTAATGATTATAAATTTTTTGAAGATGAGAGTAATTTGGATACACGCATTTTGCGTAATTTTATGCGACATAACTTTGCTAATTTATACATTAAGCATTTTAAAAATGGGCTTCAAAGGAGCTTTGCTATTTTATCAAGTGAAAAAGAGGCTTTTTATACACATAATATCACGCATTTTGGGGATTTTTTAGTATTTAAATATCAAGAAGGAATCAAGGGCGAGAATCTCAATTTGCACTGCATTGATATAGCCTTAAAAAAGCTAGGATATGTACTATCTATTAAACAAAGACAAGAGATTATAAAAGCACAATTTAGCTGTGAGATTGGCGCTAAAAGTAAAAAACATCGCCTAGATTCTGAGAATCTGCAAGATTCATTAAAAGATTTTGCGCAGGATTTTCCACAAGGTTTTATAATCCAAAGAATGCAAAATCACATCATTATCTGTCGTGCTAAACCTTGTGTGAAACTGCCTAAAGATTTTAAAGAATTTGCTAGAATCAAGCACATTCCTCCGCGCTTACGCAATGTGTTTTATCACCATATTAAAACGCATAATCTTACATATACGCGGTTTTTGGATTCTCTGCCATTTTAAGCATAAGCATTCAATCCCGCTCATTTAGCCTATCTTTAAAATCCTTAAGCGCTCTAGAATCTGCGTTTAAAAGTTGATTGCGGATTGAAAGAAGTGAGTTTATATCAAGAGCATCAATGAGCGCAGAATCCAAATAAGAGCCTTGCAAATTTTTAGAATCAAAGCGATTAAGCAGATTCTCAATCTCAGCTAGCAGTTCTTTTTTGCTTATAATCTCGCCATCATTTGTGATAAAAGTCTGATTCTCTTTCATTTTAATTCTTTTGCATTATTCTCTGGACTTTAGCATCATTGTGCTTGTGCATCGCAACTCTCGCAAATTCCCTTAATAAGCACACTTTTAATTTTGCCTTTAATTTCTGGCATTTGGATATCACTAATCTTATGGCACATATCACACACGAAATGCGCCTTAGCGTGCTTGGCAAGCTCGTAAAAAAACTTGCGATTCATCTCGGATTTTATCACGACATTATTTTTCTCAAACAAATCCATATTACGATAGAAGGTCGTCTTATTCGCATTAAGCTTAAAGCTCTCAAAGCTTATGGGCTGGCTAGCTTTTGATAGAATCTCAATCATCTCTAATCGTAAATCGGTAATCGCGATATGATGGCTTTTAAGCAGTTCAACAGCATTCATAAATCACCTCTTTAAGCTTTATTATATCTAAATTTATAGATTCTACATCAAGACTTTTTAAAGCTTCTGCATTAAATAAACTAATTTGATAATAAGCAACTAAAAATACTATTTGCAACTTTGTTGTTTATATGCTATTATGTTGATTTTAAATCAACCTAAGGCAAACACAATGAATAAACAAATTATAAATAGGATTCTAACTTATGGCGCAATTCCCTTATTTTTCGTGCTTTTAGGCGCACAAGAAATAGAAGAAAAAGAGCTAAGCCCAATCACAACAAAAGCTAAAAAGGAAAGTGAGCAAAACCACCAATACGCTAACACAAACACTTTTAATGCACAATCCATACAAGAACACCAAGCCACCGATTTACGCAATGTGTTTATTACAGATTCTAGCATTAGCGTAGGTGGAGCGAACACAACTTCTCAAAAGGTCTATATTCGTGGGCTTGAAGATAGACTTTTTAATGTGAGTCTTGATAGTGCAAGCCAATTTGGCAATATTTTTCATCATCAAGGCAATATTCTTATTGATCCAATGATGCTAAAAAATATTAAAATATCAAAAGGCATAAGTGATTTTAGCCTAGGCTTTGGTGGGTTAGCCGGATCGATAAGCATAAATACAAAAGACGCTAAAGACTTTTTGCGCCCCAATCAAAAATTTGGTGCAATTCTTGGGGCTAGTGGCTATACAAATCAAGGTTATCGTGCCAATATTACAAGCTATTTCGCGCTTGATAAAACAGATGGGCTTTTATATCTTAATCAGACAAACATTCTAGGATTCTATGATGGCAATGGAGATAAAGTCACAGGCTCAAATAGCGATAATAAAAGCATTCTTTTAAAACTAAATCAACAGATCGCACAAAATGATAAAATCTCATTTTCTTACAGCTATTTAAATGAAAACTCAAACGCACCATTTGCGACAAATCTATCTAGCAAGAATCTAGCGCTTTACTCACATAAAAACCAAAACCACACAGCAAGCCTAAGTTATGAACACAAAGGCTTAGATTCTGCGCCAAGCATTAAGAGCAATCTATTTTTCAATCAGCGCGCACTAAATCTCACGCCTCTAGAATCTGCAGGATCTAGCGAGAATAGCGAAGCAAGCGCAAAAGACATTGCCTTTAGTAATTTTGGCTATAACCTTGGCTTAAAGCATAATTTTGAAGGAATCTTTAGCGCGCTTGAGTATGGACTCAATTATCAAGGAATGTTTGTAGAAGATTCTCTCGCCAAAATTAGTGCAATAAACCGCGCAAAAGAAAGCGCAAATGTTTATGGAGGATTTCTAAAAGGTGAGTTTTTGTTTTTAGAGAATCTGATTTTTAACACACAAGCGCGGTATGATATGTTTGATTATTTTGATAAAAATGCTCAAAATCACTTAACTCACGGACCTTCAGCTTCTATATCTTTAACATATTTTCCTATAGATTCTCTAAGCTTGCGTGCGGCATATGGCTATATCACAAGTGGTGCACTTCCGGGTGATGCGACACTTTTAAGCGATAGCAATGCCACGATAGATAAGAATCTCAAAGCCCAAAGTGCGCAAAATCTAGAATTTGATATTGATTATGGCTTGAAACATTGGTGTTTTAGGCTGGCTTTGTATTATTCGATTTTGCATAATTTTATTAATAGCTATGCAAGCGATGGGCACGACCATTCTCAAGCAGTTCATACTCACACGGCTATAAGAAAAAATATGCAAGATAATATCTTGATTCCCGGATATGAGGGTGGAATTGGATTTAATTATGGCGAGTTTGATTCTTATGTCTCAATCGCGCAGAGCTTTCCAACTTATAAGGGCTATTTGCTTCAAGATACTTATGAGCTTGGCGCAGTATCTGGAATCACTTATAATCTAGCACTTAGCTATTATTTTAAAAAGATATTTCTAAAAATCTCTTGGGTTAGCCAATTTGTCCAAAAGCTTGATTACACAGGTTATGATATTTACAATGATGAAGTGGGAGAAATTAGCAAAGACGGCTATAGCGTGCATAATCTTTATATCAGCTGGAATGGACATAAAAGATGGCGGTTTGGCTTAAGTATCAATAATATTTTCAATACTTTTTATATAGCACAAACTAGTCCATTTAAAAGCGAAGCGATGGAGAGTCTTGCAAATTCGAGTTTAAAAATGGCAATGGCAAATCCGGGAATCGATGTAAGATTTGAATTAAGCTATAAATTTTAAGCTGATTTAGATATTTCATTCTAGAATCTAGCGATTTATCTTTTTGCAATAAATCCTTGATTCTGCATAAATCTTATGACAGAATCTGACATAAAATTCCACCCAAAAATCAAAAAAAAAAAAAACGATTTTTTATAGTATAATCACATCCAAGGTTTGCCTTTGGCAGCCTAAATTTAAC
>CBCPND010000050.1:0-17941 GCA_965120395.1 uncultured Helicobacter sp.
TTAAGAAATTAGGAACTTAACGCTACTTCATAGGATTTTAGGTGTTGCTTTTTGGATTAACCTAAAAAATGCAACTAGAATCTAATATTTCTGGCTTTACATCTTCCCAATCCATCTTAATGGTCGGCTTAACAATCTTGCACCATTGATAATAGATAAAGTTGAAGTTATTTTTAGTGATAGCGATTTTATGTGTTTTATCATTATTAAGCGTGAAGTTTAGTTTAATAAATTCTTTTAATGCCTTGTCATTAAAATTAAAACTAATGGCATTAGATTCTAAAATATCTTTTATCTCATTAAAAACTTGCTTAAACTGCAAGCTTTGATAATCGCTTGGCGTTAATCGCCAGTTAAAATCATTTCTACTAAAGAGATCTTGCAAATAACTTGCAATTGCTTCATAAGGCAAAAATACAATCTCTTCGCAATCAAATGCCCCAAAATATGTCGGTGGCAAGGTGTGTTCTAAGATTTTATTTTTACCTAGAGTTAGGATTAACTGCGTGATAGATTCTCTATAATCAGCCTTTTTCGCTTTGGCTTCGGCAAAAAGGAAGTTTATGGATTCAAAGAGACTTTTATCATTAAAGCTTACACAAAAATCTATATTGCCAATTATTTTGGTATGGTTTAAATCTTTGGCATTGAAAAAATCTTGGGCGACTTTGTTTTTAAGCTCTTCTTCGCGTATATTTTGTGGATACATTCTATGCCTTTGTTTAGGGTAAGCAATTATGGCTAGAACCTAAAAGGTTAGAATCTAGCCTTGATGCCTGTGCCCGTAATATTTAATAGAACCTGCCTCAAAGCTTAATATCTAACAAAAGCCCTAAGATATGATGTTATTGCTTGAGATTAAGAAGTGTATTGAGAATCTGATCGGATGTGGTAACGGCTTTTGAGTTGGCTTGGAATCCTCTTTGCACAACGATAAGTTGAGTGAGGCTTCGACTCAAATCCACATTGCTCATCTCAAGCTTTGATCCAGCCACGCCACCGCGTCTTCCTGTATTTGCCGCTCCAATCATTGCTTGCCCGGAGTTACCAGTTGAAGAAAATACATTTCCGCCTTCGGCTTGCAAACCTGTGTTGTTGGCAAAGTTTGCCAAAGCGACTTGGGCTAAAGCTAAAGTGCGCCCATTACTAAATGAACCTAAAAGTGTCCCCTCATTATCAAAGCGGATATCCGCTAAATCCCCAGCACCATAGCCATCTTGCTCAATGGCATAAGTTTCTGATTGTTTATCTACGCTTGTAAGCCCACCAAATCCACCAGCTGCACCAAAAGATAGACTTATGCGCTGTGGTGCGATTGAACCATTTTTAGGGTCAAACTGCAACATCGGAGGATTCATACCTGCTAAGCTTCCATCGCTATTGAAGCGTAATCGCCCACCTTCAAAGATATTTGGTCTTGTTGCTGATGCGCCATAGAAAACAGAAGGTTCTGGCACAATCGCCCTAAAGCTCCATTCAGCCTGCCCTGTTTTGACAAACTCAAAGCGCACAGTATGCTTAGTCCCGATAGAATCAAAAATCTCAATGGTCGTGGTATGAGTAGCGTGAGAGATTCTAGTTGTTGATACAACCGATCCACCCTCAATAAGTGAAGCTGTATTAAGCCCTCGCATTGTGTTTTTGAAAAGCACATTATCTGAGACTTGATCGGAAGCATAGCCAGATACAAAAATCGATAGATTCTGCACCTCCTCATCTTCATTATCTTTGTTTTCCATCTCAAACATTCCATATTGATTTACAGTTACTGAAACTGAAGCAGTGCTATCACTATATTCTTGACTTGGGTCTTTAATCATATTGGCATCATATTGAATAAGCCTGCGTAAATCTTCTGTCGTTCTGAATTGTCCTGTTGCAGAATCTGGGGACCCTGATTTAGTATAGCGATATCTAAAAGAAGTGATATCGGCATCTCCCTCGACAAAGTTTTCAAATGCTCCTGTGCCACTTTCTGTAATAATGATATTTTTAGTGCGCTCACTTCCATCCATTTCATTGCGATTGATAAGCTTTAGCATGTTTCCTTCAGTATAGGCTTCTACACCGATTTTATCGCGTAAACTATTGATTGCATTTTGTGCGGCAGTGAGTGTAGAGATTCCAGTCATAGTAGAATCGTTAGCGAAAGACACTTTCACGCCATTGATAGAAATCGAACTGCTTTCAAATGTTTCAACAATGCTATTTATCATTTGGGCATTTTTATAGCTTATCCAAATCCCTTGATTTTCAGTCAATCCAAACGCATCACCATCTTGGTTAAATAGTGCGCCAAAATCCTCTGCCATTTGTGTTAGATTCCCAGCAGAATCATATACAGGATCTGTACCATCAGTTGGTGTATATGAGGTAGAATCTAGGGCATAAATATTTGCATTTTGGTCAGAATGGCGTCCTGCGTTAAGGTTTGCCCTTAATTTTATATTAGTGCTTGAACGCGCGGGCATAACCATATTTGGATCGATTTGTATATTGCGAACAGGTCCTGTATTATCGATGTGGAAAAATTCTTGTTCGCTCTTTTTGGCAGAATTTCTAAGATCACCTTGAAGCCAGCCCTGAACGACATAGCCATTAGTTGTTACTAGATTCCCTGCAGCATCGAATAAAAAGCTTCCATCACGCGTATAATTAAAAGTTATGCCCTTATCTGGGCTGATAACAAAAAAACCCTCACCCTCGATGGCTATATCTGTCTTGACATCCGTATTTTGTGTGCTTCCTTGTGAAAATACCTTTGTAGTTGCATTGATATTTACACCAAGACCGACAGAAAAATCATTCATACCGCCAAGTCCCGTTTTATATGGAGCTGTCGCAATAAGCTTTGTTTGAGATAGCATATCAACAAAAGAAGCCCGCGAATATTTAAAACCAACCGTATTGACATTTGCAATATTATTGCTTTCTATATCTAAAGCAATTTGATGTGCCTGCATACCACTTACGCCTGACCACAATGACCTTAACATCTCGTTCCCTTTATGCTAAAATTTCAAGACAATCAAGCAATAAATATGCCAATTTTGTGAGTTAAGATTAGAATTATAGGAATTTTAAGGCTCTAGATACTGCTATAATATAGCTATACGCACTAATACAAACTATAAAATAATCTCAAGCACTCTAGATGATAATAAATGCACCCCACACAATGCCAACAAAAATAAGGCTTAACATCTGTGCAGCACTTCCCATATCTTTTGCCTTCTTGGCAAATGGGTGTGGTTTGATGCTTGTGTGGTCGATTGCGTTTTCAATCGCAGAGTTAAAAAGCTCGACAATAACGCATAAAAATCCGGGAAGGGCAAGAATAATCTTCTCGCTAAATCCTTCGCCAAGACAAAATCCCCCAACAAAACAAAAAATAGCCACAAGACAAACTTGGCGAAAACCTTCTTCTTCTTTGAAAGCTGCACTTAATCCATCTTTTGAATAGAAAAATGCGTTATATAGGCGCTTAAGTCCTTTTTTGCCTTTGTTATCATTTCTTGAATGCTTATTCATCTATGGGCTTGCTTTTGAGTACCAAAGATTCTGGACTGAAGAGTTGATTAAAGTTTATCGCCACAAGTGGAGTAAAATTATTCTGTTCTTTAGATGCAATGTCGTATTGTATACCCTTAATATCTTCATTAAGTATTTTAGAAATCAGTTCAAGCGAATTGAAAATGATCTCATTGTAATAAGGTTTTTTAGAATCTTTACTTGTCAATCCAAATGTGTAGAATGCAATATTTTTTGATGTTTCAAGAGTGTTTTCATAAAGTTTAGGGTCAAATTTTGGATTCTTAAGTTTTGCTTCACTAATAATGCTAGCTTTCAGTTGGTTTGACTTTATGGAAAGGTTTGCAGAGTGAAAAGCCACAAGAAATTGTTTTTTAAATTCTTCTTGGTCTGTTTGATAGAGCTGATAGCTTTCAAAAAGTATTTCTTTTAATGTTTTTGCAGAGATTTTGGGATTTTGTGCGGTGTTTATTGTAAGCGTGTAATTCATATTTGGTGCGACAAAATCACAAGTTGTGAGATTCTGGATAATTTGGTCTTGAAGTGTATTTTGCATATCGCATTGAAAAGAAGTTGGTAAAATAAATTCTGAAAAATCAGCCTGAGGGGCAATCCCACCAGTAAAAATATTAATCAAATTACGAATATTGTTGATGTCTTTTTTATCAATAAAATTAAAGTCAGGGGATTCTAGCGACAAGCCCAAAGAATCTGGCTTATCAAGGTCATAGATTCTTAAAGTGAGATTTTTAAACGAAAGTATATTGTTGATGCTAAAAGAATCGCTCACGCAAGTTAAATTCTTCAGCCCACTACAAGAAAAAGGCTCAAACTCTATAGGAGTTGCCTGAGAGAGTGTCTTAAAATACGAATTTAGCGATACTTCTAGTTTCTCCTTTAGAGAGTGGCTTGCATAGAACAAAACTCCTGTTAAAATTATAATCAAAAAAGCTCCAACGCCTAAGGCAATAGCTGTAATTTTTTTACCCATTTTAACTCCTTTGATTTGGCTTTTAGAATCCATATAAGGACACTAATATTATAGCAAATCTAATGGCTTTATTTTGTAAAAAGAGTTTTGCCAAAAATTTGTTTTCTAGTCTGACGCACATAAAGAATATTATTTTTATTGCTACAAGCGCGCAAAGCTTGAGATTCTGCAGACTCATTACAATCTGTTATTTGAATATTCCCAAGTAAAACATTATCAGCATAAATTGCCACAGAACCTTGAGTGCTCGGAATCCTAACGACTAAAATTGTATGTGGCAATACGCTTGCGATGCGCAAATCCGCATTTGTAGTTGTCTTAGAATACACCTTTCCTGCAAGAGAGGCAAGCATTCCAACAGATTGATTAGCTTGCTCAAGACCTTTAGAAAGCCCAATTTGCCCGATTAGCTTAATAGTAGCAGAAGTGATAGCGCGCGCGCTAATAGCTTTCAGCTGCTTTTCAAACTCAGTGATGATGATTTTATCGGTATTTATAATTTCATCAAAATCATAAGATGCCTCACCAACTTTGACACGATAGGTTTTATTAAAGCTAAAGCCATTGTGGATTTGAGGCAGAGCAACTTCAAAATGATAGACCTTATCCACAATCAAAGGAAGTGAGAATTTAAGCTCGCTTTTATGTGATTGTCTACCCTCTTCAATCAGAATCCAAGTATAGTGCTCTTGATTGCGACTAGAGAAGTGTTCCATATCTTTGGCAATGTATTGAGATTTTGTTATGCCATAAGCTTCTTTGAGATAATCTAGCCCCTTACTATCGCCTTCAAGTAAGAAAAACAGCCCCGAAATATAAGAGACCATAGGATTGATAAAGCCATCAAAAGCGCTAAAACTATTGAGGTTTGAATATTTATCGGCAAGCAAGGAGTTTATCTGTGAGCTTGTTTTCTTTTTATTCACCTTTTTTGCGCTATTTTCATCATAACGTTTTTCTTCATTTTCTTGGGCTTGCTGAATTTGCTTAGTATAATAATCTTTAGCGCGCCTTTGTCGATCATTTGCACGGTTAAACTCTGTGCGCGCTTCTTGATATTTACCATTTTGCATATAATAAAGAGCCTTGTAATAATTGATAAATATGCCTTCATAAATGTTTCCTCTATAACTCATTGCATTATCATTTGCAAGTACGGCACCTGCTTTAGTGGTGCTTGAAGCGATAATACCTTCAGCTTCAAACCCACTAAAAAGCGTTTCACTTTTCTCAAGCAGAGGAAGCGCAGAATCTAAGTCCGCAGTATAGGCACTAATCCCTGCTTGCATAGTCCATAACAAATTTTGATTTTTTTTATCTTGCTTGAGGGCGAATACGTGGGCTTTTTGCGGAGAATCCTCATAATAATGGTGCGCGAAAGTATTAAGACTTTGAATATCTGTCGCACATCCTGTAAAAACAACTACAGCCAAAAACGATGTTACACAACCTATAAAAAATCTTCTTAAGATTCTTGGCATTTTCTTGTTCCTTAAATTTGAAATACAAGCAGTAATTTTACATCATATTTTAGCAATTTGTGCAAGATTCTAGCAAATTTACGAAATTTTAGCCTGCATAAAAGCTACTTTTCGTGATGCCATTTAGGGTTTGGGCGTAATCCAAGTGTGTTATTATTGCAAGTAGATATGGTCCAAAATTTGCTTATAAAAAATCACATAGAGTTTTAGGGTCGTTGCTATATGCGAGATAGGCACCTTTTAACATTACTTACTTAACTTGAAGGAAAGAGATTAACCTATGCAAAACATTCGAAACATCGCAGTTATCGCTCACGTAGATCACGGAAAAACAACTTTAGTAGATGGCTTATTAACTCAATCAGGCACTTTTGGTGAGCGTGAGCAAATTGATGAGCGCGTGATGGATTCTAATGATTTAGAAAAAGAGCGTGGAATCACTATTTTATCTAAAAACACTGCCATAAATTACAAAGGCACAAAAATCAATATCATCGACACACCCGGACACGCAGACTTTGGCGGAGAGGTTGAGCGCGTGCTTAAAATGGTTGATGGTGTGTTATTGCTTGTAGATGCACAAGAAGGTGTGATGCCGCAAACTAAATTTGTTGTTAAAAAGGCTCTAAGCTTTGGAATCCGCCCGATTGTCGTTGTCAATAAAATCGATAAGCCCGCAGCTGATCCTGATAGGGTTGTTGATGAAGTGTTTGATTTATTTGTCGCAATGGAAGCGAGTGATTATCAGCTTGATTTTCCTGTGATTTATGCGGCTGCGCGCGATGGCTATGCAATAAAGAATCTTGAAGATGAAAAAAAGAATCTAGAGCCACTTTTTGAGACGATTTTAGAATATGTCCCAGCTCCAAGTGGCAGTAGCGAGAATCCTTTGCAAATGCAGATTTTTACGCTTGATTATGATAATTATGTGGGGAAAATTGGCATTGCGCGTGTGTTTAATGGCATAATTAAAAAGGGCGAGAATGTAATGCTAGCAAAAAGCGATGGTGAAAAAGAAAATGGCAAAATCACAAAACTTATAGGTTTTCTAGGACTTGCACGCACTGAGATAGAATCTGCGCAGGCTGGAGATATTGTAGCAATCGCTGGGTTTAACACTATTGATGTGGGGGATTCTATCGTTGATCCAAGCAATCCTATGCCGCTTGATCCTATGCATTTAGAAGAGCCAACTATGAGCGTGTATTTTGCAGTAAATGACTCACCACTTGCTGGCTTAGAGGGTAAGCACGTAACAGCAAATAAACTAAAAGATAGACTCTTAAAAGAAATGCAAACAAACATTGCTATGAAGTGCGAAGAAATGGGTGAAGGGAAATTTCGTGTATCAGGACGCGGAGAGCTACAAATCACAATTTTAGCCGAGAATCTAAGACGTGAAGGATTTGAGTTTAGTATATCGCGTCCAGAAGTGATTATTAAAGAAGAAAATGGGGTAAAGCTAGAGCCTTTTGAGCATTTAGTCATTGATACGCCTCAAGATTTTAGCGGAAGCATTATTGAGCGATTAGGTAAGCGAAAAGCCGAGATGAAAGCAATGAATCCAATGGGTGAAGGCTATACGAGACTAGAATTTGAGATTCCAGCGCGTGGGCTTATTGGTTATCGAAGTGAATTTTTGACAGATACAAAAGGTGAAGGTGTGATGAATCACTCATTTTTAGAGTTTCGCCCATTTAGTGGGAATGTAGAATCTAGGAAAAATGGCGCACTTATTTCTATGGAAAATGGTGAGGCAACAGGATTTTCTCTTTTTAACATCCAAGAGCGAGGTGTGCTTTTTATCGCGCCACAAACTAAAGTTTATGTCGGAATGGTTATTGGTGAGCATAGCAGGGATAATGATTTAGATGTCAATCCAATTAAATCAAAGCATCTTACAAATATGCGTGCAAGCGGAAGTGATGATGCTATAAAGCTTGTGCCACCAAGGGATTTAACGCTGGAGCGCGCGCTAGAGTGGATAGAGGATGATGAGATTCTAGAAGTTACGCCACAAAACATCAGAATCCGCAAGAAATACCTTGATCCAACAGAGCGCAAAAGAATGGCAAGAAAATAAATCAATATAAGGAGTTAAAAATGAAAGAAAATAATTTTATCAATGCGATGCGATTTCGCTTTGCGTGTAAAAAGTTTGACCCAAATAGGCAGATTCCACAAGATGAGTTTGAAACGATTATAGAATCTGGGCGATTAAGTCCGAGTTCTTTTGGTATGGAGCCGACAAGGTTGCTTATCGTGCGCAATAAAGAGCTAAAAGAACAAATTCAACCGCTTTGCTGGGATCAAGCTCAAATCACAGATTCTAGCGAGCTTATCGTGTATCTCTCAAAAATCGCCGATATGCAAAGCACGAGTAATTATGCGACAAGAATGTTTGCTAGAAAAACCAAAGATGAGCAATCTTTAAGGGCTTATAAAGATGTGCGCTATTGTAATTTTTTGCAAAATAATCACTATATTAATGCACAAGAGATTTTTAATTGGAGTGCGAAGCAGGCATACATAATGGCAAGCTCAATGATGAATTGTGCGGCATATATGGGGATTGATACTTGCGCGATAGAAGGGTTTGAAAAAAAACCTTTAGAGAAATTTTTAGGAATCGATACTTTTAAAGAGCAAATTGCGCTTTTAGTGGCATTTGGATATCGAATCGAGGATCCTAAATACAGATCTCCGCGCATTGATACAAACGAACTTATACAATACCTAAACTAGAATCTAAGGGGCTAAAAATGATTACTGTTGTAAAACGAAGTGGACGCATAGAAGCATTAGATATTACCAAAATCCAAAAATACACCTCTAGCGCGGTAGCGGGGCTAGAAGGAGTGAGTCAAAGTGAATTAGAAGTCGATGCGAGAATCCAGTTTCGCGATAGAATCACTTCTGAAGAAATTCAACAAACCCTCATTAAAACAGCTGCAGATAAAATCGATGTGGATAGTCCAAATTGGACTTTTGTAGCTGCAAGATTGTTTTTATATGATTTATATCATAAAGTAAGTGGCTTTACTGGTTATAAAACATTAAAACAATATTTTAATCACGCAGAATCTGAGGGTAAGATTCTAACAGGATTGAAAGAAAAATTTGATTTAGAGTTTTTAGATTCTAAAATCGTGCCTGAACGCGATTTGCAATTTAATTATTTAGGGATTAAGACTCTTTATGATAGGTATTTGCTAAAAGATAGTAAAAATTTTCCTATTGAATTGCCGCAACATATGTTTATGGCAATAGCGATGTTTCTAGCTCAAAATGAAAAAGAACCTAATGAGTGGGCGGTTAAATTTTATGATTTAATCTCAAAATTTGAAGTGGTGTGTGCAACACCGACTTTAGCAAACGCAAGAACTCCACGCCATCAGTTAAGCTCTTGTTATGTAGGAAGCACGCCTGATAATATTGAGGGGATTTTTGAAGCGTATAAAGAAATGGCACTTTTAAGTAAATATGGCGGAGGCATTGGCTGGGATTATTCAAAGGTGCGCGGACTTGGAAGTTTTATTGATGGGTATAAAAATGCAGCTGGGGGCGTTGTGCCATTTTTAAAAATCGCAAATGATGTGGCAATCGCTGTAGATCAGCTTGGCACGAGAAAAGGTGCGATTGCGACATATTTAGAGATTTGGCATACAGATATTGATGAGTTTGTGGATTTGCGTAAAAATTCTGGGGATGAAAGGCGTAGGACGCACGATTTATTCCCAGCAGTTTGGATTTGTGATTTATTTATGAAAAGAGTGCAAGAAAATGGCTTATGGACGCTTTTTGATCCTTATGAATGTGCAGAATTAACTAATCTTTATGGCGAGGAATTTGAGAAGCGTTACATTGAGCTTGAGAATGACGAGAGTATTATAAAAGAGCGTATAAGCGCAAAGGATTTATGGAAAAAGATTCTTACGAATTATTTTGAAGCGGGCTTGCCATTTTTATGCTTTAAGGATAATGCAAATCGTTGTAATCCAAATGCACATACAGGAATCATTAGGAGCTCGAATCTTTGCACAGAGATTTTTCAAAACACAGAACCTAGTTCATCAAAAGTTGAAGTTGAATTTGAAAATGGAGAGAAAAAATACTTTAATGAAAATGATATCATAACCACAGATTCTGGCGTAAGCAAAAAGGCAAATAAACTCACAAGCATAGATTCTATAAAAGGTAAAAAAATTTTTATTACAAACAGAATCCAAGAGGGTGGACAAACCGCAGTATGCAATCTTGCAAGCATCAATTTAAGCAAAATCAATACAAAAGAAGATATCGAGCGCGTCTTGCCAATTGCAATTAGGATGCTTGATAATGTGATTGATTTAAATTTTTATCCAAATCGCAAAGTCAAAGCTACAAATATGCAAAATCGCGCCATTGGGCTTGGCGTTATGGGTGAAGCAGAGATGTTGGCTACACAGCAAATAAAATGGGGTTCTGATGAACATTTATCAAAGATTGATAAGCTTATGGAGCTCATAAGCTATAACGCTATTTTAGCAAGTTCTGATCTAGCACTTGAGCGTGGGAGCTATCCGCAGTTTGAAGGATCAAACTGGAGCAAGGGGATTTTCCCTATTGATCTAGCAAATAAAGAAGCTTTAAAGCTTGTTAATCACGACTTGTTTAATACGACTTGTGATTGGGAAGACCTAAGAAAGCGTGTAAAGAAGAATAAAATCCGCAATGGCTACCTTATGGCTATCGCACCCACAAGCTCGATTAGCATTCTAGCTGGGACCACTCAAACCATTGAACCAGTATATAAGAAAAAGTGGTTTGAAGAGAATCTAAGCGGTTTGATTCCAGTTGTCGTACCAAATCTCACGCTTGATACTTGGGAGTATTACACTTCAGCCTATGATATCGATCAAAGTGCGATAATAAAAGCCGCAGCAGTGCGCCAAAAGTGGATCGACCAAGGACAAAGCACGAATATCTTTATCCGCATAGATAATGCAAGCGGAAAGACTTTGAATGATATCTATATGCTAGCGTGGAAGCTTGGACTTAAATCGACTTATTACCTAAGAAGCGAAAGCCCACAAGCTGAAGATAAGGTCGTGATGGACAGATCCGTTGAGTGCCATAATTGTCAATAAAGGATGCGTATGGATTTTGTCAGCATTATAATGGGAAGCAAAAGTGATTTTGATGTGATGAATGAGTGTATAGGGGTTTTGAAAAAATTTGATGTGCCTTATGAAGTGCTTATAAGCTCAGCGCATCGAAGTCCCGATCGGACAAAAGAATATGTCAAAGACGCAAGTAAGCGGGGTGCGCAGGTTTTTATAGGTGCAGCAGGAATGGCAGCACATTTAGCCGGAGCTATTATTTCACAGACAACAAAGCCCGTTATTGGCGTGCCATTAGGAGGTGGGATTCTTGATGGGGTTGATGCGCTTTTATCAACGGTGCAAATGCCTTCTGGAATGCCTGTGGCGACTGTTAGCGTGGGAAAAGCTGGAGCTATCAATGCGGCTTATTTGGCTATGCAGATTTTAAGCTTAAAAGATGAAGAATTGGCAGGAAAATTGCTAGAAGATAGAGTGATGAAAGCCAAAAAGGTCGAATTAGATTCGCAAGAGATTGAAGTGAGAATACAATAATGGAAGATAAAAATATCGCTTGGGTTGCATTTGATGAGTTTGTAAAAATATCAGGTCTTGATGAGCAAAAAGTTCAAGAAATGATAGAAAACAAAAGCATTAAGAGCAAAGAAGAATATGGCAAGATTTTCGTCGAAGCACAAAGTAGCACAAATGCCTTAGTTAATAAGATGCAAATGGGGCTTACCACAGCTGAAGCCAATGGCGTATCTTATGATTCTGTATTTGTTGAGCGCACCTTGCATACGATTATGGGACTTCACGATAAGGTGATATCCGCAAAAGATGAGACAATAGCGGCTTTTAAGGATGAGAATGGATTCTTAAAAGAGGCTTTGATTTCTATGCAAGAAGTGTATGATGATGATAAAAAGACCATAGAAACCTTGCGTGATGAGCTAAAGTGCGCACGTGAGGAGTTAGAATTTATGAAGCGTAAATATCGTTTAATGTGGGGCAAAGTATCTGATTTGGGCGGAAGTAAAACCTAAAATATTAAGCTCTAAAGTGCAAGAATCTAATGACGCAGAAATTTTATGATGATATGGCGTGTGTTTATGCCAAAATCCAAAAGCGTGATGAGCAAATATCAAACCTATATCAAGCGGTAAAAAACCCAAATCATAGCTTTAATAAGACTTTAAGATCACTTTGCCAAAGACTTGGGATAGAATCTAGCGAGACGCATTTTTTCGCACTTATCGAGCGTATAGCCTCACTGAAAGAAGGAGCGATTTTACAGATTCTAAAACAAGCACAAAAATCCAATCAAGAAATCCAAGAATCTAAAGAATTCCTACTTGCGTATGTGCAGGATTTTTATCATCAAAAGCACTTAGAATTGCTTCAAGAAATCCACACGCAAAACTTTCTCACGCTATTTTATCGGAATCTCCTTTTTGGCGTGCATACAATTGGCGAGGCTATGAGTGCGTTTTTCACGCAATGGAATAGAATTTTAATCGATAAAATCAATATCGAGCTTAAAGAGAAGTTTAAAGATGAAGTGTTTGCTAAACTCATTCCAACCATCGATAAAGAATACCAAAATGGCGCACTTATCACTTCTGATAGAAGCTATTCTATTCCGTTTTTAAGGGGCGATAAGATTGAGATTCTACCTTTTTGTAAGGCATTTCAAAAAGAGATAAATGCAATCACTCAAGCCATAAACCACACCATACAGAATCTGCAAAATCTATCAGATGATGAATTTGGCGCAAAAGAAGCCTATATGGCATATTTTAATGCGCTATATGTGGCATTTGCAGAATCTAGTGTTGATATGCTTGTTGCGCGTTGGCAGGAAGTGGATAGAAAGTGGATGGCGATCCAAACGCCATTTCAAATAGGGCATCCTTTGGAATATTATGAGGATAATTTGCGTCATTGTGTCGCACCAGAATGGGATTTGCGCATTTCTTCGCCACATTATAATCTTACACAAAATACACAAAATAATGTCTTAAGTTTGTTTGAAAATCTAGCCTCTTACTTGCGCGCTCCACAAGACTTGATAGATTTTGTGCGTGGAGCGTATAAAAAGGTGTGCTTTTTTATTGGCACGCCAATGCTGTATTATGGGGCGGATTTGAATGGTTTATTCTCAGCTCAAGTTGCGCCAAATGATGAAGGCATTTCAAGCATATATGGCAAAAAAATCTTTGCTTTCCCAGATAGAATCTTAAAAGCTGCGCAAGCCAAGCCTAAAATGCGCTTGAGTTATGAAGTATTTTCAAGGGAGTTTTTAGAGCAAGCTAGAGATATTCTTTTTAACAATGAGAAATTGTGGCACAGAATCTATGATATTAGCACAAATGGGCACGAGCTAGGACATATTCTGTGGATACAGCACAATACGCAGCAGCAAATGAATGTGAGCGGAGAATTTAAAAATATCGAGGAGTTTAAAGCCACAGCTGGCGGATTAGTGGCGTATTTTGAGCACCCACATCCAAGAGATGAATTTGAAGCGCTAATGAGCGATACGATAAGGCGCGCGGTTGGGCTTATGGCGTGGAGAGAGCAAGAGGAGGTTTTGCCTTATTATTGTGAGGGGCTTATTCATCTTTTTGGAGCATTTGCTACGCACACACTTTCTTTCACACCTCAAAAAATCCCGTGTTTGAGTGTGAATAAAAATAACTATGTTAAGCTTAAAGAATGGTATAAACAAACTTACATCAGCCTTGCGCGACATTACATTGCCCGCAAAGATGCAAAAGATTGGCTATTTCTATATATACAAAAGCAAGATGGCGCATATCTGCCAAGGCATAAGCAAGCTTTGGAGTTTGTGGAGTGGTATTGGAATAAATACCAAAAAATCGGTCAAGAAACACTAGAGACTTAAGCTTCGATTTGCAATCGCGATAATAAGTGATAGATTAAACAAAGATTCTAACATTTGTGGTGTAGCTTTTTTATAAGGAGATTTAATAAAGACTTGCTATAATGGAGAGAAATTGATTAAGGAGCAAGAATTGAGGGTTGTTGTTTTGATTATATGCTGTATGCTCATTGCAGGCTGTGCGAAACCTATCGCCAAATCTCCAAAAGTCATTCCACAAATCATCGTGCAAGAATATATCATACAAGAAAATACAATGCAAAATCCCCCGCAAGCCCATAGTGCTAGACAAAAAATATTAGCCCTTGTGCAAAATGACACATCCAACCCCATAGATGGCGAAGCTTGGGAGTTTATATCGATAATGAGTTTGGCGGGTGGTGTTATCACACTTCGCGAGCTGGCTTTAGGGAGCGAGATTTGGACTTTATCTCCACTTTATTATGCACAATTTGGCGATGCGTATAATTGGAAAATGCAGATTCTAAGCGATGGGCATATTCGCTTTATCAATAAAATGACCCAAACCTGCCTTAATGCCAATGCCAAAACACTTTCTCATCAACCCTGTGAGAATCAGAATCTAGCGCAAATCTTTAAACTCACACCAATGAGGAATGGCACCCTCCAAATCCAAAATCTCGCCACACAAAAATGCCTAGAAATAAGCTTCACTCCAAGCAAAGATTATCGTATAAAACTTGGAAAATGCTTGAGATTTAAGAATCTAGAACAGCAATGGATGCTTATCCCGCCATTTGTAGAATCTAGGCTTATTGCGTATCCATAAGGAGTTAAGATGTTAAAACATACCAAAATCATCTGCATTGCAATCCTTTTGACAAGCTATGCTTTTGCGGATTTGAAAGATTTTAAAATCACAAACTGGAATCTTAATGAGACTACGCCCGCTGAATACAAATGGCACAATATCGTAAGGGGACTCCTAATTAATGAAGAAGCGGATATTTTGGTTTTGCAAGGCGTGAAGAATATGCCTTCAGCAAGTAAATATCTCAATACCTTTACCCTACCCTATGCGCCAAAGACACCCATTGAGGAATATCAGCTTTATATTGATTTTAAGCGATTTGTGTTTGTGTATTTTGTGCGTGCAGAATCTGAGATGCGCTCTATGAATGCAGTCATTATAAGCAAAAAACGCGCCCAAGAGATCATTATTGTGCAACCATCCAAACGCAATCTTTTGCCACTTTTAGGCATTCGCATCGACAATAATGTATTTTTAAATATGTCATTAAAAGACCCAACAATTCCAAAGGTTATTAACACAATCCAAGATGTATATGATTATTTTTTTAAATATCCTCATATTGAATGGGCATTAGTTGGTGACTTTGGCATTGAGCCTACAAAGCTCCAACAATTCCTATCGCCTGAAATCCAAGAGCATTTAAGCATTATCGCTCCAAATGTTTCCACAAGGAAAAGTGGTAAGATTTTGGATTATATGATAAGTGGGAATTCTAGCCCTGCGCCTTATCTTGCACCACCTTTTACAAGCACATTAGCATATGAGGCGATGCGCGTAGAATTTGAAGGCACTTATCTGCCTATTTGGTTTAAGATTTTAAGGGAGCAAGAATGAAAAAGATATTTTTGAGCTTTGGATTTATCGCTTTGGGTGTGCTATATGGCGCTAAAGTCCCTCTTGTCTTAAATCCTATGAGTCTGCGCAGTATGGCTACTGGGGATTTACTTTATGTGGCAAACAAAAATAAAAATACAAATTGGGATATGAAAGAGGTGCCCTTGCTTGGCTATCTCGCAAAGAGATTTCCTTTTGGAGCGGTGCAGTTTCGCCATATGAAAGATTTAAATAAATGCCTTATGATGAATGATGCTTATGTATATATCGGGGATTGTTTGGCAATTCATAATGGAGATTATCGCACTTTATTTTCACTTCTGCCATCAACAAGTGGAGCGGTGCAGATACAATCTATCGCGAGCGAGAAATGCATCCTTGCGGATGAAGCCAAGCCTAATAAAAAGCAGTTACTCAAGATTGATAACTGTCATACAGATAGACACAGCCCCATTGCAATACCTAGACTTTGGGTTATTGCCCCAGCTATGATTGAATCTAGCCCTGTGCAATGAGATTGCTTTATGGCATTAGCTTAGTGAGAAAGCCACCACTCCTTTAATGCGATGATTTATCTTTAAATGGGAATTTACAAATGGATTTCTTATTTAAGAGCCTTGCAAACTAGGCTGCATCACACCACCCAAGATGTAATCAACCATTTGAAGCTTTTGGACAAATTGTGTCATAAGATGCTTCATCTCGCTATGAAGATTGCTATTATCAAGCGTAGTATAGAATCCTTCAAAGCTTATTTTGGATTTTGAAGCTAAGAAATCCACAGCCATCAGCTCATCTTTAGTAAGAATCCCATCTTGGCGGAGTTTATGAGCCATAGCCTTAAAACTCTTGACATCAGACAGCCCATCTCGCACATAAGGCTTAGCATTCATCGTGGCTTGCAATTCCTCTGAAGGTGTGAAAATATCTTGAATAAGGAATTTATAGCTCACTTGTGGCGATTCTTTAGAATCCTCTAAAATCTCATCAATAAAGTCTAGATTCTGGACTTCGCGCACCTGTGGGCTTGCATTGTAGCGAGCACCAAAGAGTCTTCCTAGAATCCTGTTATTTGTCTTATCATTGGTTAATTTCATTAGATTCTCCTTAACGACCACAAAAGCAATTTATATTCCACAGATACACTCACAACGCAAAGACAAATAACAAAACATTGATAGCATCTTTATTCTTGTAGTTGTAAATCACCCAGCATCTAAAAGCATTAAGTTTCTGCTTAAATGATGACATTAAAAATAAAATTTTATTTTTTATTAAAAAAAAAAAAAATGGCAAACTCTAGGCTCAATTTTATTTGACAGGAGAAATTATGCGAGGTGTAATACTTGGAAATGGCGTAATTAGCGGAGAAGATGGAAAGCGCTACAGCTATAAGCTAGAGGATATCCAGAATCTCAATGGCAAAACAGAAGCAAATCTTGAAGGATGTGAAGTTGATTTTGAGATTGATGATTCTAAGAAGTCTTTGAGTGCAAAGGCAATTTTCATCACGAAGTCTGCATCAGTTAGTGTTGGCAATATATTCCAAGATTTTAGTATCCCTTCTATTAAAATGAAGGCTTATATCGCGCTTGGATGTGGCTTATTCTCGCCTATTCCGATCGTTGGGTGGGTGCTTGGGATTGTGAGTATTGTGTTTTTAATCTTAACAATTTTAAACATCTCTAAAGTCTCTGGCAGCAAAGAATTACTCAAAAACTACATTTTATATGCAGTGATTGCAATGATTGGGGCTGTCGTGATTGGCATATCAGAAGGTGGCGCAGCATTAAGCTTCTTGGCAGCATCAAGTTCCTCTAATCCATTTGGTGCCCTATTTGGCGGAGCTATAATGTTTATAATTATTGGGCTTTTGCTTATAGCCTTTGCCTTATTTTTTGCTTACAAATACTATCGAGAACTTGCTGATTTGACACAAGAGGAATTTTTCTTCTATGCTTTTATATTAAAAGCAGTGGCAGCAGTTACAATACCTATATTTTGGGTTTCTGTGATTGTCGGTATAGCAGCGGCAGTTATTGAAATTATCGCTTGGGTTAGGTTTAAAGACATTAAAAAGGTCGCTTAAATACAAGCAAGGATTCTCCCTTGCTTGTTCAATAAATTTAAGGTTTTGCTTTTAAATCAAAATCCAAAACAAAATCCAGAATCTGTAAATTCATTTGAATCGATAAATGCACCAAAATAACCTTTGGAATCGTTTAAATGACTGCCCGAAGGCGTATTTTTAAGATTCCAAATTCTAAAAAAACTTAAGAATAGCCACGATTAACGCACCTACGCTAAACTGAATTCCAATCACCCATTTGATAGTTTCAACCT
>CBCPND010000051.1:0-10845 GCA_965120395.1 uncultured Helicobacter sp.
TAGCTATTTATTTTGGCTAGGTTTGTTTTTTACTAGAATCAAAAACACACACAAAGCCAAAAAACACACCACAAAAATTGTGCTAAATACCTCAAAATCCCCAAATGGCGCACTTAAATCAAAAACCTTCATTCCAAAAAATTTAAACCCCACATTTATCCTTTACCTTAGTTTCGTAATTTATATTCTACAATTTAGATTCTTGTTTATCCTTAGAGAATCTAAAAATCCAATAAATTTAACTCACTATCTTAAAGCATCGCTTTAGGATTCTTAGGATCTTGTTGATGATGCGAACTAGAATATTTGGAGGTGCAAAGCAGATTTTAAAATTTATAGAATCTATGTGCTTATTTTGGATTATCTCTTGTGGGTGTTTTAGTGGAAAATCTAACTCATAAACTTTCATTGTTGCGAATTTAGAATCTCCTGTGGTGTGCGTGGCATCATCGCGATTAAAGCCGATATTTTGTATCATATTTGCTTTTGGATATACACACAAGCCATTTTGCTTCCAAATGCTGTAACTCCAAGGATAATCCCAAGTGTCAATTTTGCCTTCGCTATAAGTTTTTAGAATCTTATAAAGATATTTTTTCTCTTTTTTGGATATAAAATTATTTAAGGCTTTAAATTCACTCTCAAAGTCTATAAATTCTCGCTGATAATGCTTCCAAGCGCGCCTCCAGCTAGCCCAGCCCCAAATGTGGTTGTATTTTGAGAAGAAGTAATCTTCTTTAAGTGTAGCTTTGGCTTTGGGAGCAAAATCTAGCGCACTCCAGCCGCTTATTATAAAAATATTATCGCTCGTTTTGTATCTCTCAAGCATTTCATCACAAAATCTAAAAAAGCTATCACTCGGCAAGCAGTCATCTTCTAAGATTATTCCTTGCTCTTCGTGCGTAAAAAACCATTCTATTGCCGTGCTTACGCCAAGCTTACAGCCTAGATTCTCTGACAGAAATCTTGTGTGGATTTTACAATCCCAATTGATATTTGCAAGTAAATATTCGCGTATATCGCTTACCATTTTAGATTCTGGAATATCCCCTAGAATCTTATCTTTTAGAATCTTGTTTGCTCTTGCGCCATCGCTTGCAAGGTAGATTCTAGGGGGCTTATGTTTGGCTATCTGCGCTAAGGTTTGCTTTATGGTATCAAGACGATTAAATGATAAAAGCAATACTGCATTTACACAAGTATAAGGCATTATGCAGCCTCACTTGGGCTAAAGTAGTTTATTGTGGGCGCACAAATACGATTTACAGAAGTGCGGTTTAGAGGATTTGCAAGGGTTTTGGTATGGGGTTTATAAGGATTATGATAAAGGGTTTTATCTGCCCCCCCCCCATTTGAGTATTTGCTTAATTATTTTTTTTGCTTTGTTTTGAGCTCTTTTAATGAATGGCTTTTGTAGAGATTTTATAAAGGCTTGGATTTCTTGGAGGGCGAGCTTAGATTCTACAACTTCATTTGGATAAGAAATTGGGAATTTGGTGTTGATAGAGTTTGCATTATAAAAATCTTCACTTCCGCAATGCACCCCACTTCCATCAAAGCCAATTTGCTTGATGTAGGATAGATTGGGGCATAAATTTAAGGCTTTGTGCTTGTAGCCAATGAGGTAATAAAAAATAGCCCAAGATTTTATTTTACCCTTTTTGTTAAGAAGGAAGTCCCCCCAAGCATTTGAGTAGCCATCTAAATTGATGCGAAAAATATCGTTTTTATCAAAATTATCTAATACCCATTTTATATCTCTTTTAAAATGCTTCCATCTATCTGCCCAGCTTCCCCAGCCCCAGCAGCAAAATTGACGAAAGAAATAAGACTCATCCCCCCCCCCTATGGAGTTACTAATAGGATAACTCCAAGCTGCAATACTCCATACCTTTTTGTTATTTTCATAACGTGTGAGTGCGTCATTCATATAATCCAAAAACACAGGCGAGACGACTATATCATCTTCTAAAACTATGGCTTTGCCATATTGATTCATAATGCTTGTTACGCCATCGATTATAGAATCTGCCAAGCCAAAATTATAATCTCGCTCGATAATTGTTATGCTTTTGAAATAGTTTTTGGCTTTGTTTTTTATATTCAGGGAGTGGATAACAGATCTTACTTCTCGGACTTGATTGGCAGATTCTGTGGATTTTGGCGCGTCAGAATATATGAGGAGATCACTTTTTGTCGCGAGCGGATTATCAATGAGGGCTTGTAGGGTTTGAGTCGTGTGCTTTGGGCGATTATAGACAAAAAGCACAATTGGAGCAAACATCAATATCCTTAGATTTTACAAAGCATTGCTTTTGAAAATGAGTGTATTTGCGGTTTTTGCATATAGACTATAGTTTTTATCGTGCAAGAATTGGTATATCGGGTTTGCTGATATAGAGTCTATAGTGCTATCCCAACTTTCAATGAGCACAACCTTTGGGGCATATCTTTCCCAGTCATTTGAAGATAAAACTTCAAAATCTAGCCCTTCAGTATCTATGCTTAAAAAATCAATAGGTGTATTTTTTGGAAGTGTGGAGTTAAGAATGTCTTTTAGGCTTTTTGTCGGAATCTTAATAGAATCTATAAGGTGATATTCTGGATGATTGGCATACGCAGATTCTAGCTTGCTATCAAACCCATTAAGAGCAGGTTCATTAAACATATAATACATCAGCCCCCCCCCCCTTGCTAATTCCACACTCAAGGTTGATATCTCTAGGTCGAAATCTATTAAATAATCTCATACTATTTGGCATAGCATCGATGTTGATCCCCCTCCAACCTTTTTGATAAAAAAGATACGTATTAGAGAATCTAAAAGGATGGTGTGCACCCACATCGACATAAAACCCAACTGACTGCCTCTCAAAGATTCTATGTAGAATCATATCTTCGCCTTCTTGGGCATATGATTTTGTATGATATTTCGTGATATGGAGGTTTTTAAATGTAGCAAGTTTGGTGTATAAAAATTTTGGTAAAAGACTTTTAACGAGTTGTTTGATTTGCCTTAACATTTTACATACACCTTTGGTATAAAAATACCTGTATTGAAAAAATCACCATTTACACCCTCAAAGCCTATAAATAAAAACCTAAAAATTATAAAAAGTTTGCCTTAATCTATCTTTAAAACTTCTAAAAGGCTTCTTGCTAGAGTTCCACTTTAATGGCTTATTTATTCAATTATTTCTTATCCGATGCACAACTACTTCATATGAATAGTAAATAAAAATTAAACTATACATAAAATAAAAATAAAACATAATAAAATGTTACTTTTCTGCCATTTTTTATTTATTTTGAAGGTGAATTCAAAACTATGATTAAAATTTATACTAAAATAAATTAAACAGCATTTTGACTTAAAGGAGTAGTATTATGAGAGTTAAAGTTAAGGTGTGCTTAATGCTATTATTGTGTGTAGGTTTTGTGTTTGCTGATTCACAACAAACCGCAAGTCAAAGTTGGAGTCAAAAGCAGACTCTGCAAAATGATGGTGTAAAGCCTAGGACTCTTCGGGATTACATCGATCAAGAGAAGGATTTTTATAACTATCTCAAAAAAAATCATCCTGTGTTTAAATACGAAAAAGCTGGTCGCTTAGTAGGGAAGATCTCTTTAAGTGATAGGCAAGAAGAGTTTATAGATTTTGGTGGTGGTCCAGATTATGCCAAGAAGGTCAATCAAGAAATCGTTTCTGTGACATACAGATTAGGCTTTGAATCTATCTTGGATTATCCTAATAAATTTGTAGGTCCTCAAAAATGTGGAGAATGTCATCCGGCGCAGTATGCAGTATGGGAAAAATCAAGGCATGCAAAAGTTGTTAGGTTCCCAGATGAATTAGACGAAGTCAATGGAGATCCTAAAAAGCCTATGTATGGAACGAAATCGACTATTTTGCCAGAAGGTATATATTCAGATGATGTGTATGCTATTATTGGGACACCAAGGACAAAATATGGCTTTTTGGATAAATGGCTTGTAAGAGGGACATATCATGTTGAAGGAGGAAAGCTTAGCGATATTACAGGTAAAATTGTAGCAGGAGGAAATCAGTTTTCAAGATTGTGGGCAGAATCTCTTACTCCAGAAGTCGCCAAAAAGATTGCAGAATTTTCTCCAGGATTCCCTACAAAGCTTGAAGATTTTGGAACGCAAGGTTCAAATGTTTGGGGGACAAACTCTTATGGTTCAACAAACAGAGAAAAATTTATGTTCCAGCCAGCAAGCTCATATTGTGAAACTTGCCATAGCTTCAAGTTTGATTTTAAAAGCAAGGCAGATTTTTTTAATGCTATTGGAAATGCACAAGAGTTGAGAAAACATACAATTTCTAAGGGTATTTCTTGTGAGGAATGTCATGGTGCAGGAGGACACCTTTATGGAGCAAGAGGGGCTGGTATGCCTTCAAATTGTGAGCGCTGCCATCAACGGTTTGCTTACAATGAGGCTGATTCAAAATTGAATCCTAGAAAGCCCCTTAATGTGTATTTTAAATCTGCTTGTCCATCTTGTGGGACAGAAGGATCGCAAATGTATAATACAGCCCATTATGATAAGGGTATGAGATGTAATACTTGTCATGATCCACACGAAGTAACAGCTAATGATTGGAGAGATCCTTATACAAAAGTAGGGCTTAAAAAGGCTTGCACTGATTGCCACGAGACACAAGCGAAGTTCTTTAAACAAGGTGGTATCCATTCAAAAGACAACTGTACAGCTTGCCATATGCCCAATATGATGAGTTGTGAAAATTTTGCCTCTGTGCAAAATCCAGATAAAGCTGGATTTGATAATGTGCGTGCTTCGCATATTTGGAAAATTAAAGTAGATAAAACAGCCAAAACCATTAATCCGCCTGAAGGCAAACCAAGAGATCCTAAAAGTGTCAAAGGTTGGACTATTGCAAGAGCCGATGATGGAAGATTCTTTCTTGATTTGATGTGGAGTTGCGGTCGTACAAGCTATAGCGATATAAATCTAGTAGGACCAGATGCAAGTGGTTGTCATAGTGCAGTTCAATCTACATTGCCAGATAAGCTCAAATATACCGATCAAGCTCAGATTTATGATGATGTGATGAAATGGCAAACACCTGTAAAAGATGGATATGCTAAAGTGAAGACTATGATTAAGGAAATCGATAAAGGAATGCTCAATAATACAAAATTATCCACAGAGCAAAAATCAAGAGTGATTTTGCTAGCAAAGCAAGCACAAGATATTGCAGAAAGGCTTGAAAAAGATGGGTCTTGGGGAGTGCATGGTCCAGCGTATTCTAAGAAGATTGTTGATGAGGCTTTGATTTATGCGCAACAAGCACAAGATATTTTGAGTGGTAAAAGCAAATAAACTTGGTTTATTTGCTTTAAGTGAGGAGCTATTTTATGTTTAGGTTTTTCTTAAAGAGCTTGATTGCTTATGTATTTACTCTTTCAGTGATATATGCTGATGGGGTAGCAGGATTAGCATTGATAGAAAATGTTACTCCTATTAGTATGGCTGATGCTGAAAAAATGCTTGATAATAATGAGGCTCTTTTTATGGATGTCAATAATGAAGAAACTCATAAGGAGCTAGGCTATATCCCACGAGCCGTTTTTATTGATACCCAAGATTGGGAAAAGCTACTTCCAAAAGATGAGAATGCCTATATTATTTTCTATTCGCGTAATCGTTTAAGTTATGAGAGTAGTGAAGCAGCATTGATAGCCCAGACTAAAGGGTATAAAAATGTGTATGTAATGCTTGATGGAATCGAGGGCTGGATACTATCTGGAAGAAAGTCTCTTAAACAAGGAGCACAGGAATGGAATCAAGCAACTGGAGTGATTGATTTTGTTGATGGCATACATAAGGATTTGGTGCTTGGTTCAATCCCATCTTGTAGGGATTGCCATGGAAATATAAAATCAGCTTCAGATATACGTGTAACAAAAAAAGGCATAGATGTTAATACGGCAAGCAATCGTCATTTGATTAATAAAAATTGTGCATCTTGTCATGAGGATGTGGATAAGGATTTTACAAAAAGTGTCCATTCTAAAAAGTTAGTAAATATTGATTTTAAGGAATATTTAGGACTTAATAACAAAACGGACGATGGAAGAGTGTTGCCTACTTGTGCAGATTGTCACTTTGTGCATACGACAACACAAAAGGGCTTAATGAATCCAAAGCAACTTAATGATTTAAAATGCGGCGCTTGCCATTCTGAAAAGCAAATTAGATACCAAGAGACATTTCATGGCAAAGCTATGGCACTAAATATACCTGGAACAGCCCCAAGGGTAGCAGCTTGCTATGATTGTCACGGCACACATAATATTCATAAAGTCTCTAATCCAGAATCTACCCTATATGGAGAGAATCGTATACAAACTTGTGCGCAATGTCATCCTGGTGCGACAGCAAATTTTGCTGAGTATATAGCCCATGCCAATCATTATGATAAAGATAACTATCCAGCGTTATACTGGGTATTTATCTTTATGACTTGTTTGGTGATAGTAGTGTTTGTATTCTTTGGTTTCCATACATTCTTATGGTCAGCTCGGTTGATTATGGTGAGATTAAAATATCCAAAACAATGGAAAGAAGCGCGTGAAGCCGCACACAATAATAATATTCATATAAGGCGTTTTAACAAATTCCATAGAATCCAGCATTTCTTTATGGCATCAAGTTTCTTGGGATTGGCATTTTCTGGGTTACCACAAAAATTTTATAATGCCCCTTGGGCTGAAATGATGATAAAGATAATGGGTGGTCCTTTAATGGCTACGACTATCCATCATATATCAGCAGTAATTATGTTTTGTGTGTTCTTCTCCCATATTGGTGAGATTGTTTATAGAGCGTGGTTGGGAAGGGATTCTATAAGAGATCCGCAAAGTGGAAAATTGAGCTTTAAGTTATTTATGAAGGCTTTGTTTGGTCCAGATTCTCTTATGCCTAGAGGACAAGATTTCAAAGATATGGCAGCTCATTTTAAATGGTTTTTTGGTAAAGGTGAACGACCACAATTTGATCGATGGACATATTGGGAAAAATTCGATTATCTTGCAGTATTTTGGGGTATGTTTGTGATAGGATTTTCAGGGTTAATGTTATGGTTCCCTGTGGCATTCTCTCATATATTGCCAGGGATTTCATTAAATGTCGCGACAATTATTCATTCTGATGAGGCATTGTTGGCAACAGGATTTATTTTTGCTGTGCATTTCTTTAACACACACTTCCGTGCGGATAGATTCCCGATGGATATGGTTATATTCTCTGGAAGTATTACAGAAGAAGAGATGAAACAAGAGCGCATCAAATGGTATGACAGACTTAAAAATAGCGGACGATTAGAGAAATTGCTAGATAAGGCTTATAATTTTAAACCATATTATAAGTTTGCTAGATTTGTAGGTTTTGCTATGCTGACGACAGGTATATTTTTCTTATTTTTGATGATATATGCCTTTGTGCATAGTGTTTTCTTTAGTTAAGGATTAAGGGGATGAGTTTTAATTTTGATCCAAAAAATTAACAAATAAAAATAGAGTATTTTGTTTGTGTTGTCTCGTAGAGGGATTATAAAATTTATCAAAATCTGGAAAAGGCGCGATTGTAATGCCAATGAGAAAATTAGCAATAATTGGTGTGGTTATTTTAATAGTGTGTGGAACTATATTGTCTTTTGGGGGAAAACTAGATTTTGGTATTATTGCTCCAGAGGCAAAAGCTCCATCTCAAGAATCTGATCATAGACTTAAAAATATAGCACTAGATAATAGAGAAATTTATTTAGATGCAAAAAAGGTGGTTATTATTTTTGGGTCAAATGATTGCTTGTCGTGCGATAAGCTAAAAAATTCCATTCATAATACACCATCGCTTGTGAATAAGCTTAAAAATAATTTTGCTTTATACTATATCAATATGAATCATCCCAAAAGGCATAAGATTTTCGCAAAAGATAATTTAGAAATACCAAACGAATTAAGCACAAGTTCCCTTGCTAGAATGTATCGTGTCTATTCCACACCAACAATAGTCTTTATCGCGCCAAATGGTCAGGAGATTTTCGCATATAATGGGTTTATGCAACCAGAGAGATTTTTAGTGACACTTGAGTTTTTTGAAAATGAGCAAATCCAGAATTTAACATACGATGATATGTTGCGTAAACTTTTTATGATGTATGAACAAAAGGGAGTATAGTTTGGCTTTAGGAGTTGATAATGAATGGGAAGATATTAAATTTTGGTAAAAGGTTTTTTGGAATTTGTTTATCGATAAAAATGACTATAGTGCTATTAGTAATATATGCATTTTTATGTGCTTTGGCTACTTTCATTGAAAATGATTTTGGTGTGTATGATGCAAAATATCTAATTTATAATACTATTTTTTTTGACATTATACATATTTTATTAACTTTGAATTTGATAGGGGCTTTCATCGTTGCAAAACCATGGAACAAAAAGAAATATGCAAGTATGCTTTTCCATAGTGCATTTATAGTTATTGTTATAGGGGCTGGCATAACAAGATATTTTGGTTTTGAAGGAGTTATGCATATTAGAGAGAATGATAGTAGTGATATAGTTATCACTCAAGATGAATATATCATTGTTTTAGGGAGCATTGAAGAAAAGATTTATAAAACATATTTTCCAATTCACATTAGCGGTGTCCAAAATTATGCACAGCTCTATCATTCTTATTTGCCTTCACCAATAGCTTCTTTTCTTTCTTTAGTTTTCAATAAAGAAATCCCTCGTGCTTTTGAAGATAAGACTATTCCTTTTGGGGATTCTGTTATGCAAATTAAATTTAAAGATTTTCAGCCTGCACAACCTATGATATTTTCTTATCCAATGTTAAAATTAGAAGTTAGCTATAAAGACAAGAGTACAGAAGTTATTTTAGTGCAAAATTATGTTGATGATAGGCTTGAATCATTTATATTGGGGGATGCCGAATTTGCATTAAGTTGGGGACCAAGGCCTATTAAATTGCCATTTGCATTGCATTTAGAGAAATTTGAGATAGAAAGGTATCCGGGTTCTGCAAGTCCTTCTTCTTATGCATCAGAAGTTATTGTAAATGATGAACAAAATAAAGTAAGTAAGCCTTATAGGATTTTTATGAATAATGTGCTTGATTACAATGGTTTTAGATTCTTTCAGAGTTCTTATGACGATGATGAGAAAGGTACAATTTTAAGTGTAAATAAAGATCCTGGTAAAATTCCTACATATATTGGATATGCTATGCTTATTTGTGGGCTGTTGTGGAGCCTTTTTTCGAAGCAATCTAGGGTTTATAAATTATTCCAATATCTCAAGAAACAACATCTTTTTAGTTTTGTCATTGTTTGTTTTGTATCAAGTATGCAATATGCCCATACACAAGAGATTTCTCAGCCACAGGAGCAAATGTATACCCAAGGAGAATTTATTATAAATAGAATCAATGCAATCTCTAAAAAAGCAAATGAACATTCTAAAAAGTTTGCTACTCTTATTGTCCAAGATTTTCAGGGTAGAAATAAACCTATTGACACTTTAGCTATGGATTTAATTCATAAAATTACTAAGAAAAATGGAATGTTTGGTCTGAATCATACAGAATTGCTTTTAGCAATGTTGTTGTATTATGAAGATTTCCATAAAGTAAAAATAATCTCAACTTCTACACCAAAGTTAAGAGAGGTTATTGGCACCCCAAAAGATCAGAAACATATCGCTATTAGCGATGTTTATGAAGGAAATATGTATAAACTTGCCAATTATGTTCAAGAAGCAAACAGGAAAGATCCATCTATGAGGGATGTATTTGATAAAGATGTATTAAGTGTAAATGAGCGTATAAATATAGCTTTAGCTATATTAAATACAGATATTTTGAGGATTTTTCCAGATTCTGCAAGTAGCAATTGGCTTGCCCCAGCAGATGCAATTATGAGTTTTTCGCATCAGCAGTCAGCTAAAATCAGAGAAGTACTGGAATCTTATTTTACAAGTATAGATGAGGTATTGGCAAGTGATGGTAATGACTGGAGCAAGGCGGATTCTTATTTGATGCAGCTAAAAGAGATTCAAAAAGAATATGGTAGTGCGCTTATTCCTAGCGATTCTAAAATCAGCGTAGAAATAGCATTAAATCATCTTGATATTTTTAAGAATTTGGCTTATGTTTATATGATTGTGGGAGTTTTATTGTTTATAGTGGTATTTATTGCTATTTTGCGAAATAACCCTATAAAAGATTCCATAAAGTTTGCTTTTACCACTACTATTATAATTTGCATTGTTTTGCATACACTTGGGCTTGCATTGCGTTGGTATGTTGGCGGGCATGCACCTTGGAGCAATGCTTATGAATCTATGATTTATATATCTTGGGCTGGTAGTATAGCAGGGGTAGCCATAATAAGAAGCTCGCTACTTATTCAAGCAATGGCTGTTGTTGTGGCTGGAATTACGCTTTTTGTGGCGCATTTAGGATTTATGGATCCTCAGATAGGAACCTTAATGCCTGTGTTGAAGTCATATTGGCTTAATATTCATGTATCTGTAATCACTGCAAGTTATGGCTTTTTTGCTTTGTGTTTTGTTATTGGGATTATGAGTTTATTATTCTTTATTTTGCGCTCACCAAAGTATGTAAATATTGATACTACAATCCTTAATCTATATTGCGTAAATGAAATTTCTATGATCATTGGAATATCACTTTTGACAACTGGTAATTTTTTAGGTGGTGTTTGGGCAAATGAATCTTGGGGACGATATTGGGGGTGGGATCCTAAAGAGACATGGTCTCTTATTTGTA
>CBCPND010000052.1:0-7305 GCA_965120395.1 uncultured Helicobacter sp.
TTTAGCACAATTTTTGTGGTGTGTTTTTTGGCTTTGTGTGTGTTTTTGATTCTAGTAAAAAACAAACCTAGCCAAAATAAATAGCTAAAATTTTAATCTTTTTAAAAAGCTCAAAATAAAGCAAAAATAATTAAGCAAACTCAATGTGTGGTGGGTAAATCCTTGGCTAAAATTATCCTTTTTGCACTTTTAGATTCTAAACATAAACAAAATCCATTGGGACTAGCGCACTTTGTAGATATAAAATCCTAGTGGCAAGCCAAAGGTATTTTGACTTAAAATCATCTCACCTCTATTTTCTAGCTTATGCAAAGCAATGGCTTTAAGAAGTGATTTAATTCCAAGTTTTGGGATGTTATAGCCAAACTCACTTTTATAAAGTAGCTCATATTTTTCTTCAAATGTGCGCAATGATTCTGATGTAATCTCATAAGTTGTATAAGGCATTAAGATTAGCACATCGCCACTTTGTTTTGGAATAATGGCATTGCTTCTAAAAACACTATATGGGCTATTTGGCTCTTCTTTACCTAAAAAGACATTATCAATTTCAAGATCTGAGCATAAATCAAAATCTAAAGCCTTATAATAATTGAGCCATTTGCCAAAGCTGCCATACACTTCCACGCCTGAAGCACGATTGACACCTTCTAAGAAAATGCGCGTATTTGGATTCTGCTTAGTGTAAGTGCTTAAGAATTGCAAACTTGCTTGAAAGTTATTAGGGACAAATTTATAAAACGCTCCTTGATACACAAAAAAAGGCAAAGAATTTAGTATGAAAATTAAAACACAGATTCCACCCACAAGCTTTATATACACACTTTTAAAATATAAAATCACGCAAGCTATAATGCCTACAATCCCAAAGATATACGCCGGCAAAGGATAATGAATGTCATTAATCTTTAGCACGACATATTCAGCCAAAAGAGTAAAACAAGCAACCAAGCTAGAATCTAGCAGTGGCAAAATCTTCTCTTTACGCACAAAAACCTTATAGATTCTAAATCCAAGTAAAAGTGGAATCCCGATAAATAAAAATGGCTCATTTAAGATGTAATTTAGCAAAACCTTTGCTATTACGATCATTTGATTATAAGGGCTATCACCATAGAATCCGCTACTTTCTTTTTGCAATAAAATTACAATAACATACACAACCACCCAAACTAAAGCACTTAAAATCAATGCCACATCAAAGATTCTCACCCTAAAAGCTAAATTTTTAAAGCCCAAAATTAAATGCACAAAGCCAAATGTCAAAATCATAGCAAATGCTGTTTCTTTATAATACAAAGCAATATTTGCAAACACCACACCAAACATAAGCATAAAAGTGCAAACCTTGCCCTTATTATGGCTTAACACATACGCATAGCACGCTAAAAACAAAGCCAAAAACACAAACTCCATTCTCTCAGGGACAAAAAGCCTAAGCCAAGCTGTAATAAAGCTTGGACTCAAAAGTAATATCAAAATCCCAAAATAAATTATCTTATGTAGATTCTGGGGTAGATTCTTTGCTTGAGTGCTGGAATCTAGAGTATGTTTTAAAAACACTTCAAGCGCATACACCAAGCATAAAACCACAAGCACCATACAAGCTGCATTAAATGTATAAAACACACTTGGACTTGGCGAGAATAAAAATGCCAAAATATTTAAATCTTGCCCATCAAGTGGGAAAAATCTGCCAATTTGTGGAATGATATGATGTGATAGTGGAATGTAAGAATTGACTAAAAGCGTAGAGACTAAATTATGATCATCAATGATACTAAAATTTGCAAAGCTTGCAATAAAGACTGCATAAATTGCAATAAAACTATAAAATATTAGCCAATAAGAAAGTCTATACCCCCCCCCCATACGAATTTTGCTATTCTCTTGCATTCTTAATCCTTTAGAAAAATTAAAAGATTATTATAACTCATAAAATTTAAATTTATTTGAGATTCCGAATTGAGAGCAAAATTCTAGCATTTGCGGTATAGCGTAGAATCTACTGGGCATTTGAAAGAATACAATTACGACTTTAGGAATTTGACAAATTAAGGTCTTGACTGATAGTAGCTCTTATCTTTTATAATACCTTTTAGAATCTAAAAGTGCTCAAGTGCTTAAATCATTTTAAGGCATTTAAAATAAGTTTAGCGCATAGATTCTAGTAAATTTTTGGAGGCTTATATGAAGCGCAATATTTTAAAGATATTTTTAGCATTTGTATTAGGAGGTGTGAGTATGACGCAAGTAAATGCGCAAGAAAAATGGGATAAAGTTTTTGCCAAAAGCGACAAAGTAGAAATCCAAAAAGTGCAGTTCAAAAACCGCTATGGAATCACGCTTGTAGGCGATTTATACATACCAAAAAATGTAACAAAAGGCACAAAACTTAAAGCCATCGCCATAAGCGGACCTTTTGGCGCGGTAAAAGAGCAAACTTCAGGACTTCACGCACAAACGCTAGCAGAGCTTGGCTTTGTAACTTTGGTTTTTGATCCTTCTTTCACAGGTGAGAGTGCCTTGGCAAACAAAAATCTAGCGCAAAATGTCGCTTCTCCTGACATTTATACAGAAGACTTTAGCGCAGCGATAGATTTTCTAGCCAATCATAAAATGGTAGATAAAGATAAAATTGGAGTTATTGGGATTTGTGGATTTGGAGGATTTGGGCTTAATGCAGCGGCTATTGATACGCGAATTAAGGCTGTTGTGACTTCTACGATGTATGATATGACAAGAGTTAGCGCAAGGGGTTATAATGATTCTATGGATGCTAAAGCAAGATTAGAGCTTAAGAAATCACTTAACAATCAGCGCACAGAGGATTTTAAAAACGGCACTTTCGCTAAAGCGGATGGTTTGCCAGAGAATCTAAAAGGAGATGAGCCACAATTTATCAAGGATTATTGGGATTATTATAAAACAAAAAGAGGTTTTCATAAGCGTTCGATAAATTCTAATGGAAACTGGAATGCAACTTCTGTGCTTTCTTTAATCAATATGCCAATTTTGGCCTATAGCGATGAGATAGAATCTCCAGTGCTTATGATACACGGAGAAAAGGCACATAGCAGGTATTTTAGCGAGGATGCGTTTAAGAAGCTTAAAGGTAAAAATAAAGAGCTTTTGATTATCAAAGATGCAAATCACACGGACTTGTATGATAATTTAGAAAAAATCCCTTTTGAGAGAATGGCTGAGTTTTTCAATAAGAATCTAAAATAATTTGCACTACAAATGCGCTAGATTCTATGATTGTTAGATTCTAGAGATTAAAAAGGAGAATCTATGGATATTTTTGAGAAGGATAAAAGCGGCGCTTTAGTGGATATGAATGATCCAGAATTTAGCAAGCTTTTTGAGATTATCTCGCGCACGCAAGCGCTGTGCTTTGAGCTTAATAGCGCTTGGCATACCCAAGAGAAAGCTAAAGAAATTTTTGAAGAAATTATCAATCAAAAGCTTGAAGGCAATGCGTGGATAATGCCACCTTTTAATGTGGATTTTGGGCGTAATATTAAGGTTGGTAAAAATTTCTTACTGCAACAAAACTGCACATTTATGGATCGTGGTGGAATTGAGATTGGCGATGATGTCTTTATCGGACCAAAGTGTAATATCACAACGATTAATCACGACTTTAATCCTTACAATCGTCAAGCTACCTTTTGCAAGAGCGTAAAAATCGGCTCTCGCGTGTGGCTAGGTATAAATGTAACGATTTGTCCGGGTGTGAGCATTGGCGATAATTCTATCATCGCTGCAGGAAGTGTCGTAACTAAAGATATTCCTGCAAATGTCATCGCAGGCGGAAATCCAGCCAAAATTATTAAAAAGCTAGAATATTAGATTTTAACAAGGAGTGAAAATGAAAAAATTTAGAGTTTTTAGTTTAGTCTTATGTCTAGGAAGCGTGCTTTTAGCGGATTCTCAGACGATTATCAAAAGTGGTGAGCTTGAAAGCATCAAAGGAGATTCTAAAATCTTTAGTGGCGATGTGAAGGTAAATTTTATGTTTAAAGCGACATCGTGGCGGAATTTTGGCGGTGCGTTAGTGGAATTTAACAAAGGCGCTAGAACAGCGTGGCACACGCATAATGAAGGACAAACTCTAATTGTCACACAAGGCAAGATTCTAACCAAAGCCCAAGGTCAAAAAGCTACAATCGCTAAAAAAGGCGACATCATCTCTTGCCCACCAAATGTAAAGCACTTCCACGGCGCGCTAGATTCTGAGCGCGCTAGCCACATTGCCCTTACTCAAGAAAAGAATGGCATAAATGTGCAGTGGCTAGAATTAGTAAGCGATAAAGAATACCAAGAAGCGCTAAAAGAAGCTAGGGAATAAGCGAAATTTATGACAACTTAAATTTATATTTGCGCTTCAATCAAAGTCTTTTAGCTTTTCGTGTATTAACTCTTTGTTTTCCTCACAAATTTCTAGCAATTCATCTAAAATCTTAAATATATCCTTATAAACTTCTGGATTCTCTCTTTTTAGCTTTAGGATAATCTCAAGGACTTCTATTGTTTTCTGGCTTGTCTTGTCTGTATTGTCTAAAATTTCTTGAATTTCACTTGCTATGGATTTTAGCTTCAGGGCAAGCCCCCAAAATCCAAAAGAGAAAAGAAAAGATTTAAAAATCCACGCTAGTTTCAACAATTTCCACATATCAACAACCACTATAATCTTTGCTAGCTCATTTATCTTTTTTTAGATTTATTGCAATCTTTTCTGAATTGGTAATCTTCAATATAATATTGCACATCTTGGAATGTATCTTGAATGGCTGCTACGCATTTATCGACTGCATTAAGCGGGGCTCTTTCAAGTTCGCCACTGCACTTTGGGCAACAATCTAAAATTTTATCCAAGTTTATTGCTTCTTTTTCTTTAGAATCCGCATCAGAGATTGATTCTTTAGTAGAATCTTTTGTCGCCTTATATAGCCTTTTTGCAGCCCATATGTCTGAATGATCGCGTCTCTTTGGCACGATAATTTTTGAAAAGCCACAATTCTCACACACGAGCTTATAAGGTTTCTCTTTAATTGGAAAAACAATCATTTTATTCCCTTTAATTTTATGCTAGTGTAGCAAAATTCATCATCAAAATCTAGCAATAATGGCATTTAATCACAGCATAAAGTAGATATCGTTTATGAGCACCATTGTTCCAAGCACATTGTAATCGTGCTTGGTGGATTATGATTTTTTAGCTTCTGACTCTACGATTTCCTTAGCTTTATCGGCTATAGAATCTTCATTATCCTTGAAAAACTGCGTAACAGAATCTATATCAAACCCATTTTCTAATATATCATCATAGTTATTATCCAAGTATGCACATAGGTATTACCCATAACTTTTGTTGCAGCGCTCGCTACAAAGCTATTAATTGCAGCACCAGCTACACTACCAAGACCCGGTATAAACTTTATGAGATTTCCCATCGCAAATCTTGCCGCAAATCCAAGCCCACACACACCAGCAAAAGCCATAGCCATTTTTTTAATGTTTTCTGAATCCAGATCAAATATATCATAGGTTTTACTAATACGTCCTATCATAGCAATTTGTATTGGCAAGAGAGCAGCAATATCAGAAAAAGGAATAGGACTTGCGGCAACACCAGCTGCTAATATGCTATGTTGCTTAACTACACTTAAAGCCTCTTCTTTTAAGGCCTTTTTTGTCATTTCCTTATCGCATTTCTGTTTTCTTGCAAAAGCATTTTTAATTGCATCATCCATTTTATTAAATATTTTTTCAGTAAGTTCTATAATGCCGTGCTTCTCTGCAATAACATCTCCATTGTCATTTTTAGATTCTAATGCCATAACCCTCTGGATACTATCATCACTAATATTGAACTCTTTTTTTACAATATCAGAAAATTTTTCACCTTTTTCATCTGCATCGCATTGTGCTTTTGTGATAACTATAATGGTAGGAATCTTATTGTTTTGCAGGTCATTATATAAATCTATATGTGCGTCCTGCACTCTTCTGTTTGTTTCTTGTATGCAAAGTAAAGCTATATGGATTTGTTTGCTTACTTCCTCTTTCTCTTGGGTTTTTATGATATTTTCAAGATTAGAGATTATGCTTAAGTCTTTTGTCTCGATGCCTTTTGTATCTATGATACGAATCTTTTGTTCTTCATCACTATAAACTCGCGTCTCTTGTGTTACAGGTTTTCCGCTGCCTGTTTCTGCTACTTTTCTTCCAAAGATAGTATTTATCAAAGTGCTTTTGCCTACACCTGTCTCACCAATAATTAAAACATTAACCCATTTATCCTTATCTGTCTTTGCTTCTTTAATCTCTTTAAAAGCCTTTTTTATATCATCCTGAGGTATTTGCTTAATAAGTTCGTCAATACCTGAGTTTATAAGTTGTTTTATTGTTCCTTCTGTTTGTTTTAGCTCTTCTGCATTCATTTTTAATCCTTTCTTTTGAAATTTGAATCCTGATACTACAAAAAAAAAAAAACAAATCAAGAGTAAATCAATTTTATCGTTAATATTTATACTTGACTTAGAGCAGCTCTTATGCTTTATAATCGCACTTAGATTCTACAAATTCTAAGGAGCAAATATGCAAAATAGGCGTGAGTTTTTAAGCAAAAGTGCTAAAACTTTAGTGCTTTTAGGCATTGCAATGCAAGGCGGTTTGGCGTTTGCCACAGAATCTAAAGATTCTAAAAACACAAAATCTAAAATGCCAAAATCTAGCGCAATGCCAAAGCGCACTTTAGGCAAAGGCAAAGCAAGCCTAGAAGTCTCAGCGCTTGCCTTTGGCTGTATGGGGCTTAACTATCACCGAAGTAAAAAGCTTAGCAAAGATGAGGCAAGAGCGATTCTAGAGCTCGCGCTTGATTTTGGAATCACGCTTTTTGACACCGCGCAAGTGTATGGACCAGATAGCAATGAAAAGCTTGTTGGCGAGCTTTTGAAGCCTTATAAGGATAGAATCTATATCACGACTAAATTTGGTTTTGGTAAAAATGGTGATATTTTAGATTCTAGTCCGAGGCGCATTAAAGAAGTTGTAGATAATAGCCTAAAACGCTTGAATCTTGAGTGCATCCCTTTGCTTTATCAGCATCGCGCCGATCCCAAAACGCCAATTGAAGAAGTCGCTGGCGTTGTCGCGGATTTGATAAAAGAAGGCAAAGTGGCGCGCTTTGGAGTGTGCGAGCTAAGCGCAGAATCCATAACAAAAGCGCATAGAATCTGCCCGCTCACAGCCGTGCAGAGCGAATATCATCTAATGTGGCGCAATGTTGAGAGTGAG
>CBCPND010000053.1:0-9169 GCA_965120395.1 uncultured Helicobacter sp.
AGAATCTAGCCAAAAACAAAATATAAAATCTAAAAACTTTGATATGGTGCAACCAAATTCATCAAGCAAAGATTTAAAGCCGGATATCATTCATTTCAAATCCTCATATCTTGGCGATAAAAGCGCTTCATTTTTAGAGAATCTCAAACACAAATCCCGCTACATTCTCCCAACCCAATGGAGCAAAGAGCCACTTAAAAATTCTGAGATTGCCTATAATTTTTTCTTAAAAAGCACACATTTCCCAAAATTCACCCTTGGCGATAAATGCTATAAAGCCTCGCTTATTAAGGAAGTTTTACCCTATTTTAAGGATTTTCACACTCATCTTAATATGGCAGAAGATATGTTGAAGTTTTTCGTTATCGCAAGCCTTGCCAAAAGCTATGTAAGCATTGATGATCGGCTTTATATGCATTGTCTTAATCACACTTCTATCACGCAACGCCCAAGCGCAAAAGAAAAAAGAATTAGCGATATGCGCGCGATTATCCAAGCCTTGCAAAATCTAGCCACACAGCTTAAAGCCCCGTATGCAGATGAGATCGCTAATAAAATGTGTGCGCATTTACAAGCCCTAATCGCACTAGAATCTCGCTTTGATAAGCCTATGGATTGCATAAATAGCCAAAAACGCAATGAGGGGGGGGGCGATACAAAGATCAGATTATCGTATGGATTCTCATATAGATTCTACGCTTTCCAAGTCCAAGCAGAAGCGATCAATTTATTTGCGCGCTTGTATGGATTCATTAAGATATTGGAATCGCTCTTTAACCCATATCAGAATCTTTGCCTACATCGCTACATTTGGGAAAATAAAGCTCTAAAATCTAGCCTAAAATCTATAAAACCCACAGCTTATTTGGGAGTAGCCTAATGCTAGCTCCTAAAATTAGCATAATCACTGCCACTCTTAATGCTGCCCACACTCTAAAAAGCACGCTAGATTCTATCCTTTCTCAAGATTATGACAATATCGAGCACATCATCATCGATGGTAAAAGTAGCGATGACACACTCTCCCTTATAGAATCTTATCGCGAAAAATACCACCAAAAAGGCATAGCCCTAAAAGTCTTAAGCCAAAAAGATAATGGAATCTATGATGCGATGAATAAGGGCTTAAACCTAGCGAGTGGCGATATTATTGGCTTTTTAAATGCCGATGATTTCTTCGCGCATAATAAAGCTTTAAGCCTTATTGCTTGGGGATTTAGCAAACCCACAAATGATGTGCAAATCATCTATGGCGATGTCGAATATCTGGATGCTAAATTAGAATCTATACGCGTTTTTCTATCCAAGCCCTATACTAAAAACGCCTTTAAATTTGGCTTCCACCCGCCACACCCAAGCTTTTATGCGACAAGAAAGACCTATCAAACTTATGGGGGATTCAGCCTTAAATACAAAATCGCTAGCGATTATGAGCTGATGTTGCGTCTCTTAGAAAAATATGGGCTAAAAAGCCTCTATATCCAAGAATGCTTTGTCAAAATGCGCATAGGTGGAGCTTCAAATAAAAGCCTTAAAAACATCTTGCGCGCCAATCTTGAGTGTGCTAAAAGCTTTAAAGATAACAACCTGAGCCATTTTCCAATCTTTATCATCCTAAAGCCTTTAAGCAAACTAGCTCACATAAATTTTAAACAAGTAATAAAAAATCTATTAGGGGGGGGGGCAGAAGAAAGCCTAGCTAAAACAGCCTACATTCTTAAAAATACCATATCAAACCCATATTATGCAGGAGTAGCCTAATGCCCTACCCACTACTCCCGCACAGACAAATAACTAATGTCAATTTCTTGCTTTTAGGTGCGAGCGATTGTGCTAATCGCTCAGCCATTTCGCGCACACAAATTGATAAATGGCAAGCAAAAGGCTTAATCACTTACCTAGGAGAATCTAGTGATGTGCGAGAATTTATAGAATCTTGCACTTGTGTAGTGCTTCCAAGCTACAAAGAAGGCGTGCCTCGCGTTTTGCTAGAATCTATGAGTATGAGCAAGCCAATCATCACGACAAATGTCGCTGGCTGCAAAGAATGTATAAAGCCCCCACTAAAGCAAAAAGGCGCACTCCTTATCGGACAAAACGGAATCCTAATCCCGCCAAAATCACCCAAAGCCCTAGCAGATGCAATACAAGAGATTCTATCCCTATCAGAGAAGAATCGTAAGATTATGGGATTTGCCAGCAGAGAATATGCTATAGAGCGCTTTTGCATAACGCGCATTATCAAGCATTATAAACACACGATAGAGACCCTGCTAAAAAATGCCACAAACACAAAACTTGCCTTCATCTCTAATACAGCATTTTCAATGCTATGTTTTCGCGCAGATGTGCTAAAATCCTTACAGAATCTAGGCTATGAAATCCACATCCTAGCCCCGATGGATTCCCACACTAAAGCCCTGCAAAATCTAGGATTCTGCACGCATCACATAAATGTAGATTCTAAAGGGCTCAATCCTCTTAAAGATATAAAAACCGCCCTGCAAATCCGAAAAATTCTAGCACGCCTTAATCCTTCTGTGGCGTTTAACTACACAATTAAACCTGTGATTTATGGCTGTTTTATGGCTAGTAATCTTAAGATTCCAAACATCGCAGTGATTACTGGGCTTGGCTATGTATTTATCACTGGAGGGCTTAAGAAGCGCATTTTACGCTCTATCGTTAGTGCGATGTATAAGATTGCACTTAAGCAAAGCAAGCAAGTGTGGTTTTTAAATACTGATGATTTGCAAGAATTTTTAGATTCTCATATTATTGATAGGAATCAAGCCTTTTTGCTTGATAGCGAGGGTGTGGATACGGAATTTTTTAAGCCAAATGCTAATCCTTCACAAGCCTTAAGTAAGATTACAAGCAGAATCAATACAGATTTATCATTTTTACTCATCGCTAGAATGCTCTGGGATAAAGGTGTGGGCGAGTTCGTGCAAGCCGCGAAATTATTAAGAGAATCTTCAAATGGGGGGGGGCAGATGAACTAACATTTATCATTATCTACCATATCATTTATTCTCGCATTTACATTTATTCTTGTCCAAAAATCCATAGATTCTATAACCATAATCTCACAAAATTAAATAATACCCACAAAACCGCCCAACACAAAATCTTGCCACACATCAAGAGGGTAGCCTAATGTTGCCAAAGATTCTGCAAGTTGGGAAATTTTATCCACCAGATGTTGGTGGGATTGAGCGCGTGATGCAAGATATTTGTGAGGGGATGAATAAAAAAGGATTTATCTGTGATGTGCTGTGTTCAAATTCTAAAAGCCACTTTGGGCTTGATATTTTAGAATCTAAAGCCAGAATCTACCGCACAAAAAGCTATGGCAAGCTTGCTAAAACCTCCATAACACCGCAGATGATTTATTTTCTTAAAACCATTGGTAAATCTTATGACATCATCCATCTGCATTTGCCAGACCCAATGGCAAATCTAGCACTCCTACTAGCAAATCCAAAAGATAAAATCATTATCCTGCACTGGCATTCTGACATCATCAAGCAAAAATACCTATTAAAACTTTATAAGCCTTTGCAAACTTGGCTTTTAAAGCGTGCGGATTTCATCATTGGCACAACCCCCAAATACATACAAGAATCAACATTCTTACAAGACTTTCACAATAAATGCGTAGCAATCCCGCTTGGCACAACACCTGTTGTGCCAAGTGTTACAAAAGCCAAAATACCAAAAAACCCAAAAATGCTTATAACTATGGGGAGATTTGTGCAATATAAGGGCTTTGAGTATGCCATTAGGGCTATGGAGTTTTTACCAGAGGATTATCATTTATGTATCGGTGGCAGTGGCGAGCTAGAATCTAGCCTTAAAAACCTTATTGCTATGCTTAAGCTTGAAAACAAAATAAGCTTTCTTGGATTTATTGCCAATGAGGATTTACCTAGATTCTATCAAGAAAGTGGGATTTTTATCCTTCCTTCTATTACGAAAAATGAAGCTTTTGGGCTTGTGCAAATTGAAGCGATGAGCTATGGTGTGCCTGTGATTTCTTGTGATATAAAAGGCTCTGGCGTTCCTTGGGTGAATGAAAATGGCTATAGCGGAATTATTGTGCCCCCTAAAAATCCAAAAGCCCTAGCCCAAGCTGTGCTTAAAGTCTCTAGCAATTATGAATTCTACTCTGCAAACGCCTTTTTGCGATTTCAAACACACTTCACAAAAGACAAAATGCTAGATTCCATACAAGAGCTCTATATTCAGGCATTTAATAGCCAAAATTACCTAAAATCTAGCACAAAGCTACTTCCCTAAACAAAACTCCCCAAACATCACATCAAGCATCTCTGACGCACCATAAGGATGCGTAATTTGCCCAATAGATTCTAGTGCGTCTTTGATATGGTAAGCAAACAGCTCTAGCTCTAAAGAATCTAGCTTAACTTTTGCGTTTTTTAGCGAATCAATTGTTTTTTGCACGGCTTTTATTTGATAAGCAGCACTTAAAATCACGCTTGAATCAATCCTAGAATCTAAGATAATTTCTTTTAGCACATCTTGAATCACAAGTGCTGTGGCTTTTTTATCTAGCGCGTTTATTTGGATGATTTTTGCGTTTAGTTGCATTTTAGCGATGTCCTCTTGCGTGATTTTGGGCGGTTTATCAGATTTATTAAGTGCGATTATTAGACGTTTAGATTCTAGTGTGGCTTGGATAAGTTCTAGAATCTCGCTATCTTGGGAATGTAGAGATTGCGATGAATCAAGCACCCATAAAATAATATTGCTTTGTTGCAAGGCAAGCTTTGATTTTTTAATGCCTTCTCTTTCTATCTCATCGCTGCCTCGCCTAATGCCTGCTGTATCAATGAGGCGCACAATGTTCCCTGCGATATTTACATTCTCTTCAATCGTATCGCGAGTCGTCCCAGCAAGAGGTGAAGTAATCGCACGATCATTAAGTAAAATCGCATTTAAAATCGAAGATTTCCCGACATTTGGTCGCCCTATAATGCATAGATTCAAGCCTGAATTTACACCTTGACGCATTAAAGAAAACTCATAGATTGCGCTTAACTCTTCTGTTAAATTAAAAAGCTTAGATTCTATGGTGGAGATAATATCTGCTGGAATGTCCTCCTCGCTATAATCTATCATTACTTCGCAATGCGCTAAGCTTGAGAGCAAAACCTCTCTTACGCGCTCTACAAAGCTCCCAAGCTCACCTTTAAGCTGAGAAGCTAATGCTTGCTGGAAGTGAGAATCTGTGGCTTTTATAATTTGAGAGATGGCATTAACTTGTGCGAAATCTATGCGCCCATTTAAAAATGCACGCTTTGTAAATTCACCAGCATTTGCGAGACGAGCACCATATTTTAAGCAAAGCTCAACAATCTTACGCCCAATTAAATCTCCGCCGTGGCATTGAAACTCAATGACATCCTCGCAAGTATAGCTCTTAGGCGCTTTATAATAAATCACAATGGCTTCATCAAATAACAAATTTTTATCATCATATAACGCGCTTAAAGTTGCATATCGTGGAGTTAGAGAATCTTTGTGTGTGATTTTGCTGGCGATATTAAAGCTTTGTGTGCCGCTTACGCGCACAATGCAGATTCCACCAACGCCTATTGGCGTAGCGATCGCGACAATACTATCTGTAAAAGTCATTTATAATTATGTAGCGCTCTTCTTGTGTGTTTTGGCGAAAAGAGATGTATTTATCTGGGAAGTGCTCACGTAACTTCTTAAGCGCGATAAAAGCTAGGATTCCATCAAGTGGTTTGGTTTGTGCCCTACCCTCGCGATTAACTTCATTGATAATCCCTATCAAATAAGCATCCATAGCTTCTTCTTGATTTTTCAAAAACTCCGCAATCTCTAATCGCACATTATAACCATAAGTAGGCTGAATCCAATTAAATAACAAATATGACAAAGCCTTATAACGATAGCCTCGTTCACCTATAAGCAGTGCGGAATCCTGCCCATCAAGAAAAACATAAAGCGTTTGCGCATCAAAAAAGCTAACTTCTATTTTATCAATTTTATAGGGCATATATGAAAAAAGCTCTTTAATGCTAGCTGTAATCTCGCTAATAACCTCATCTTTGGTTTGAAATTTACTCTCTTTAGAGATAAATTCTGAAGCATCAAAGAAATCATCTGCATTAGGATTTATATCTATATTTTGTCTTTTAGGAGGCTTGGATTTAGGATGGTTTGGTGCGTCTTGCTTAATACTTGCCACGATAATAGCTTGCTTTTTGCCAATCCCTAAAAATCCTTTTGATTCGTTTTGTATAATCTCATATTCTAAATCTATAACAGAACATCCAAGCTCGACTGAAGCCTGTATTAGCGCCTCTTCTAGTGTATTTGCAGTGATTTTTTTCATTATTTTGCTTCCTTGTGGTGCTGTGCAATCTCTTGAGCACGCTTTTTATCAAGAATCTTATTTATCACAAGCTGCATTAAAATGGCAAAAATATTATTTATCGTCCAGTATAAAACAAGTCCAGCTGGAAATGTGATTAAAAAAATCGTAAAAATAATAGGCAAAAGTCTAAAGATTCTAGCTTGCATCGGATCGAGTGTGTTTGGCGTGAGGGCTTGCTGGACATACATACTCAACCCCATAAGCACAGGTAAAACCAAATAAGGATCCATTACCGATAGGTCATTAATCCATAAAATCCACTCTGAGCTTTTAAGCTCAACGGCATTGTATAACACGCGATAAATCGCGAAAAACACCGGAATCTGCAATAACAAAGGCAAACATCCACCAAGTGGATTTGCTCCGTGCTTTTTATACAACTGCATAAGGTGAGTTTGCATTTTTTGTGGATCGCTTTTGTATTGCTCTTGGATTTCTTTCATTTTAGGGGTTAGGTCTTTTAGCTTTTGCATACTCATAATGCCTTTATAGCTTAAAGGAAAAAGCACAATGCGCACGATAATAGTAAGCCCGATAATCGCCCAGCCCCAATTCCCAAAAAACATATACAGCCAGTCTAGTAACACAAACACCGGCTTGGCAAAAAATGTAATCAATCCATATTCTACGACATCTGTAAGTGGGGTATACACTTTTTGTAATTCACGATAATCTTTAGGTCCGACATAACCTTCAAGCTCAATGCTAGAATCTAGCATAATGTAAGGAATTGGATTTTGTGTCTTATCTTCACCAAGCACCTGCACATTCATCCCGCGCACATCACGCGTGAATAAAAGAGTCGTAAAATACCTATCAGATGCAGCAACAAATGGCACCTGTGTGAAGCTTTCTCCTGTAGATTTAGCATCTTTATCCTCAATTTTTTCTATCGTGCCATCAACTCCATTTTGCTTTAAAATAACCCCGTGAAATGCATATCCATCATCATCGGCAACCGGTCTTTGTCCGCTTGAGAGATAATAAACTTGCGGGGTGGATAAGGCTATTTTAACATCATATTTAAGATTATCGCTATTATCATAGTAGAATCTTAAAGTTTTGGTGATTGTGAGGTTTGTTAGCTTTTGTGTGAGAATAAGTTCGGACTCCTTTGTCCTGCTATCAAGCGTGATTTTTGATGTTGAAGCTTTATAAGGCGTATTCACAGCCTCTTGATTTAAGGTATAATCTTGAAATCTCATCTCTAATGGGAATACAACTTCATTAACAGAGAGCAATGCGAGCTTTTCTAATGGCTGTGAATTTTGCTTTGTTATCCCTATCATTCGTCCTATATGGGTAAAAATACCCTCCTGTTTTGGAGCTGTGAATTTTTTATCCTTGAGATAAACTTGAGTGATACGCCCTAAATTATCAATCTCCACTTCAAATCCTTCAGAAACCACTCTTGAGATGACAGCGCGACTTTTTGGCTGAGACATCACAGCAGGAGTGACATTAGGAGTTGGTATTGGGGCTTGTGAAGTTGTGTGTGTTGGGGCTTTAATGTCCTGAGATTTAGACTTATTGGAATCTTGGATAAAATAGCTATACACAACAATAAAAATAAAAGAAACCAATAGTGCCATAAGCACACGATAATTCATATCATCTTTATTCATTATTAACTCCTAAAACAGGGATTACTATATACCAGCCTTTTAGGCAAAAATTTTTTTTTGAAATCGGGACAAACCACACAATAATTTTAGACCTGCCCCTAAAAATAGGCACAAACCTTATGCGCACAAGTGGATAGTCTATCCCGCCTTCACACAAAGGTGAACAGCGTAAAATTCTATACAAAATCTGTGCAGGGATAAAAAGTGGATTCTGATATAGCACGACCAATCTCGCATACTGCGAACAGCTCGGATAAAAGCGACAGCTTTTTGGCAATATAGGTGAGATAAAAAACTTATATCCATCTAAAATCTTTAACATCATATACCGTATAGCGCGCCAAAAAATACGCCCTCTTAAAATCCGACAATCTCTCATTGTAGCCACGCCTTATTAGCATAATTCTGACATATACCAATCTTTTTTAAAGCAAGATGCAGGCATTCAAAAATATGCTTCTTAAAATCCATAAAAGAAAGCTCCAAAATGCCTTGCCTTGCGACTATAATAAGGCGGAATCCACTGTATTCCTTAATGCTTTGAAGCAAGGATCGCAAGCGTCTTTTAACGAGATTTCTTTTCACAGCATTGCCGATCTTTCTTGATACGCTCAAGCCCACCTTAAAACCATCTAGCGTCTTGTCTTTGTAGAGATAAATAATAAAATACTTGCAATACCACTTCAAGCCATTTTTATATACGAAATCAAATTCTTTTTTTGTTTTTAAGGTATCCATTAAAACCCTATATCGCTAATCTTTTTCTACCTTTGGCTCTTCTTGCGTTAATCACGCGACGACCATTTTTTGTCTTCATACGTTCTCTAAAGCCGTGTGTGCGCTTTCTTGGAGTATTGTGAGGCTGATAAGTTCTTTTCATAATCTACACCTTAATTATATAAAATCAAGCTGTGATTGTATCAAAGATTGGCTTAAATCATTTTTAGAGTTTTTTAAGATTGCACGCAATAATCAATTGATACCCATCGATTATTGGCGATTTAGAGTTAAAACGTTTATAGTATTTACCCCTTTTTAGGTGGCTACGGCACAAACTAATTTAAGGTGCTCTGCTGTGTTCCCACCCTGAAGCGTTGCCCTAAAACAGCTTTGC
>CBCPND010000054.1:0-16568 GCA_965120395.1 uncultured Helicobacter sp.
GTTCTGATTTTGGAAGTTTTACACGAGAGAATACTTCCAAAAGCCGATTTGATTAATGTGTGTGAAGAGCTAAGAATCCCTTTTGGTAACTTTACGCACATCAATCCAGAATCTGAGTATGTGGTATTTGGCTCATTTAGCGTGGTGAAAGAATTTTTGGAGAGAATAAATGCAAGATAGATTAGTAATCTCAATCGCTGATGAAAAAGGAATGAAGCAATTTAGTATGCGCAAGAGAAATACTAAATTTATTTTCATTGGAACTGTAGCGGTTTGTCTACTGTTTTTAATAAGCTTTTTGGGTATGCGCTTTTTAATGGCACAAATTAATGATATCGCATTTCAAAAGAAAAATAGCCTTATGCAATACCACTCAATCTACCAAAAAAATACCATATTAAAAAACATCATTAAAGAAAAAGATAGCGAATTGTCCGAGGTAAATTCTAAGATTGACAAGTTAGAAGGCATTATTAACATTGGCGAAAACAACAAACATTCTCAATTCGATAAAGCAGATTTGCAGAATCTAACCGATGAGCAACGTCTGCTATTGTTAAGTTTGATTCCAAATGGCAGTCCACTCAAAGATTTCGAGGTAAAGACGCCAACAGCCCAACGCTTGCATCCACTTAAAAATAAAATTGGCATAGAAGGTGGGATGGATTATATCACTCCTAAAAAAACACCTGTTTATGCCACAGCTGATGGGGCTGTCGTGCTTATTCAAAATAATGGAAAAACTGGCTTTGGAAATCTCATAAAGATTACACATTCATTTGGATTTACTTCGATGTATGCGCATTTAGACACGATCTCTGTCAAAAAAGGAGACTTTATCCAAAAAGGTCAGCTTATCGGATATAGTGGGAATTCAGGAAAATCAAATGGTGATAGGCTGTATTATGAGGTAAGTTTTTTAAATACATCTTTAAATCCCACATATTATGCTGATTGGAATATAGATAATTTTGATGCAATCTTTCAAGAAGAAAACAGTATTGATTGGCATAGCCTTGTTTGGGCGATTGAAGATGTGACTAAATTACAAACCTTTAAAGTAACAGTACTTAATGACAGCAAAAAAGTAGAATCTTTATGATTTTTGATAGACGTCTTGTGATTATGCTTACTGATCAAAATGGCAGTCGTCATATCAATGTTAGTATGGTTTTCCGCCAGATTATGCTTTATGTAATTTTATTTTTCTTAAGCCTGTTATTTTTTATTATCACATCTCTTACGGTATTTCGAGCAGAAATTAGTGATATGAATACTAAAATATCCCTTATTGAAGAATATAATAAAACAATGCTCTTAGGCAATACAGCCTTGAATGAAGAGATCACTCAAAGACTTGAAGAGATTGCCATAGCAGGCGGAAGAGTAGAAAATCTTGAGGGATTTATAGGTGTAGATAACGCGATAACAAATGAGAATCTCCTTAATCGCATTGATGTGGCTAGTATTACAGCTGTGCAAAAAACCTTTTTTATGAAGTTTATCCCAAATGGTTATCCTTTGGAAAAATTTATGGGCGTCACAGATCCTTTTGGGATTCGCTATCATCCTGTTTTACAAATCGTAAGGCGGCATACAGGCACAGATTTTGTCGCAAGGATGGGCACACCTGTTTATGCCACAGCTGATGGTGTAGTTGATTTAGCGGATTCTGGGTGGAATGGCGGCTATGGAAAGCTTGTTAAAATCACTCATTCATTTGGCTTTAAGACATATTATGCGCATTTAAGTGAAGTTTTAGTAGAGAGTGGCTCTTTTGTCAAGAAAGGACAACTTATCGCTAAAAGTGGTAGCACAGGCGTAAGCACAGGTCCTCATTTGCATTATGAAGTGCGATTTTTAGACCAGCCTATCAATCCTATTCATTTCGCACAATGGAATATGAAAAACTTTGATTCAATCTTTACAAAAGAAAGGAGTATTGCATGGCAATCTTTACTAACGACGATAAACAACCTAATGGACTAACGCAAAAACCTGGTGCAGCGACCATTATCGCTCAAGGCACAAAAATTAAAGGCGAGATCACAACAGATTGTCATTTACATATAGATGGTGAGTTTGAGGGGAGTATTCGTGCTAAAAATACCGTAATGATCGGCAAAGGCGGTTATGTTAATGGCGAAATATATGCTAATAAACTTATCATTAGCGGTAAGCTAAAGGGTTCAACAGAAAGCGAAGCGGTGGAAATTATGTCTCTTGGACGCTTTGAAGGTGTGATTACGACATCTGAACTTGTGATTGAGAAAAAGGGTATATTCATTGGTGAGAGTAAAATAAAAGGCGCGCAACAAACTCACAAAAATGACTCAAGCAATTCAAGCAAATCTGTATAGTGCCTTTTTAGATGGCTTTTCTTCTCGTATTTTGCTTTGTCAAAACCACGAAGAAGCTGCCAAAGCTTACAACTTAGCTTCTTTTAGCAGATTCCAGAATCTGCATAATTTTGAGATTCTTTTAATGCCAGAGATGCGTGCAAATTATGGCGATGATTTGCGTAGCTTTTATAGCGAATTTATGGAATCTTTGGCTTTAGTTAGGCAGTTTTATCAAAATCCAAATACCCTGCTTATCGCACCTATTTCTTCTCTTTTATACCCTATGCCAAGCAAGAAGTATTTTGAATGCACGCACATAAAGGTTAATACAAATTATGAGCTAGAATCCCTAAAATTTAAACTTGCTTCCTTCGGCTATGAGATTGTGGATATGATTGAGATGGAGGGAGAAGTGAGCTTTCGGGGCGATATTATTGATATTTATCCGCCATTATCAAAGCCTTATCGCATCAGCTTTTTTGACACACAATGTGAAAACATCAAAGAATTTGACATAGCCACCCAGCTTAGCTCAAAAGCCACATTGGATGAAATCGTGATTTATCCTTGCTTATTTGCGCTAGATTCTGATGAAACACAAGAGATTATGAACTCCATTGAAGAGAGTGATTATAATGTTTTTTTAAAAGACATCACTTCGCTTGGATTTTGGTTTTTAAAAGATAAGATTTTATTACCACAAGAATACGACACAATCATCACGCAAAGCGCCATAAAAGAGCTAAAAGAGATTTTGGATTTTAGAGATAGGATTCCAAGCTTTTGGCAAAATCTAGATTCCATAGAATCTAAAAAATCTACTGCAGATTCTAAAAAACTTAAAATCCTGCCTCAAAAAAGTGGCTATGAAGACATAGATTTTCATTTTAGCGCACTTAATGCGATTATCTTACATAATCCAGACAAGCAGATTCTACTTTTATGCCAAAGCAAAACCTTGCGCGATTCTCTTGAGATTAAAAGCCAGAATGTAAAGTTCCTTGAATGCGCACATTTCGTGAACATCATCACGCCAGAATCTATTATCCTGAGTCTTAATCCAGCCATCCAGCCTACCAAAAAACACCGCCCAAAGATCGTCCTTGATGAACTTAACGTCGGCGAGTATGTCGTGCATTCTCAATATGGCATAGGCATTTTTAAAGGTATCGCCCAGATGAGCGTTCTAGGCAGTGTGCGTGACTTTATACACATTGCTTATCAAGGCGAGGATAAATTGCTGCTTCCTGTTGAAAATCTACATTTAATCGATCGCTATATCGCTGCAAATAACGCAATTCCAATGCTTGATAAACTTGGTAAAGGTAGTTTTTTAAGGCTTAAAGAAAAGGCACGTCAAAAGCTTTTTGAGATTGCAGATTCTATCATCAAGCTTGCTGCTAAGCGCAATCTCACTCAAGGACAGATTATCAATGTCAATGACCCAGAATTGCTTATTTTTAGGCAGGGTTGTGATTTTGTGCTGACAGATGATCAAGAGCGCGCTATAGATGAGATTTTTAGCGATCTCTCAAGTGGTAGGGTAATGGATAGGTTATTAAGCGGAGATGTGGGCTTTGGGAAAACTGAAGTGGCTATGAATACGATTTTTGCGCTTTATAAAAGTGGCTTTCAATGCGCTCTTATCGTCCCTACGACGCTTTTATGCGCCCAGCATTTTGCCACATTAAAATCTAGGCTTGGGGGATTTAATCTTTGCATAGAGAAGCTCGATAGATTTACTTCAAGCAAAGATAAAGCTAGAATCTTAGAGAATCTTAAAAATGGCAAGATTGATGTGCTTATTGGCACGCATAGCATTTTTGGGGTAGAGTTTGGTAATCTGGGTTTGGTTGTGATTGATGAGGAGCATAAATTTGGTGTCAAGCAAAAAGAAGCCATAAAGCAAATCAGCCAAAATGTGCATCTTTTAAGTATGTCAGCTACACCAATCCCAAGAACGCTAAATATGGCACTCTCTCAAATTAAATCAATGAGCAAATTAGAGACTCCTCCAAGCCAAAGAAAAGGTTCGCGCACCTTTGTCAAGCAAAAATCTACCCCTCTTTTAAAAGAAGTCATCCAGCGAGAATTGCGCAGAAGTGGGCAGGTGTTTTATGTCTATAATAATATTGCAACAATTAATGAGATTTATGAGTATCTCTCAGAGATTTTGCCAAATGTCAAAATTGCGGTTTTGCACTCACAAATTAACGCCAAAGACACAGAAGAAATAATGGAAAAATTTGCTTTGGGAGAATTTCAGATTCTGCTTTGCACCTCCATTGTAGAATCTGGAATCCACTTGCCAAATGCCAATACGATAATAATCGATGGCGCAGATCGCTTCGGGCTAGCCGATTTGCATCAGCTTCGTGGAAGAGTCGGTAGAGGTGAAAAGGAGGGGTTTTGCTATTTTCTTATAGATTCTAGCAAATCAATCACGCAAGAAGCGACAAAAAGGCTTTTAGCCCTAGAGAAAAACTCATATTTAGGTAGTGGAGCAAGCATTGCGTATTATGATTTAGAAATACGTGGAGGCGGGAATCTCATTGGAGAATCTCAAAGTGGACATATTAAAAACATCGGTTATAGCCTATATTTGCATCTTTTAGAAGAAGCAATCAATACATTAAGCGGTAAAGAAAGCATAAGTGAAAATGGTGTGGAGCTACGCTTATCAGTTAGCGCGTATCTTAGCCCAGAGCTTATAGCAAGCGATCGGTTAAGACTAGAGCTTTACCGCAGACTTGCGCTTTGCAAGGAGATTGAAGAAGTGCATCTTATTGAAGAAGAGATTTACAATCGCTTTGGAAGTTTAGATTCTATGAGTTTGGCATTTATTCGGATTATTCTTATTAGGATTCTAGCAACTAAAAAGCGCATCACTTCGATTCTGCATTATGGACAAAATATCCAAATCCAGCTCCAAGATTCTAGCAAACTTACCCTCAGTGCTCCAAGCAAAGATGACGATGATGTGCTAGACTCTATTCTCGCTTACTTGCGTAAGTGAGACATTTACTTCCGCTTCTTTAGGTTTAGTTGAGAGATATAAAAGCACAAGCCCTACGGTTAGCGCTATTGTCGAGGCATAAAGTGTGGCAAGTTTAGAGATTGCGACAAGAGAAGAATCGCTATAGGCAAGATTTGCCACAAAAATCGACATCGTAAAACCAATGCCAGCTAAACAGCCTATAGCAAAGATATGCCCATAAGTAAGGTCTTTTGGCTTAATAGCGATATTTAGCTTTTCGCTAATATATGTAAATACAAGTATGCCTATAGGTTTTCCAACTACAAGCCCTAAAACCGTGCCTAAAACCATATCCATATGCCCGCTAAAATCTAGATTAGAATCTAGGCTCACACCTGCATTCATAAACGCAAAAATAGGCACGACAAAATACGAACAAATGGGGTTTAGAATCCTCTGCATTTGTATAAGGTGGTTTTGCGCATATATAGAGTATTTCGAAATAGAATCTAGAACCTGTGCGCGTTTATCTTGCTCTTTGATGTTGAATTTTTTCTCCGGACTTTTGTCTGTAGTTTGAAAAAAGCTTATCAAGCCCCGAAAAAAATCCTTAAAAAATCCAAGTTTTGTCTGTTGAGAGGCGCTAGTCTCAAAAAAGTTAATCCCATTTTTAATGAGAGTATTGATTTTTATCACTTCATTTTTAAGGTTGATTAAATACTTATCAGAGACATTTGATCGCCCCGGAATACTAAAAGCTAAAATTACCGCAGCAATTGTTGCGTGGATTCCGCTATTAAAAACAGCTACCCAAAGAAGTATTCCTACAAGCATATAAGCTGGAAGTCTGTAGGTGTCTTTGTAGTTAAAATACACAAGCACAGCTATCAAAAGTGCAGAGATAATAAGCCAGAATGCACTAAGGCTTTGTGTGTAAAAAAAGACAATAACAAGTATTGCGCCCAAGTCATCAACTACAGCCAAAGTGACAAGGAAAATTTTAAGACTCAAAGGCACGCGTTTGCCAAGTAATAAAATTGCCCCGAGTGCAAATGCAGTATCCGTGCTCATTGGCACACCAAAGCCGATCGCTAAAGATGTGTCGTGATTAAAATAAAGATATATACCAATAGGAATGATAATCCCGCCAAGTGCGCCAAAAATAGGAAAAGAAATTTTCTTAAATCCTACAAGCTCACCATACAAGATATCGCGCTTCATTTCAAGCCCGATCATTAAGAAGAAAAAACTCATACCAACATCATTGATAATATGGATAATCGTCATTCCGTGCATTGCAGTATCTTTTTGTTCATCTTGCATAAAAACGCCAATTTCAAGATGTTGAATATAAAAATAAATCTCTGATAAAGATGAAAAACCAAATAGCAATTCTGAATTAGCCACAATCATTGCAAAAATAATGCAAAAGAATATAAGAATCCCACTGAAAGATTCGTGATTGATGAAGGTATGTAAGTTTTCCCTGAGCTTGTCTTTGACATAGTTATTAGAAGAGATTTTTCGATTATTGATATTTGTGGCAAGCTTATTGATGTCGCTAATATTACCTACATTACCTACATTACCTACATTACCTACATTATTCATTTGTTGCCTTTTGTTTTTGAGAATGTGCCTATAATAGAAGTATTAATAACGCAGGATTATACACAAAAAAAATAACAATAATTTTATTTTATTTTTATAAAAGGGATAATATAATCCTTACAATATTAAGAATTATTCCTAGATTGTTGTAAATTTTAATAGATTAGGGGAGTGTTGGATGGATTTTTTAAGAAATCATATTGATTTAATTATTTTTGTCGTGCTTGGGTTGATGAGCTTTTTGGCGCTATGGTTTAGTATTGAGCGTATAATTTATTTTATGAAGGTTGATGTAAATGTGTTTCAAAATATCAATGATTTAGAAGAATCGCTAACCAAAAATCTAACCACACTTTATGTAATTTACTCTAATGCACCTTATGTGGGATTACTTGGCACTGTTATGGGAATTATGATTACTTTTTACGATATGGGTGTGAGTGGCGGAATAGACGCTAAGACGATTATGGTTGGACTATCTTTGGCACTTAAGGCTACGGCTTTTGGGCTTATTGTGGCGATTCCGACATTGGTTGTTTATAATTTATTATTAAGAAAAGTTGATTTGCTTTTAAATCAATACAAACAGATTAAAAAATAAAGGCTTAATATTGAAATTAAAAAGAGGTGAAGGCTTAAATGTCGTTCCTTTTATCGATGTGATGCTGGTTTTATTAGCCATTGTCTTAAGTGTCTCGACCTTCATTGCACAAGGCAAGATTCCAATCAATCTCCCACAAGTTGATAACATCGATAGAAAATTAGATGATAAGCCTATGGTTATTTTAATTAGCTCTGATAATAGAATCTATATCGATGATAAAGAGGTTTTAGATGTGGAAATTAAACACGCGATTGCTAAATTAAACGATAAAGATCCAATTGAAATTAGAAGCGATAAAGATGCTAAATTTGAGAGTTTTGTGAGAATTATTAGCATCATCAAGGACAAAGGACATGAGAATTTTTCAATATCTGCACAATCAGAGTAAAAAGCCGGTAGTTTTGGGCTTTTTTTGCTCTGCGATTGTGCATTGCGCGATATTGACAGGGTTGTTTATCACCTATTCTTCTCATAGAGTTTCTCAAGTAGGAAGCACAAACATCACAATGAGTCTTGCAAGCTTTAATACAAATAGTTCACATAAAAACTACTCAACTCCGACAAAATCAATTCCTAAAAAACATAAACCAAAAAAACACCACAAACACTATATAAAAAAGCAAAACTCCAAAAATCCCATCCCAATACAAGAAGAATCAAAATCAACGCTTGAAGAACAAACGCAAAAAACTATAAAAAATCTTCAAGCAGAAGAGACAAAAAGCGCCCCATCAAACCAAACAAGCGAAGGCTCAACTTATGAATCTCTAGCATATAATGAAGGCATTACTGATGAATTCTTGCGCCAGGTCCAAGAGGCAATCAGAAGAAAGCATCATTATCCACGCATTGCTAAAATCCGTGAGCTTCAAGGGATTGTGGTTGTTGAGTTTGTGCTAAATATGGATGGAAGTATGGAGAATCTAAAGATTTTTAACTCCACAACAGGCGATATTCTAAACCAACAAGCCCTAAAAACAATACAAGAAGCGCACAAAAACTTCCCTACACCGACAAAAAGAGTGCGCCTTAAGATTCCAGTAGAATATGAGCTTGAATAAGATTCTTTACACCCATCCAATCCCAGAATCCAAAGCCAAATCACCCAGTATTGCGTAAGCCTTGTGCGATACCAACTATCGTTGAGTGGATTTGCTTCATTAAGCGCTCTTTTTTGCCTTCATCTGTTGTGTCATTATATTTTTTGATAAGCTCAATTTGTAGCAAATTAAGTGCTGTTACTGAACTATTGCGTAGCAAAATGGACTTACGCAATATTGGCTCACTATCAAGCAGCTCTTTTTCTTGCCTAATTTGCACTAGATAAAAAAGTGTCTTTTTATATTCCTCTAAAATCATCTGCCATATTACATTGCCACTTTGAGAATCTTTAATAAAGACATTATAATGCGCAGCGATCGATAAATCAACTTTCAAAAATGCTTGCGAAATATTACTAATTGTCGCAGCAAAAAATTCAGATTCTTTATAGCATTCTTTAAGCTTCTGTGTATCGCCAATAGCCTCTAGTCCGCTACCAAGTCCATACCAAGAAGGAATAATCGCCCTATTTTGCGTCCAAGCAAATACCCACGGAATCGCGCGCAAATCCTCAATTCTCATCGTATCTTTGCGTTTGCTAGGGCGTGAGCCAAGATTTAGATTCTGGATAAAATAAATTGGTGTTACCGCTTTAAAATACTCTACAAAGTCGCTTGTCTCATATACAAGATTTCTATAAGTTTTATACGAGATTTCTGATATGAGTTTCATTATGGAGTTGTGATTTGGACTAATTTGGCATTTGATATTGACATTTCCTGAGATTTTATTCGAACAAAGCGCATCATAGCTTGACTTTTTAAGCAGTGCTGCCATTGTGGATGATAAGAAAAATTGTGCAGAAGGTGCATTGAGATATTTAGAACTAATCATTTCACCCTGCTCTGTGGTTTTTAAAAAACCTTGCACACTTTTAGGAGGCGAAGCAAGGAGCGCAGATTCTAGTGTGCCGCCACCTCGACTCACACTTCCACCGCGTCCGTGGAATAACACAAACTCAACTCCAAGCTCATCTTCTAGCGATTTTAGCGCAGAAATCGCACCATAAAGACTATAATTACTTGTGAAAATCCCTCCATCCTTACTAGAATCTGAATAGCCAACCATAATCTCTTGGCGCATTCCTAGATCTTTAAGGTAATGCGCATAATGCGAATTATTAACAAGCGTGCGCATAATATTTCCCGCGCGTTCTAAATCATTAATTGTCTCAAAAAGTGGCGTAATCGCTATATGTGCTTTATGATTCTCACTATCTGAATTCCAAAGTCCAATCTGTTTAGCAAACCATAGCACACACAGCAAATCACTTGCATTTGTCGTCATTGATAAGATAAAAGTTTCTAAAATATCCTCGCTAATGTAAGTTTTACCCCATTTTATGCGTGTGAAAATCTCAATCACATTCTGGCTTGACTCGCTCAAATCATCGATAATATCGCCAAATTCAATTCTTGGCAAAGCAAGCGCTTGATTTAGAATCTCTAGCTTTTTCTCCTCACGATAAGAGACAAAGTCACTATCACAAATCCCAAGCAAGCAGAAAATCTCACTAATGGCTTCTGCAAACACATCTTTATGCTCTCTAAAATCAAGCTGCATTAAGTGAAAGCCCCCGAGCAAGACAAAGCGCCTAAATTGCTTTAAATACTTCGCTGAGATATCATCCAGGCATTCAATTAACATATCAATATCTGCAATTAGCTCTTGAGGCTGAGTGTATGTAAAATCCACAGAATCTGGCGCATTTGCCAAAATCAAGCGATTTTGAAGCTTTTTAATAATCGCATAAAGTTTAGCACGAAATGGCTCGCCTAAATGCGGCTTTTGTGGATGTCCATTAAGTTTAGTAATCTCTTTTTGCAAGGATTCCTCTAAGGTTACAGAAATCCTGCAAAAATCAGATGAAATCGAAAGCTCTCGCACAAGACGGCACAATTTTTTAATATAAAAGTTAATGATAACCTTATGTTGGGTTTTCATCACTTCTGTCATTAGCTTATTTGTCACAAATGGATTTCCATCGCGATCACCACCAATCCAGCTTCCTAGATGAATCGATGAAGCTTTAAGCGGATGCCCTAAAATCGTCTCAATATAGGCTAAAACCTTCTGGCTTGCAGGAAGTATAGAATTCTCAACGATAAATAATAAATTATCAAGCTCAAAAAGCACCTCTAGCTTTTCGCTATTAACCAAATGCGTCTGCCACAGCAAGCGCAAACGGTATTGAATATGCTCTTTTGCCTTATGATCGCCAAGTTCAAAAACCTTATGCAAATCTTGCGTAATCTTATAATGTGCTTCTAAAAATGTCCTTCTACGGGATTCTGTAGGATGAGCTGTAAAAACTGGATAAAATCGCATAGATTCTAGAATCTGGTTTAAATCTGACTTTTTAAATCCTTGATTAAGCAAGCTATCATAAGCAGTCTTGATTTTCTCTAGATTTCCAATTGCATCAATGTTAAAGCGCTCTTCTACGATATTTGCAAGAATATTATAAAGCGAAAAAGCCTTAATGACACTAAGTGTCTTGCCAGAATCTGAAATGCGTATTAGCATCTCGCGCACATTGTCAATTTCTAGATCCTGTGAAACCTTATTAAGCCCTAAAAAATACTCACAAACCTCACTATCTACTTGCTTTAACATATCAATAATAAGATCTGAGACAAATTGTATTTCTTTATCAAGTATCTCTGCATCAAATTTTTTCATTTTCTCTCCCTAAATTTATGCTAATCATTATAACAAAAATACCAAATCCGACAAATCAAGCGAAAGATGAAAGATTAAATACAATTGCTAGGAGAATCTTAACTAGAATTCATAGAGATTTTATAAGAGTTTTGGTTAAATAAATGAAATTATTTAAGGAATGCTTATGAAAAAGCAAATCAAAATGCGCGTCGTTGATTGGTGGGAAGAGGATACAAAGGAAAATTTTTATAATAATTTTTTTATCCAACTTTTATTAGAAAAATATGATGTGATATATTCTAGCAAGCCTGATTTCTTGCTTTATGGACCATTTGGCTATGAGCATTTGAAGTATGATTGTGTGCGGATTTTTTATACTGGTGAGAATGTGCGAACAAATTGGGATATAGCGGATTATGGGATAGATTTTGATTTTTTAGATTTTGGCGATAGGCATTTACGCTTACCCTTGGCATTTATCCCTTCAAAGAGCGATCAGGAACGCTATACTAAATATGAGAATCTAAGAGCCACACCTAAAAATCGTGATAAATTTTGCGCATTTATGGCGAGTAATGGTGGCTCGCATCATACGATTATGCGAGATAGATTTTTTGAGATTTTAAGCAGTCATAAGAAAGTAGATTCTGGCGGCAGATATAAAAATAACATTGGTGGGACAATTGGCGATCGTTATGGGGATTTTAGAACTTCTAAGATTGAATGGTTGCAAGATTATAGATTTAACATTTGCTTTGAAAATTCAAGCTATCCGGGCTATCTAACCGAAAAACTTATAGATGCATATCTTGGTGGTTGTATTCCAATTTATTGGGGCGATACAAGTTTGAGAGAATCTAAAACACAATTGGGGGGGCAGACAACTTCCATTATAGAAAAGCACCAAATTGCGACTAAAACATCTCAAATCAATATGAGAATCCCCACAATCTCGCCACATTTGCGCGATTATTCTATCAATCCTAAAGCCCTGATTAACGCGCACAATTTTTTGACATTAGATGATTTAGCGCAAGAAGTAATGCGCATCGATAATGATAAATCCGCTTATGAAGCAATGCGCCAAGAGCCCCTGATTTTAGGCGATTTTAATCCTTTTGGGTTTTATCGCACAAAGCTTGTTGATTTTTTAGATTCTATAATTTTACAAAATCCAAGCGATGCGCTTCGCAGAGGAAGCGCTCAGCATATCGATAAAATACAGCGCATTTTAGCTAGAGGCTCTAATCCTAAGGTTTATCTTAAAATGAAAATTAAAAATAAAATTGCAAATTTTATGGGGAAATTTGGAATATAAGTAAGATTTTATAAAATAATTTGATTTAAAAGAAGTGTGGGATTGGATTCTGGAATCTACTTAAAATGCACAAATCCTAGAATCTAAAGCCTAAAATCTTTAGAATCCTTATTTGGCTCTTAAAGATTTTCACGATTTATCGTATTTTTATAGAAGTTTTGATTAAATCCAAAATATTTTTAAAAGGAGTGTCTATGGCATTACGAGTTTATTATGATAAGGATTGCGATTTAGGGCTTATCCAACGCAAGAGGGTAGCCATTATTGGTTTTGGCTCTCAAGGGCACGCACACGCTGAGAATCTGCGAGATTCTGGCGTAGAAGTGATAATCGGGCTTTATAAAGGCGCTAAAAGCTGGAGCAAAGCTGAAGCTAAAAATTTTAAAGTTTTAGAAGTGGCTGAAGCGACAAAATGGGCTAATGTTATAATGATTCTAATCCCAGATGAACTGCAAGCTGATGTGTTTGAAAATAACATTAAGCCACATTTAAGTGAGGATAAAATTATAGCATTTGGACACGGCTTTAACATTCACTTTGGGCAAATAAAAGCACCAAAAGGTGTGGGCGCGATTATGGTTGCGCCAAAAGCTCCAGGGCACTCCGTGCGAAGCGAGTTTGTAAAAGGTGGCGGGATTCCAGATTTAATCGCAGTTGAGCAAGACACAAGCAAAGGTGATGCAAAAGCAATTGCCTTAAGTTACGCATCAGCCATTGGCGGAGGTAAAGGCGGGATTATTGAGACGACTTTTAAAGATGAGACAGAGACAGATTTATTCGGCGAGCAAGCTGTGCTTTGTGGTGGGGTGAGTAGCCTTGTAAAAGCTGGATTTGAGACATTGGTAGAGGCTGGCTATCCAGAGGAAATGGCGTATTTTGAGTGCCTACACGAGTTAAAGTTGATTGTGGATTTGATTTATGAAGGTGGCTTAGCAAATATGCGCTATTCTATCTCAAACACCGCAGAATACGGTGATATGATAAGCGGTCCGCGCGTTATAAATGCAGAATCTAAAAAGGCAATGAAAGAGATTCTAAGCGATATTCAAGCTGGAAAATTTGCTAAGGACTTTATCCTGGAGCGCAAGGCTGGCTATGCACGAATGAATGCAGAGCGCAAGAATCTAGCAAATCATAAAATTGAGCAAGTGGGTGAGAGATTGCGTGCGATGATGCCTTGGATTGGTGCTGGAAAGCTTGTAGATAAGGATAAGAATTAAGATTCAATATTCTAAAAGAATCTAAAATCATACAAGCCATAATGATATTATTAGATTCTTTAATATCCCCAGTCAAATTGGCTTTTGTTTTTATCAAGGTTTTTTATAGCATTCATTTTATCTGCGCTTAAATTAAAATCAAACACATCTAGATTTTCGCGCATATGATGGGATCTAGAGGCTTTTGGGATTGCGATTATCCCTTGCTGGATTAAAAAGCGCAGGGCAATTTGTGCGATGCTTTTATTATGCACTTTAGCGATTTTTAGTAAAACTTCATTTTGGAAAAATCCACTTTTACCAGCGATAAAAGGACTCCAAGATTCCAAAACCGTCCCATAAGGCTTCATCGCTTTAAGTAAAGAATCTTGCTGATAGAAAATATGTGTCTCACACTGATTGATCGTAGGCATAATCTCACAAAACTTAACAAACTCAAGATAAGCCAAAGGCGTAAAATTTGAGATTCCAATGGCTTTTAGCTCGCCTTCTTTATAGGCTTCTTGCATAACTTTATACATTTCTTTTGCATTTTTATAGGGCTCGTGGATTAAAAGCAAATCAATATATTCCAAATTTAACGCCTTAAGGCTAGAATCTATGCTTTGCCTTGTGCGCAAAATCCATATTGCTTGATAGCTTTGAAGTTATAAAGAACTCTTCACGCTTGATGTTTTGCGATTTTATCGCCTCATTTATGGCTATGCCAATTTCTTTTTCGTTGTTATACATTTGTGCAGTGTCAAAGAGATGATAGCCTAAATCTATCGCCTGCTTGAAAATCCTAACATCGCGCACGCCATAAGTTCCAAATCCTAGCATTGGCATTTTTATGCCATTGTTTAATGTTATGTTTTGCATTTTCGCTCCTTATGTTTGTGCGGATAGTTTTGCTCCCATTTGTAGCAAAACTATTGATGTTAAAACTTCGTGCTTTTCTTAAGAAACTATCTCTGCGCACTGTCCCGCACATAGCCTAATTTCGCATCATCTAATTTGTATCAACCTAATTTCGCACAATACATTTTGTGTACATTTTTAGATTCTAGATTCTGTGTGATATTTTGCATAGTAACTCCCTATGCCTTATAATCCTTACTTTCTGGGTTAAAAAAATCAATGCCACTTTTTATGATTTCATCATAAGTTTCTATCTTGCCCTCGATTTTTTTAAGCGATTTTTTAAGATCTTTGATATGGCTTTGGATGATGTCGCGCTGTTTTATAAGCATTTCTTGTCTGGATTCTGCGGTTTTTATGCCTTGTGCGGATAAAGTAATATAGGTTTTAATGTCTTTTATACTCATTCCAATTGATCGAAGGCATTCTATCCATTCTGCCCAGCCGACATCTCTTTGGCTAAAGTATTTCACGCCATTTTTATCGCGCTCGATAAATGGAAAAAGCCCCTTTTTCACCCAGAATCTTAAAGTATGCGAAGAGATACCAGTTTTACGCTCTACATCGATGATTGTGTAAGCCATTTTTTCTCCTAATTTTATAATTCTAGAATCTTATCAAATTAAATTTATCATAGATTCTAGGATTCTTAATATCTCTCAAAATTTCCAAATAATTTTATCCACAATATCAAAATCTGTGCATAAATGTTACTTTTAGTTACATCACTCAAATTTTTTCACCATTTTTCAGCCCAAAATTGTTTTTTTTTTTTTGATTTTACAATACGAAGTGCCTTTATTAAAAAAGCATAATCAATTCTAAAGGAGAATTTCTTATGATTAAGAAGTTTAGTTTAATTAGTGCGATTTTAGCACTCTTTATTAGTGGCGTATCTGCAGAATCTAAAAGCGGAGTATTTGCAGGAGTAAATGTAGGCGTGCCTATTACGACAAGTGATTATAGTGGGTATTTAAAGAATATAAAGAATGTGCTTCCAACTTCAGGCGTTGGCTATGCACTAGGAATCAATGTAGGTTATAAGCAAATGTTTAATGAAAATATGGGCTTGCGCTATTATGTGGATTATAACTTTAATCAATCTTTTGGTAGCAAGAGTGGCACGACATCTAGTGATGCAACGATTAGTCAGCACTTAGTAACAGCAAATATCGATTTCTTATATAACTTTACTTCAAGCTTTGGAGCGTATGTGGGAATTGGTCTAGGGTATCAGTATTATAAAAACAGTATGAGAGTGAGTATTTTGAGTGGAACAATCACTTCTGATGAAGGAGGCTTTGCACTGCCTATCAATGTAGGTGTGAATTATAATCTAAGTGCAAATCAGACAATTGACATAGGCGCTAAGCTTAATACATTTGGTGTATCTGCGAAGAGCGATAGTAGTGGACAAAGTGGAAAAGCTGACTTACGCACATTTATTATTAAAGTAGGCTACACTTACACATTCTAAGATAAGCAAAAACTTTGCTTTAAGAATCTACCGCTTAGAATCTTAAAATTCTACTCTGGTAGATTCTATTCTTTAATAACTTTGTAAAATCTAATGAAATTCTAGAATCCACAACAAAACTTCATCAAGGCTTTGTCAAATAAAAATAATGTGACATTAAGCACTAACCTTGCAGAATCAAAATTTGATTCTCAAAATTTAGATTCTGCCATTTTTGCGTTTTTGCAAAAATCAGAATTAAGAATCTGGATTTATTTTAGATTTTAAAATTTATAAGTGTATTCAAACGCAAAAACACCATTTGGGTCAAATTGCGTAGCACTCTTTGAAGGTATAACCCGATAAATAGCATCT
>CBCPND010000055.1:0-27985 GCA_965120395.1 uncultured Helicobacter sp.
CGCAACAGATTCTATTTTGTGTCGGATTTTAAATTTATCATAGAATCTAATTTATTTAGAATCTACAATTTTGCAATTATGCTAGATTCTAAAAAGGCAAATTCTAACATTTAAAGAATTGTGCCTTTGGTTTATTTTGCGGTATTGCTTGCGTGCTTTGGGCTAATTTGTGAGCAGGAATTACCTAAAGCGGTAGTGACTGCCCCTAAAATCTAGCAATCTCTTAAATGATTACCCAAAGGCAAATCTACGAAAGAACAACGATTATGCGCTCAAGGCTTAAATTGTTAAGATTCCAGAATCTCGCGGGCTTGGGCGATGTCTTTTGTAATTTGGGCTTTAAGCAGCCCTAGATTCTTAAAATACTGATTCTCGCGCAATTTCTTGATAAAAGTAAGACGCAAAGATTCTGGCGCGGATTTTATATTCTTATCTAAAATGTGTGTCTCAATGGCGAAATTCTTATCCGTGCTTAAGCGATGCCCTATAAAACTAACAGCCTTTAAATCATTTGCAAAGCTCGCATACACGCCACTTGCTGGGATCACATAATCTTGCGTTTTAATATTAAGTGTGGCGAAAAGCTCCTTGTGCGCGATATTCTGCCCACTTATGACTTCACCTTTAATTGAGTAATTCCAGCCAAGCATCGCATTTGCCACGCTTATATCGCCGTGCCGAATGAGATCTTTAATCACGCTAGAATGCACAGGGATGCCGTGATAAGAGATTTTTGGAATGATTTTTACCTCGCCTTTAAAGCGCTCTTGCAAATCATTAGCACCAAATATACGATTTTTACCAAATCTAAAATCATAGCCAACGACAATGCGCCTTAATTTGGGCAAAGTATCACACAAAAGCTTGATAAAATCCTCGCCTTGCAAATCTTTTATAGAATCTAGCGATAATACATAAGAATTTGGGATTCTATGTAGCCTATCTTTTAGCGTGGTAAGCACATTTGTAACATTGTTATCAATGACAATGACTGCGCTATCTTTGTTTAAGGCTTTTAGGATTTTTTGATGTCCTAGATGGATTCCATCAAACTTGCCTATGGCAATGCTTTTAATGCTTTTTAATATGGATAAAAAACTCTTCATTTCCTTCTTTTCCTTTGAGCTTGGAAGATTCTAAATGTGCGACTTTAAAGCCCCTACTCTCTATAAAATCTAAGAATTGACGCATAGATTCATCAAGTGCTAAAATATCTTTTAAAACCCCTTTTTTATTGCGCTTGGCGTTTTTGCCAACTTCAAATTGTGGCTTAAAAAGCAAAATCATCTCTTTACTTAAGGATTCTAGTGCGCTAAAAATATTCTCAATCCCTATAAAGCTCACATCACAAACAAGCAAATCAAAGATAAGATTTTGCTTGCTAGCGATGTTTGAGACAAACTTGCGAATATCACAATCCTCAAAATTTAAGATTCTAGAATCTGCTTTAAGGCTTGGATGAAGCTGATCTTTACCCACATCTACGCAATACACTTGCCTTGCGCCAGATTCTAGCAAAACTTGTGAGAATCCACCACGCGAAGCGCCCACATCAATCGCGCAAAAATCACTTTTTTGAAAATCTATATCTTTTAAAAACGCCTTAAGCTTGTATGCTGCCCTTGAGACATAGGATTTTTGCAGAATCTCAATCTTTGACGTAGCATTAGATTCTACATCAAAGCTTGGCTTGGTGATGATTTTCTCATTTATTTTTATGCTTCCGGATTCTAGCGCTTCTTTAGCCTTTTGACGAGAATCAAAATAACCATTTTTACTTAAAAACACATCAAGCCGCATTAAAGAATCTTGAAAGGCAAGATATTAAAGCTAAAATCAAATAACAAAGGCGCCTCATCGACATAGATTCTAAACTTAACATTATCATCATTAAGCTTATATCTAGGAAAAGCAACCAAATAGCATTGCGACCATTTATTGATCGGGTGAAAGAGAATGTCATAATCTTGCGGAGCGATAAAATGCACATAGAGTGGCTCAATGCGTATAGTCGTCGAGCGCATACTCTGGGGGCTTCTTGCGATTATTGCATCCCAATTTTGGTTTTGCTGTAATTTTTTGCTAAAGCCTTGAATCACATCAAGCTCAAACCTAAAACGTTTGAGATTGATAAGCTCACTTGAAGGCGAGTAAAACTCAACAAAAAAATACCGCATATTATTATAGAATCTATAATTTAAGTTATTAAGATATGTTACAAGCACGACTAAAGAGATTTTATTATCTTTGGTAATTTCGCCTTTTTTTGTGGTTTGGATTCTCTTCTCTTCAAAAGCCCCTAATTGGAATTTATTTTCAAAATAGCTAGAACATCCGCTAAAGCCAAATCCAAGCACTAAAGCCAAAGCTAAAATTCTCAAAAACACTTCTCCAGAGTTGAAAAATTAAGGTAACATTATAACTTATAGTTTCAAACAAAACGCTCAAGCAAATCAAATGCCTAAGAGTCGCTTAAAAGACTCATAAAAGCAAGGAATAACAAAGGAAATCAAATGCGCCACTTAATCCAGACAAATGACTTAAGCAAAGATGAAGTAGAGCATATTTTAGCTAGAGCTTCTCATTTTTTGCAAGACAATAGCCAATCCTTCTCGCAAGCAAGCCAAACGCTTAAAGGCAAAAATATCATTACGATTTTTTTTGAAAATTCTACGCGCACATTAAATAGCTTTGAGTGCGCTATCAAGAATCTAGGAGGCTCTGTTACAAGGCTTGATGTATCTCGCTCCTCTACTTCAAAGGGTGAGACAATCTCAGATACCGCAGCAAACCTCAATGCAATGAGTCCTGATGCGATAATCATCCGTCATCAAAACTCAGGCGCACCCGTGCATTTAACAAAATCCGTCTCTTGTCCAATCATAAATGGCGGAGATGGCGCACACGCACACCCTACACAAGCACTTCTTGATTTGCTAACGCTTAAGCAATGTTTGGGCGAGAATCTAGAAGGTAAGAAAATCGGCATTGTAGGAGATATCAAAACCTCGCGCGTGGCAAATAGTAATATCGAGCTTTTAAGTCGCTATGGTGTGAAGCTCACATTGATCGCACCACCACATTTTTTACCTCAAAGCCCTACTTTGCCTTTTACGCATAATATCCGCGAAGTGATTGATAATCTTGATGCGGTAATTTCACTACGCACGCAAACTGAAAGGCATAGCAAGCAAATTTATGGCTCGCTTAAAGATTATGCGCATAATTTTTGTTTGACAAAATCCCTCATTGGCGATAGAGACATTGTCATTATGCATCCCGGACCTGTGCATCATAACATTGACATAGAGGATGATTTGCTTAAAGACCCCCGATGTAAGGTGTTGCAGCAAGTGCATAACGGCGTGGCTGTGAGAATGGCGGTTATGGAGTATTTTATATTAAGAGAAAACTATGCATAAAAAACAGCTTAAAGTCGGAATCATCGGCGTTGGCGTTGTCGGAAGCAGTGTTGCCAAGATTCTAGAATCCAATAAAGAAATCATAACCGCGCGCACAGGCGTTGAAATCGTGGTGAAAAAGGGTATTGTAAAAAATCTTAATAAAAAGCGCGATGTAAAAATAGAGCTTAGCGATGATGCCAATGAGGTGTTGTTTGATAATGAGATTGATGTGATAATCGAGCTTATGGGCGGAATAAATGAAGCTTATAATATCGCTAAAATCGCTCTAGAGCAAAATAAAGCCCTTGTAACTGCAAATAAAGCGATGCTTGCTTATCATCGCTACGAATTAGAACAAATCGCAAAAATGCCAATTGGCTTTGAAGCAAGCGTGTGTGGCGGGATTCCGATCATTAAAGTGCTTAAAGATGGCTTGAGTGCAAATCACATTCTAGCCATTCGAGGTATTCTAAATGGCACAAGCAATTACATCCTAACCAAGATGACAGAATCCAAATGGGACTTTAAACAAGCCTTGCAAAGCGCGCAAAATCTTGGCTATGCTGAAGCTGATCCAAGTCTTGATATCAATGGCGAGGATGCGGCACATAAACTTTTGATTCTGGCTTCTTTGGCTTATGGGATAGATTTGAAGCCTAAGGAGATTTTGATTGAAGGGATTGAAGATATTAGCCCTGAAGATATAGAATTTGCTAAAGAATTTAGCTATGTGATTAAGCTTATAGGAATTGCTAAGAAATGCGATAATACCATAGAATTACGCGTGCATCCAGCGATGATTCCACAAGAAAAGCTCATCGCTAAAGTTGATGGCGTGATGAATGCGATAAGCGTGATTGGGGATTGCAATGGCGAGAGCGTGTATTATGGTGCGGGAGCTGGAGGAGATGCGACTGCAAGTTCTGTAATTAGCGATCTAATCGAGATCGCCAGAGGCAAAAGCCACAATCAATCAATGCTAGGATTCCACACTTCCCAACCGCTAAAAATCATCAAGTCAAACCTCATAAAAAGCCGTTATTACATCAGAATCTTAACAGAAGACAAACTTGGCGTGCTTGAGAAAATCGCCCTCATCTTAAGCCAAAACCAAATCTCAATTAGCACATTCTTACAAAAGCAAAGCAAGCCATACGCAAAGCTACTTTTCACCACGCACACAACCACTGAAGAATCCATCCAAAAAGCCATACTTGAGCTTTGTGCCCTTCCATTTATAAGGCAAAAGCCATTTTTAATCCGCATCGATGATGAATAAAAATTTACGCAAACTAGAATCCAAAAAATCCGCACCCAAAACAGATTCTAGAGAATCTAAAAGCAGTTACCGCAAAGCAGAATCTAAAAAAGCCGGGCTTGAAGCAGAATCTAGGGCTTGTGAGTGGCTTATCTCTCAAGGCTTTGAGATTTTGGAACGTAATTTTTTCGCGCGATTTGGCGAGATTGACATCATCGCTAAAAAGGATGAAACCTTGCATTTTATCGAGGTTAAAAGTTCTAAAAAGACAAATCCAATCTATGCCATCACGCCAAAAAAGCTTGAAAAAATCTACAAAAGCATTGATGTGTATTTCGCACACAATCCAAGTGAGTGTGACTTCTGCGTAGATGGACTTATTATGTGTGGCGCAAGGCTTGATAGATTCTTATTTTTGCCTAACATTAGCCTTTAAGCCAAAATACTTTAAGCAACTTTTTTTTATAATATTGTATTTGATAAATCGGGGTTGTAATGACAGGATTTAAAGTTTTTAGCGGGAATGCACATTTGGAGTTTGGCAAGGAGCTTGCAAGGCATTTAGATGTAATGCTTTCTCAAATGAGTGTAAATCGCTTTAGTGATGGTGAAATTGGCGTGCAAATAGAGGAATCTGTGCGTGGGAAGGATGTATTCATCGTGCAACCAACTTGCGCACCTACAAATGATAATCTAATGGAGCTTTTGATTATGGCAGATGCCTTTAAGCGATCTTCTGCGAGTTCTATTACAGCGATTATCCCATACTTTGGCTATGCAAGGCAGGACAGAAAAGCTGCCCCCCGCGTTCCAATCACTGCAAAGCTTGTTGCAAACCTCATTCAAAATGCCGGAATCAATCGTGTTATAACAATGGATTTACACGCAGGGCAGATTCAAGGCTTCTTTGATATTCCAGTTGATAATTTGTATGGGTCGATTATTTTTAGAGATTATATTCGATCCAAAAAGTTTAAAGACGCAATCATCGCTAGCCCAGATATCGGCGGAGTCGCAAGGGCAAGGTATTTTGCTAAACACCTAGGGCTTGATTTGGCTATCGTTGATAAAAGGCGCGAGAGAGCAAATGAAAGCGAGGTTATGAATATCATCGGTGATGTCAATGGCAAAAATGTGATTTTGGTGGATGATATGATTGATACTGCAGGGACGATGTGTAAGGCTGCTATCGCACTAAAAGAGCAAGGCGCAGCATCTGTGATGGCTTTAGGGACACACGCAATTTTAAGCGGTGAAGCAATTAGCAGGATAGAAGACTCTGTGCTGGATGAAGTTATCGTAAGTAATTCTATACCTTTGCGCGTGCAATGCTCTAAAATCTCAGTGCTTAATGTCGTGCCCTTATTCGCAGAAGTGGTGCGACGCATTTGCCACAATGAGAGTGTTAATTCCTTATTTATGTAGTTTAAGATGATTTTTGAACACGAAATCCCAGAAGGCACAAAACTCCACTTTAGCAAGAGTGCTAGAATCAAGCGCACGCTTGAAAATAAAGCTTGCGAAGTGTTTTATCAAAATGGTTTTGAAGAGATTGTTACGCCTTCTTTTTCGTATCTTGAGCATCAGCAAAACTTCTCAAATCGCCACATCATACGCCTAAGTAGCCAGAATAATCATCAAATCTCTTTGCGCTATGATTCTACGATTGATGCGATTAGAATCATTACAAAGCGGCTTGGGCGCACCCTTGATCATCAAAAGTGGTTTTATATCCAACCTGTGTTTAGCTACCCCACAAGCGAGATTTATCAAATCGGGGTAGAATGCCTAAATAGCGAACTTGATAACATTATAAACATTGGATTAGAGATTCTAGAATCTTGCGCAATTGAGACTTTCTTACAAATAAGCAATGTTAAGATTCTATCCCTTTGCATTCAAGAACTTGGGCTTGAGATGGAATCTTATCGCACATTATGCGTGCAAGAAATCATACAAAAAGCGCCATTTATCAAGGATATTTTGCGCCTTGTAAGCATAGAAGCGCTAAAAGATTATCTGCCAAAAGCACCGATGTTTTTGGTTTTTGAGTTGGAGCGACTGCTAGATTCTGCGCAAGCTTGCAAGCATTCGCGCATTATTATTGCACCACTTGCTGAGCCGATTGTGGAGTATTACAATGATATGGTGTTTAAGGTCTTTAATGGGAATCTAACCTTGCTTCTTGGCGGAAATTATCATCTTCAAGGGTATAATGGCTGTGGGTTTGGAATCTATACGGATAATGTGATAGATTTGATTTTAAAAGATTCTAATGTGAAAGGAAAATAATGGCAGATTTAATCGTAGGCATTCAATGGGGGGATGAAGGGAAAGGAAAGATTGTCGATGCGCTTGCTAAAGATTATGAGTATGTCGTGCGCTATCAAGGAGGACATAATGCTGGGCATACAATCGTTGTCAATGATGTAAAAACTGCCCTGCATCTTATTCCTTCTGGAATCTTGTATCCTCATTGTAAAAACATCATCGGAAATGGCGTTGTTATAGAGCCTAACGCACTTTTGGAAGAGATGTCGCATTTTAAAGATCTCAAAAATAGGCTTTTTATCAGTGATAAAGCACATTTGATTTTACCTTATCATAAGATTTTAGACCTTGCTAATGAAAAAGACGCTAAAACTGCCATAGGCACGACAGGCAAAGGCATAGGTCCAAGCTATGCGGATAAAATCTCAAGGCTTGGCATTCGCATATGCGATCTTAATAATCCTAAAATCCTAGAAGAAAAGCTATGCAATAATTTACAAAATCTCGTACCACTCATAGAATCTAAGCAAATCAAGATTCCAAGCCTAAAAGAGATTCTAGCAGAGTTATCACAAAGCGCTAAAGAAATCTTAAAATACTCCACAAACACCACACAAATGCTTTGGGAAGCGATTGATAAAAATGAAAAAATCCTGCTTGAAGGCGCACAAGGCAGTATGCTTGATATCGATCACGGCACATATCCTTATGTCACAAGCTCAACGACTATTGCTTCTGGCGCGTGCAGTGGAAGCGGACTTGCCCCAAGGGATATTGGCTCAGTTATTGGGATTATGAAGGCTTACTGCACACGCGTAGGCAATGGTCCTTTTCCGACAGAGGATTCTAGCGAGACTGGCAAGCTTTTGCAAACAAAGGGCAATGAGTTTGGCACGACAACGGGGCGCGTAAGGAGATGCGGATTCTTTGATGTAGTAGCTACGCGCTATGCAAGTAGAATCAATGGTTGTGATAAAATCGCGCTAATGAAGCTTGATGTGCTCGATGGATTTGAGAATATCAAGGTCTGCACGCACTATGAATATAATGGCAAGGGAATATCTTATATGCCAAGTGGTCTTGATTCTATCACGCCAAAGTATGAGATTCTACCCGGCTGGAATAAAAGTGCAGGTATTACCAAATGGGATGACCTTCCACAAAATGCCAAAAATTACATACTTTTCATAGAAGGTCAGATTAACACTCCAATCAAAATCATCTCGACAGGTGCGCAAAGAGGAGATACTATTTATCGATGAAAACGAAATTTGACCCGCTTGTGCAATACCAAAAACAAAAACTCCAACTCTGTGAGACACAAATCGCAAATCTCAATGTCCAAATCGCAAATATAAGCACACTTATTGAGTCTTTATGCGAGAAGCTTACGGAGATAAAACCACCTAAAAGTGCAACCTTTGAGAATTTCTTGCGGATAAATGAGATTAAAAAAATGCATATTTCTGAGATCGCATCCCTGCAGAATCAAAGCCAAAGCCACAAGCAAGAAGTCGCGGCATTAAAAGAAGAATACAAGGCTTTGCATATAGAATTTGAGAAGCTAAAATATCTGCAAGAGCAAGAGCAAGAAAAAATCTTTGCCCTACTTAAGCGCAAAGAACAAAGGGAACTTGATGAAATAGCCATCCTACTCTATCAAAAGGAGAATGCGTGAGAAAGATATGTATGCTCATTTTTTTTGTGTGTGCGAGTTTTGGAGCAGATAAGACAGCACCACAAAAACAAGAGCCAAATCCAGAGCGAATTTTAGAATGTAATGCGATTTTTGAAGCGCGCAAGGCAGAAATCAAAGACACTTTGATACACCTTAATGAAAGAATGCAAAATCTTGAAGTGTATAAAAATGCCACACAAAACCTCCTTAATCAGCGAGAGTCTAAACTAAAAGAGCAAGAACAAATCCTAGAATCTAAAATCAAGCAATTTAAAACCCAGCAAGAATTAGCCATCCAACAAATCCAACAAGAAAAACAAGACATTCAAAACCTTATAGCCAAAAATGAGCAGCTTCTCAAAGAGATTAAAACCGCTTCTAGCGATAAAATGGCTAAAGCCTTCTCAGGTATGAAAGATTCCAAAGCTGCACCGATTATCGCTGAACTCGACGATATAAAGGCTGCTGAGATTCTCTCATCGTTATCCGCTAGTGAAATGGCAAAAATCTTAGCCAAAATGGATGCCAAAAGAGCCGCCCAATTAACCAAAATCATCACCAAAGGACCACCCTTTATACAAGATGATGTAACAGAATCACAAGATTCCAAAGAAACACAAGAAGATTCCCATATAGAATCCAATCAAAATCAGCTCCAAAACAATGATGCCATATAACAAAAGGTTACAAAAAACTATTGCTTGCTTAAAGTGCATTTAGCACTTTATTTTTATTAAAATTACATAAACTTAAAGTCTATCGGATTAGCCTTTGCCTTTGTGTAAGGGTTTTGTGGCTTTTTGGTTGCATTTTGTTACTTTCTTTATTAAGATCTAGCAAAATATCACTCCTTAAAGTTATCTTGCTGTATAATACCAATCAGTCGTTTGAGTTAGGATATTGACCTTGAGGACCATAAACTCAAAGGCTTAAGTTAGCCAACACAATTCAGTGCTTTGGCATTATTTTTGCTTTTAGTTTGGCACTCGAGTGAGTGCAATTTAAGAAAGGAGAAGTTATGAAAACTTGGTTACCTAAAATTGGTTGGATTCTTGTAGCCATCATTGGTGCGTGGTATTTTGGAATCCTAGCATTAGCAAAGGGTGAAACCATCAATGCCGCTTGGATGGTTATCGCTGCGGTGTGTATCTATATGATTGGTTATCGGTTTTATAGTAAATTCATCGCTGAGAAGGTGTTTGAGCTTGATGATAGGCGCGCCACACCAGCTGTTATCAATAATGACGGGCAGAATTTCGTGCCTACAAATAAGGTTATATTATTTGCGCATCATTTTGCTGCGATCGCTGGAGCTGGTCCATTAGTAGGACCGATTTTAGCTGCACAAATGGGATATTTGCCTAGCCTTATCTGGCTTCTTGTGGGCGTGGTGCTCGCTGGAGCGGTGCATGATTTTGTAGTATTGATTATCTCGATGCGTCGCAATGGTCGCTCTCTTGGCGAAATTATCAAAGATGAGATGGGTAAGGTTACGGGCAGCATTGCGATGTTTGGCATACTCTTGATTATGCTTATTATCGTAGCGATTTTGGCGATGGTTGTTGTCAATGCCCTTGCAGAATCTCCTTGGGGACTTTTTACAATTGCTATGACTGTTCCAATTGCGATTTTTATGGGAATATATATGCGCTATATACGTCCGGGTATGGTTGGTGAAGTAAGTGTCATAGGCTTTGTGCTTTTACTTTTAGCACTTTATTATGGGCACTCTATTGCCGATCCTGCGCATCCGTGGCATAGTTATTTTATGCTTGATAAAAAGACACTATCCCTCATTCTTATCGCTTATGGATTTATCGCTGCGAATATACCTGTGTGGCTACTTTTAGCACCTAGGGATTATCTAGCCACATTTTTAAAAATCGGCGTTATTGTGGTTATGGCACTTGGAATCTTATATGTGCAACCAGAAGTGTATAATCTCAAAATCTCAAGCTTCATAGATGGCACAGGTCCTGTATTTGCTGGGTCTATTTTTCCATTCTTATTTGTTACTATCGCTTGTGGGGCGATTAGCGGATTCCACGCTTTAATCTCAAGCGGGACGACTCCAAAAATGATCCAAAAAGAATCCCACGCTAGAACTATCGGCTATGGCGCAATGCTTATGGAATCTTTAGTTGGTGTTATGGCACTCATTGCAGCTTGTATCTTAGAGCCCGGGCTTTACTTTGGGATTAATACACCTTTAGCAATGCTTGATCCAAGTGCTACAAATGCGCTTACGGCTGATTTTGCTAATATAGAAGCTAACTTGAAAGTTATCCTTGCAAACGCTGGCTTTAGCTTAAGCCCAGAAGTCTTGCAAGAGGGCTACTATCAATCCTTACTGGCTAACACAGCTAGCGACATCGGCGAGCAGACGATTATCTCGCGTACAGGCGGTGCACCGACATTTGCGGTTGGCTTAACACTAATTTTACACAAAATTGCAGGTGGGCAAGAAGCGATGGCATTTTGGTATCACTTCGCGATTTTATTTGAAGCATTATTTATCTTAACTGCTGTGGATGCGGGCACACGCTCAGGAAGATTCTTAATCCAAGATATTTTGGGGAATTTCTATAAGCCAATGGCAAATACTAACTCTACATCCTATGGCGTGCTCGCTTCGGCTATTTGCGTTGCTGGCTGGGGATATTTGCTTTATCAGGGCGCTATTGATCCGCTTGGTGGAATCTATACTTTATGGCCACTTTTTGGCGCATCAAACCAAATGCTAGCAGGTATTGCCTTGCTTTTAGCAACAGTTGTGCTTTTCAAAATGGGTAAGGCAAAATATAGCTGGGTTACTATTTTGCCAGCCTTTTGGGTGCTTTTAACGACACTTTATGTCGCATTCCAAAAGATCCTTCCAGCAAACAATCAACCTGTGCATGATGCAGTAAGCCACGTAGCCACAGCGCAAAAATGGATGGCTACAAAAGAATCTGCTCTTGATAAAATCGCCCAAATGCAAGCACAAGGGCTTGATGTTTTAGATGGTAAAAGCATTCTTGATTATCAACAAATTGTCAATAAAGCCAGTGCAATCATCCATAATAATATACTTGATGCGGTGCTATGCGGATTTTTTGTTTTTGTGGTGTTCGTAGTAGTGTTTGCTGCGATTCGTATTTGTATCCTAACACTTCAAGGTAGAGGTGAAGCCTTTCCTTTAACGGAGACACCAATTAAAGATGCAAAAAACTATGATTACACGCCTCATTAGGATGAAAATATAATGTATGCTCAAAAACAAACAAAGCTTATATGTCGCCCCAAAAGTGGGTGGCATATTATCAAAACGCTCTATGTAAAAAGCGAGCGGTTTTTTCATCTTTTGGTAGGAATGCCAAGCTATGATAAATATTTGGAACATATGCGCACTTTTCACCCAGATATCACGCCAAAATCGCGTGCACAATTTTTCAAAGATGCACAAGATTCTCGGTATAAAGGCGGTGCTAGTCGTTGTTGCTAAAATTATAAAGCAAACAACGATTAGAGATTCTAAAATCCCCAAATTGTCATACAACTTCGCTTCACAATCTTAAATCAAACGCGCTATAAATCCCCTCGTAAATCCTACTAGATCTTTATAAAAATCTATTTTATGATATTTGTGCGCTTTTAGCATAGATTCTGCTATGCTAGCTTGATCGTATCCAATTTCACAAAGTAGATATTGCACTTTACATTTTGCGCATAATGCGATTATGGATTCTAGAATCTCACCCCCCTTTTTGCCTCCATATAGTGCAACTTTTGGCTCAAAAAGCACACTCTCATCCAGCGGATAATCAAGTGCGATATAAGGCGGATTTGAAAATACAAGCTCAAAATCACCATCTATACCATCAAGTAAAGAAGTTTCTATGAGATGGATTCTAGTCTCAAGCTCAAAATCTTGTATATTTTTATGCGCGATTTGGATTGCTTGGGGAGATATATCAGTCGCCGTGATATGAATATTTGGACATTTTTTAGCTACACTTATGGATAATGCTGCACTACCTACACCAATCTCAGCGATTTTTGTAAGATTATTAGCACGAATTATGTCTATGACCTTTTGCGCGAGAATCTCACTCTCAGGTCGTGGAATAAGTGCGCCAAAATCTATAAAAAATTCATCTTCATAAAAGCTCACCTTATGCGTTAGGTATTCAAGGGGAACTTTTTGAATGCGTTTTTTAACTAGTGCAAAAAATGCCTGCTCTTGTGCTTTATTTAGGTATTGCAAACTATGTGTATGCAGATAGATTCTATCTTTTTGTAATACATATGCTAAAAGGATTTCAGCCTCAAATCTATGTCTCTCAATATTTTTAGCCAACATCAAAGAGGCTTTTTGCAAGGCAAAATCTATGGATAGCACAAATCTACTTTAACGCACAAAGCCTATCTAAAAGCGGTGGATGTGTGTAATGGAAAAACACATAAAGTGGATGCGAGTGCGGGAATGTTTTATTCTCATTCACCAATCGAATAAGAGCTTCTTTTAGGTGCTGCTTACTCGTAAGTGAAGCCCCATAAGAATCCGCCCTGTATTCTGCCTTTCGTGAAAAATAACCAATAAGTGGCATAACCCAAAAAGAGACAATAGGCACGATAAGAAATAAAACAACCAATGTTGTGGGGCTGTTTTGCTCTAATCCTAGGGATGTAAAAAAAGAAGTGTGCAAATGCCCGGCAATAAAAAATAAAATAAATAACACTACGCCCATAATACCAACATTCTTGATAATATCTTTATGCTTAAAATGCCCTAATTCGTGCCCTAAAATCGCAAGCAAGCCCTCAGAGCTTACCTTATCTAAAAGCGTATCAAAAAGCACGACTCTTTTAGTTCTACCAAACCCGCCAAAATACGCATTAAGCCTACCATCTCGCCTGCTTGCATCCATTACAAAAATGCCTTTAGCATAGAATCCTGCTCTCTGCATTAAGTCTTGGATTTTATGCCCTAAGACTTCATCATCTAAAGGTGTAAAGGTGTTAAAAATTGGTGCAATAAGTGTAGGATAAAGCATATTTAGCAATAATAAGACGATAAAAATGACCCCAAATCCAGCAAGCCACCAGTTTTCATACTCCATAATATTTAACAACACCCATAAAATAATAAATCCAAGCACAAGCATTAAGCCAATGCTCTTTAGAGTATCAATAAGGAAAAGCTTAACATTCATCACAGAAAAGCCATATTTTTTATCTAAAAAGAGGTTCTGATAAGCTTTTATAGGAAGCGAGAGCAATGAAGAGATAACTAAAAAACTCAAGACAAAAGCCACAGATTCTAGCATAGAATCCTCTTGAAAAAATGACTGCAAAATCCCCAAACCAAACACCACCCAGCAACAAAACACAATAAAATCAATGCAAGTACTCACAATTGAGAGTCTCAAATTCTCAAGAGAATATTTCGCAGCTATCTCATAATCTTTGGGATTTAAAATAATGGGGTCTTTTTTTTGATATATCTTGATATGCTTGATTTGAAAAATATCAATAATGATACTCGGCAAGGCAAATAAGGCTAGATAACAAGCTATGTAAAACATTGAAATATCCTTAAGCTTTTCTTGAATCCATATTTTAAATAAAAAATATAAATCTAAAAACAATAACTTTTAAGCACTATTCTTATATGATTACAAGAAAATTTTGCAAGGGCATAAAAAATGTGCAAAACAAAATATATTTTTGTAACTGGCGGTGTTTTAAGCTCCCTTGGCAAAGGGATCTCTTCTTCATCGATTGCCACATTATTAAAGCAAAGTGGCTTTAAAGTGAGCATTCTAAAAATTGATCCCTACATCAATGTCGATCCGGGCACAATGAGTCCATTTGAGCACGGAGAAGTATTTGTTACAGCTGATGGAGCAGAGACAGATTTAGACATCGGGCATTATGAGCGATTCTTAAATACAAATCTCACAAAGCAAAACAACTTCACCACCGGACAAATCTATCTCTCTGTGATTGAGAATGAACGACAAGGCAAATATCTTGGCAAAACAATCCAAGTCGTCCCACACATCGTTGATGAGATAAAAGCGCGTATCAAGAAAATAGGGCAAGGCTTTGATTTTTTAGTTGTAGAGATTGGTGGGACGGTTGGTGATATCGAAGGAATGCCCTTTTTAGAAGCTATACGCCAGCTTAAACACGAACTCTCAACATCTGATACAATCAGTATTCACGTAACTTTAATCCCACTCATAAAAGCCGCGGGAGAACTTAAGACAAAGCCTACCCAACATTCTGTCCAAGAACTACGTCGCATAGGGATTTCACCACAGATTATTCTTACGCGGTGCGAGAAGCCACTCTCTAAAGATCTCAAATACAAGCTTGCTATAAGCTGCAATGTCGATGATGATAGTGTGATTGAGGCTGTCGATGCGCAAAGTATTTATCAATGTCCTCTTAATTTTCTAAACGAAGGAATTTTAGTGCCAATTGCAAGGCGATTTGGCTTAAAAGAGTTACATCCTAAAATGCAAGAGTGGGATATGCTTGTCAAAAAAATCATCTCGCCAAAAGATTCCATAACAATCGCTTTTGTAGGGAAATATCTAAGCTTAAAAGAGTCGTATAAATCCTTGATTGAAGCACTAATCCACGCTGGCGCACATACAGATACAAAGGTTAATATCAAATGGATTGATAGCGAAAATCTAGATTCTAGCAATCTAGATTCTTTAGATGATGTTGATGGAGTGCTTGTGCCGGGTGGATTTGGGCATAGAGGCGTTGAAGGTAAGCTTGTGGCGATTAGATATGCTAGAGAGAAGAAGATCCCATTTTTAGGTATTTGCCTTGGGATGCAACTCGCTATTGTTGAGTTTGCGCGCAATGTGCTTGGCATTAAAGAGGCACATTCTAGTGAGTTTGATACTAATACGCCCTACCCTTTTATCTATCTCATCGAAGATTTTATCGATCAGCAAGGCATCACACAAATTCGAACACATAAATCCCCTATGGGTGGGACTATGCGACTTGGAGAATATGAGTGTATCATCACTAAAAATACCAAAATCGCCAAAGCTTACAATAATCAAAAATCAATCAAAGAGCGCCACCGCCACCGCTATGAAGCAAATCCAAAATATAGAAAAATGCTAGAATCTAAAGGCTTAATCATTAGTGGAGAATCTAAAAGTGGGCTTATTGAGACTATAGAGATTGAAAATCATCCATTTTTCATAGGCGTGCAATTCCACCCAGAATTTACCTCGCGCCTGCAAGTCCCAAACCCGATTATTTTAGAGTTTGTAAAACAAAGCTTGGATTTCAAAAACAAATGAGCCTCACAAAAAAGCAAATAAGACAGATTCTCTTTGATCGGACAAAAAATTGGAGTTTTAAAACTCTTTCTTCTCTGCCCCACCCTTATACATTAAAAGACTGCGAACAAGCATCACTTGCCGTTGTTAAAGCCATAAATGAACGCAAAAAAATCCTTATCGTTGGGGATTATGATGTTGATGGGATTATCTCAAGTGTGGTTATGATGCGCTTTTTTGAAATGATAGATTATCACAATGTATCTTATGTGATCCCAAATCGCTTTGAAGATGGCTATGGCTTATCTGAAGATATTATAAAGCGCAATCCAAGCGATATTATAATCACTGTTGATAATGGTATCACAGCCTTTGAGGCAGCACTTTTTTGTAAAGAACAAAATATTCCACTTATCATCACTGATCATCATCTGCCAAAAGAGAATCTACCGGAGGCGACTTTTATTATAAATCCTCAAAGAAAAGACTGCGATTTCGCGCAAAAAGAGATTTGCGGGGCAATGGTGGCGTGGTATTTTTGTGCTGGCATAAAAATCGCGCTAAATTCTAAAATCAACATCACTTATCTTTTAGAACTCGTTATGCTAGCCACAATCGCAGATATGATGCCACTTACACAGATTAACAAAACCATCGTGCTTTATGGACTTAAAAGATTTAAAACCTCTGGGCTTATCCCTATTCAGAAGCTTAAAACCCAGCTAAAAACCAAGAATCCAACCGCCATTGACATTTCTTTCTCGCTAACTCCGCTTTTAAACTCTGCTGGAAGAATGGGTGAGGGACGCATAGCAAGTGAGTTTTTACTCGCCAAAGATCACCAAACAAGTAACAAGCTTTTCACCAAGCTCACAAACCTCAATCAACAGCGCAAAAAAATCGCTAAAAATGTGCTAGATGAGGCATTGCAAAAGGCTTTTATCTATGAAAATGCGCTCATTGCTAAAAGTGGTGATTGGCACGAGGGGGTTTTAGGAATTGTCGCAGCACAGATGGCTGAGAAGTTTAAGCGCCCAGCTTTTATATTCTCTAATACGCAGCACGGAATCAAAGGAAGCGCGCGCTCATTTGGTAATATTGATTTAATGAGAATCTTGCTGCAAGCAAAAGAGATTTTAGAAGAATTTGGTGGGCATAGCAAGGCTGCAGGCGTGGGCATTAAAGAGGAGAATTTTGCAAGGTTTTGTCAATATTTAGAATCTTTAGATTCTAGGGATTTTAAAATTACGCAAGATTGTGAAGCACAGGATTCTACAATTATAAATTCTATGGCGCAAGATTGCAAAGTGCAAGATTCTAAAACAGCGCCAGAATCTTGTGCAAATTATCAGAATCCTGAGATTCTAGGAGAGATAGATTCTAGGGATATTGATATGGAGCTTTTTTGCTTGCTAGACGAGTTTGAACCTTATGGGCAAGGCAACCCAAAGCCCGCATTTGAGACAACCTTGCAAGTCACACAAATTGAATTTATTAAATCCAAACATCAAAAATTTAGATTTTATGAAACGCCAATTGAAGGTATTTTCTTTTTCTGTGATGCTGAGATTAAACCAAATCAGCGCGTGAAAATTAGCTTTAGCCTGCAGCTTGATAGCTTCAGCACAAAGCCTGTAATGATTATAAGAGAGATTACAGAATCTAGAATCCAAAATAAAACAAACCTAGAATCTAGCTAATTGCATTAAAATTTAAGTTTATTGCGTTTTAGATATGTGCTAAAAATACGCTCTCAAGCCAAAAATTCCGCTAAAGCGCTCTTTTGTAAGATTATAGAAATAATGTTCATATTGCGCAAACACAGCGAGATTGCGGATGAGATTGATTGAGAGTGTGATGTGGATTTGACTAGCATTAATGCGTCCATAGATTTTGTTTTGATACTCTGCTGCAAGTTTAAATCGCTTATTACTCGTGAGGTTTAAGCCTATTGCATTGCCTAGTGCGACCCTTGCGCCATCTTGCACGAAAAAATATGGCTCTAGAATATAATACACAAACATATAGTGATTAAGTGCATAGCTAAAACCTCCACCAAGCGAGAAATAATATGCTAAAGAATCTTTCAAGAAACTACGATTAAAGCCTGTATTTAGCCGAAATGATATAGGGTGGAATATCTGATTAAACATTCCATAAGATTCTATGGATAGGATTTTTGCTTCATTGATTTGGATCTTTTTTATAGAATCTTGACTAGAATCTAGATAGATACTGCCCTTTAAAAATTCAATCTGTGCGCCTTTGAGATAGCCCACATCGCTTTCTGTGATATCGTGATAAGAAAGGCGAAACTCAAATCCCGGATAGAATCTATCATTCTTAAAAAGGCTAAAAGCACCTATACGCCCTCCTTGATTGCCGTTTAAAATGGGCTGTGGCATATAAATTTTAGGCTTTGGGCTTGCACCAAGCATAGATCGTGCTGCAGCAATATTATGCGCGATACTTATGTAGCTTGCAGAATCTAGCTTTCTATGGATATAGTTATATTCCGTAAGCTCACTTGCACTCTCAAATATGAATTGCTTATCTTGAATATCTAAATTTTTGGCATTTGTGATGACTTCAGGCTTAAGTTTCCCTAATGCAAGTTTTTTAGCTTTGCTCACTGCTGATGTGCTTAAAGAATCTTTATAAGCATTGATGGTTGTGCGCTTACTTGGGCGATAGATTTGTGCGCTTACTAGATTTTCTTTTTGCATAGCAAAGAGCGTTTCTGGAGGATTGACTTGATAAATAAAATATTTCCTTAGATTCACACTTGGGCGTGCTGCCTCAAGAAGCCACAAGATATTATAAGAGCAATTATCCGTAAAAAATAAATAAGGCAACTCTAGATCCTTAAGCTCCCACAAATGCGCAAAAAGTTGCTTTACCTCCGCCTCATCCAAATTGAGTTCAATCTCCCATATATCGCGACTTTCAGTATCGCGATATTCTTTAAGTTTATCATAGTATGGTAGCAGACTATACACACCATTATATCCGCCAAAAAGCCCCTTTATCGCGAAGCTAAAGAAATTTTCTTGTTTAGAATCTGCATTTGCCGCGTAATTTATGGCATATGAAAGCAATTTGTTTTTATAATCGGATTGTAAAAGTATAAAAGTATGCCCAAACATCGAAGCTGGGGAATTGATATGGGCGGCTGGAAAAACAATAGTTGCGGATTTTGGATTGATAAAATTGAGCATCGTATTATATTCATCGCAATTAACCTGCGGAAGATCCTCAAAATGCAAATAAGAATCTAAAAAGCTAAAACGCGCTGGAAACCTGCATATAGGATGATAATCGCTTGCAGAATCTGAGGGTTTAGGGAGATTAGATTCTGGCTTGAATCTCTGCTTAGATTCTTTCACTCTATCTTGCAAGGCTTTAGGCACTTCTATAGAATCTATAGGCATATAAAATGCCTTGATTGTAGCGATCATCTCATCTTTGCTGGATTTTCTGCCATTTGTAGCAAAGAAAAAGGTAGAATCTGGGATTTTGGATTTTTTAGCACGTTTAGTCACTTTATCGCTTTTGTTACTAGAATGTAAGAGAATCTGCCATTCTCTTTTTTGATAAAGCTCTAACTCAAGGGCTTTGTGTATAAACTCATTGATTTTAGATTCTATTTGAGGGTTTATTTTGTCGCTCTCTAAAGAGAGTAATTCTTTAGAATCTAAAGATTGCGTAAAGAGCGTAACAGTTAGACAAAGGCTCGCAATTATGTATCGAAAAACCATTGCGAGCTTGAGGTATTAAAGCGCAGGAAGCGAATCTAGCACATCACTCATCTTTGCGTCTTTGCTAGCATAAATGAGGAGGTAGTTTTCTTGAAGTTTGCTTTTAAAAAGATCTTTATCTTCTATGGCAAGTAATTCCGCCAAAGCATCAAGATTCTCACCCTTGCCTTGTGCCATTTCTTTAGAGAGGGCATCGATATTTGCTGCGACAAATTCTTGCACCCTTTCATTATATGCGAATTTGGGGCTTGAACAGCCAAGTGTGCCACTTGAGATACCAAAGGTTTGCAAACCAAATGTGTTGTTTGTTGTCCAGTTTAAGACATACATCACCGTAGAATCTGGATTCTTAATGACAAGATCGCCCAAACCACAACCTGTTTGTGGGTTTGCTACACTAAAGCTTATGCTACCTGCTAATGCAAACAAAAGAGCTATTTTTCTCATATTTGACCTTTCTATCTAGAATGAAGCCGACATTCTATCATATTTCAAGGCAATCTTGTAATATATTTTTAGAAGCCTTATATTTTTGCCCAATGCGATAAAGTGCGAAATCGTATCTAATAGGATCAACACTATCAAACTTCAAAAGATTCCGGCTTACTTCTAAAACCGCTTTTATATCATAGCTTTTGCGTTTGAGTAGCCTAAGATTCTGGCACATTCTAAAAGTATGCGTATCAAGAGGCAACAATAAATCTCTAGACTTTATAATGTGGCTCCAAATCCCTAAATCAATATTATCCTTACGCACCATCCAGCGCAAAAACATATTCCAACGTTTCAATGGCGAGCTAGAATCTAACGCACCTATTAAAAATGCAAGCCCCCTACCCTGCTTGTTTTGGATTCTATTAAGATGTAGATTAAGGGTTTTTATAATCTCCCTAATTAAACTTAAAATATCGCCATTACGATAATGCAAGGCAATAAAATCACTAAAATCCACACATCTTTTAAACTCATAAACAGCCAAAAACAATGCGCGCACATCTTGGGCACTCTGGAATCGATAATATGGAAAATGTGCGCCTAAAATCTGCTCTTTAGAATCTAACGCCCCAAAAGGCAAAGAATCTAAAAAGCGCATAATTGCCCTGACATTGCCATATGAAAAAAGAGCGCATATAAGGGCGATGTATGGTAAGTTTGGGTGTGATTTATACTCATATACTTTTAAAAGAGGATCAGGATTGTGAATACTTATAGATTCTGTGGTGTTATATTCGTGATATGCAGAATCTAGGACTTTTTTAAGCTTTTTATCATAAGTGTTCATTAGGCTTTTATTGAGTGATTATTGCTTGATTCCAAGTAATGTATCTATCATTCTATCAATTGCTGTGATGACTTTTGCATTTGCGGCATATCCGCCTTGAAATTTTATAAGATTGACCATTTCTTCATCAATACTTACTTGAGTGATAGAGAGATGCTCTCTTTTAGTCGCTTCAAAGACTGATTTTTTCGTATCTAATGTGCGTTGGGTTTCTTCAGTATCAGTAGCGACCTTTCCGGCTGCAAACTGATAATATTCACTTATTTTCATTGAATCAAGTTGCTTTGTATGCTTATTATAAAAGTCAATATCATCATATTGGAGCTGTTGCATCATATTTGCCACATCGAAATTCCCACTAATAGGTGCGAGCCAAGGGCGAATATAGGTTGGGTCTTTTTGATATTCGCGATGCAGATGTATATCTTGCGCACTAATGCCATCAAGAAATTTATTGATTCCCATTGCACCTACAAAATTTGTCCCGCTATCTTTTATGCTGACATAAAACCCCTCTGATGGTCGCTTTGACTGCACGACAAACTGCTTCAACTCAGGGTCAAAATAGGCTTGGAAGTAATCATCAAAGTCGTTAGTGTCGTTATTGTCATTATTGTCATCAAGATTCTCGTTAATGCGCTTTACGATGTCTTGAATGGTTGTAGTATTATCGATATAAATTGTGCGCTTGGCGATAACTTGTCCATTTGTGTTGTAAGCTAGAATCTCAAAAGAGCCGTTTTTGAAGTTGTAATTTGTGTCTTTAAGGGCTTGATTGTATTGGAAATCCACGATCTCGCTTTTTAAGTCGTGTGTAGCTGATTGCGCATAAATGGCATTTGTAGCCTCCATAAAGCCCTGAGTAAAAGTATCTAAAAAATCAATATATTGCTGGATTTTACCTATTTTTGTGCCATTATATCCGGTATTATAAAGGTTGATTAATGAGCCTGCTTTACCTTCGTTAAGTTTATCGGTGATATCAACATCTTTAAAATCATAAGTGCGATAATACACGCGATTTAAGTGCTCAGCATTATTTTCTTTCTCAAGGGTTAGAGGATGGAAAGTATAACCATCAACTATATTAAAACCATAAGCAATATTCATCACATAATTTTCATCAAAATCTGCAGTTGAAGGCGAGGTTAAAGATTCTGTTTTAAGGTGATTTTTAAACACCTTACCACCTATAAGCTCAATAAGATGGAATTCATATTCATCGCGTCTATCGCGTAATTCGTTAGCTTGTTTATATTCTCTTGCGTCTTCTAACTCACCTATCTTTGCATTCAAATGCGCAATCTCAGAACCAAGTCGATTGGCTTCTTTGACAATTGTCTCTAGATTTTCGCTTGCCTTTCGCTGAATGGTGGCTAGTTTTTGACGCGTATCGCGGATATTCCTTGCAAGCACTTGTGTAGCTTCAGCGAGGACTTGTTTTTGGGCTGGATCTTTTGGGGCTTTAGAGAGATCTTTCCACGCATTAAAATAAGTTTCTAAATCATTATAAATCCCCACTCCATCGACATCTGGAAAATGTGCTGAAATCTCGCGTAAATAATCAAAGCTATTTTGATAAAAGCTTTGCTCTGAGGCAGATTTTGTATAGCGATCAAAGACAAAATCATCGTGGATTCTGCGAATCGCTTGCACATCAACACCTCGACCCATAATAAGTCCATTATGCATAACAAGAGGTCTTTCAGGCTGTGCTATAACCCTTTTACGACTATAAAATTCATCACTTGCATTTGAGATATTGTTACCTGTGGTATCAACCATTACTTGATGTGCTTGCAAGCCTGTATATGAGGTATTAAGAGAAGTTAAGATTCCGCCCATTTTTTATCCTAAACCTCAATTTGCAGGAAGCTTGCCTGAGGTTGTGATGTCGATTTTTTATGTGCATCATACACGATATCTTCTTGCGGAATTATCTTATTCATCAAAGAAGTAAAAAACTCCGATACTGCAAACACCATACGCGCATAATCGCTATTGATTTTTTTCAAGTCATTTAAAGCCGTGCGCATATCGCTAAAAAGATCAACTATCTCTTGGCTAAATAAATCTTCAAGCTTGGAATCTGGAGATTGGCTATGAAGAGCTTCGACTTCTTGCGTAATAAGGGATTTCTTGGTTTTAAATTCTTTAATAAGGATATCTCTTTGGTTGTTACGATCAAAGATTTGTTCGTGATTTGCACATTTGATATCTTCTATATCAAGCTCTGTCAAGGATATAAGCGATTTTAGGTCTTTAATAGCCCCATTTAGGTATTGAATAAGCATAATCCATCTCCAACTATCCCCTTTAGCCACCTAAGAGATAAAGGAGATATTGATTTAAAGATTAAGCAAATCCAGTGCCATCTTTTCTGAAGTTTTGCGTAAGTCTATTTGATAATCTTTGTTTTCTATAGATTCTTTAATTTGTGCAATTTTATTTTGAAATGTGATATCTTCTATGTCTTTTTTATTTTGCGCACTTATTTTCTTTTCATTGTCATTGGCGTCATTGGTATGGCCTACACTCTTATTCTTTAGAGAGTTTATGTTTGCGCTAATGCCATTTATCATACAAAACCTCCTCTGTGTTCCGACTAAATCAACTATCGACAGATAAGCAAAGTTTTTAAAAATCACTTCATCTTTTTATTAAGCTCTTTTTGAAAACTCTCAACATCTGTCGTCCCTGATTGACTGCTACCAGATTGAAATAGTGAGACATTGTGATTGATACGGTAAGTAAAGATTCCGACAAATACCATCGCATAGCAGAACAAGCCAAAGCAAATGGTAGGAAAAACCCAACTTCTCAAGTCCATATACAACATCCTTAACTAAATTCATCATTATAGCAAAAAGCATACAATAAAGCGACACTTATTTTCGCAATTCTAATTTTATAAAATATTTATTAAAAATATACTAAACTTAACACTTAAATTTTATAGAATCCAGAACTCAGGTAGAATCTTATTAGGGCTTGTATGCAGAAGATATTTTATGCTTTTTTAATGTCTTATTCATTTTGTTTTGGGGCGATTGGCGAGCGATTGCAATGGGCAAGCGGACTAACTTTGCTAGGATTTTTCGAACAGAATCTCATCCCGCTTAAGCTCTATTATAATCTCCCCGCTCAAGATAAAGAACTCACCGCAGAAGTTAAGGCAAATGCCACATACTATACACTGCGCAATGATAATGGAGACTTGCTTCACGCACTTATCCCTGTAAGCAATAATGTACAAATACACATATATAAAAGCAATGAAAAATATAAGCTTGATTTTATCCCAATTATCGCCTTTAAAAAAGAACAAGCACTCGCCATTTCTATCAAAAATTCCCCCTATCAAGACATTTTAAATAACACGAATGATATTTTATTAGCGACTGAATTCTCTAATATCTATAAAAAAAGTCGCGTCACAAAAACACTTTATGTAGGAGATAAGGTTGCCTTAGTATTTAATCGCTCTTATCGACTTGGAAAGCCATTTGGCATACCTGAGATTAAAGCCACTTTAATTGAATCAAGCAAGAAATCTCACTATGCGTTTTTACATTCTAATGGACATTATTATGATGATTTTGGGAAAGAAATGGCAGGCTTTACGCTTGAAGTGCCTGTGAATTACTCACGCATCTCTTCTAAGTTTTCCAATGGTAGAGTGCATCCAATTTTAAAAATAGTGCGTCCGCATTATGGCGTGGATTATGTTGCTAAGCACGGCACACCTGTGCGCGCAGCGGCTTCTGGGAAGGTTATATTTGCTGGAGTAAAAGGTGGATATGGCAAAGTCGTAGAAATCGCCCACGAAGATGGATTAAAGACATTATATGCACATATGAGCTTTATTGATACTAAATCTGGTAACTATGTCAAAGCAGGCACTATCATAGGAAAAGTAGGGAATACTGGCATGAGCACAGGAGCGCACTTACATTTTGGAGTGTATAAATATAATCAGCCTATAAATCCGCTAGGCAGAATCCGCACCACTAAAAGCGAGCTAAAAGACAAAGAAAAAAAGGAATTTTTAACCCTTGCAGAATCTTATAAGCAAGAAATTATCGCGTTATTAGAGAATCAAGAATGGCAAGATGATTTTATCATCATACAAAAAGGACAGCACAATGAATGAATATTTCTTAACACCCCCTCAACCCACACCAAAAATAACTAACCTACATCAAGAAGCCTGCAAGGATTCTCGCTTTATTAAGCCTGTGCGTCTTTATTATACGCAAGATAATGAAGAAAAAAATTGGGATATTATCCACTCTCACGATAGTATTTCTGTTATGCTATATGAAGAAGATTTGGAAGCCTTTGTGCTTGTGAAGCAATTTCGACCAGCTGTGTTTATGAGGAATCAAGATGGCTATATTTATGAGCTTTGTGCTGGGCTTGTCGATAAAGCTAAGAAAACTCTAGAGCAAATCGCTGCTGAAGAGGTGTTTGAGGAATGTGGCTATGAAATCGCGCCAGAAAGATTGCAAAAAATTACGACTTTCTATACTTCTGTGGGTATAAGTGGCGCTAGACAGACAATCTTTTTTGTCAATGTTAATAAGCACGATAAACATTCGCTTGGTGGCGGGGTTGATGATGAAAGAATAGAAGTCTTATATCTTAAAAAAGATAAAGCACTAGATTTTATCAATGATGAGAGATACCATAAAACACCCGCACTCGCTTTTGCAATCAGCTATTTTCTATCTCAATACCAAAAAGAGCGAAAACAATGAAAGTCTCATTCAAGATCTTTTTACTTATACTCCTTATAAGCACTGCCCACACAAATGGGCTAAATAGCCCACTCAAAGTTACTATCCAAAAGATAGATTCTAATGTCATTGAACTTCCCGCTATGGATCTAAAGGTAGGTGAAACGGGCATTGTCAATCATTATTTTGGGGACAATTATCAGGGCATAATTGGACTTATTGAAATTATACGCATTGATTCAGGTGTCGCTTACGCAAAGCTTATGGATAGGGGGATTTTAATGCAAAAACATCTCCCAAATCCAACAGCCAAAATAACCCAAGGCGATGAAGTGTATTTTAGGCTTTTGAATAACCAAGCCTTTATTATTGCCCCTGATTTAAAGACATACGAAAAAGTGCAATCACAAAATAGCGATATGACTTTTTTAAATTCTGATTTAATGATGGGCTATCTTATGGATAAAAGCGGATTTGATCCAAAGCCAAAGTTTTTTAATCAAGTGTGTGAGATTTATAATGTCGGACTTTTGTATGTCATCACGCAAAATCGCTTAAATATAGCAGACTGCCAAAGCCTAATCGTGCTAGAATCTAAAGAATTTGACACCACAGAAGTTAAAGAAACATCCTCACCATTTTTTTCTAGGGTTTTATACACTTCAAGCGGAAGTTTAGATAGCAGCATTAAGAAAAGACGATCAAGAGACTATTTTGAGTATTATGGGCGATTCATACAAGAAGGAAGAAATTTTAAGCCAAAAGATATTAAAAAATCAAAAAACAAAAAAGCGAGATAAAATGCTAGATTCTACCCATATAAAAGCTTTGCGAAACATTGTAGGTGCTGATAACTGCTATAATGATGAAGCATATTTAATCGCGTATTGTTATGATGCGACAAGGGAGCGCTACAAGCCTGATGCTGTGCTATATCCACGCGATGAGAAAGATGTAAGCGAGATTCTCAAATACTGCAATGAACACAGAATCTCTGTGATTCCGCGAGGTGCAGGAAGTGGCTTTACGGGCGGGGCTTTGCCTGTAAATGGTGGAGTTATTTTAGCCCTTGAGAAGCACTTTAATCAAATTCTAGAAATTGATGAGAAAAATCTCATCGCGCGTGTTCAGCCCGGCGTCATCAATAAAATCCTCCAAAATGAAGTTGAAAAGCTAGGTTTATTCTATCCGCCAGACCCAGCAAGCCAAGAATACAGCACTATTGGCGGGAATGTAAGTGAGAATGCAGGCGGGATGCGCGCAGCAAAATATGGCATTACAAAGGATTATGTGATGGCTTTACGCGCGGTTTTACCAAATGGCGAAATCATTCGCGCGGGTAAAAAAACGATTAAAGATGTGGCTGGCTATAATATCGCTGGAATCTTAATTGCAAGCGAAGGCACACTAGCTGTGATTACTGAGATCACACTAAAGCTCATCCCAAAGCCCAAATACAAACAATCAGCGATGGGAATCTTTAACACTATTGATGATGCGATGAATGCGGTTTATAAGACAATGGCAAGTGGAATCACGCCTGTAGCAATGGAGTTTTTAGACAATTTAAGCATTAGGGCTGTGGAGGAACGTTTTAAAAAGGGCTTGCCAATAAATGCCGGTGCGATTCTTATCACACAAGTTGATAGTGATTTTAAAGACACAATCACGCAGCAGCTCACACAGCTTGAAGAGAAATTTAAAGAAAATGGTTGCATTGATTTTAAGATCGCTAAAAATCAGCAAGAAGAAGAGGATTTGTGGTTTGCTAGGCGCAATGCAAGTCAGAGCATTGCAATTTATGGTAAGAAAAAGCTAAACGAAGATATAACCGTCCCTCGCGCGCAGCTACCAGAGCTTCTTAAGCGAATCACAAAAATTGGTGAGAAATATAATTTTAAAGTGCCTTGCTTTGGGCATACAGGCGATGGAAATGTCCATACAAATGTAATGGTACCAAATCCTGATGATAAGACAGAGTTGCAAAGGGGTTATGAATGTATAAAAGAAATTTTCAAGGTCGCCATAGAACTTGAAGGCACGCTTAGCGGTGAGCACGGGATTGGGCTTTCTAAAGCGCCTTTTATGGAGCTTGCATTTAATGAGGCTGAGATGAATCTCTTTAGAGCTATTAAAAGCGCTTTTGATCCAAACAATATTTTAAACCCCAATAAAATGGGCTTATGAGAATCTAGATTCTGCTTTTATTCAATTCCACCCAAAAATCAAAAAAAAAAAAAACGATTTTTTATAGTATAATCACATCCAAGGTTTGCCTTTGGCAGCCTAAATTTAAC
>CBCPND010000056.1:0-38429 GCA_965120395.1 uncultured Helicobacter sp.
GGGAATCTGCCATCCATAAGGTCTATAATAAAAACCATTCCAAATTCTAGCCCCTTGCTTGCGTGGATGCTTAAGAGATTTACCCCTTGCCCTTGAGTGCTTTCATTCGCGCTTAGAATCATTGCATTTAAGAATCTACCTAAATCATTATAATTATTTGCAATGTCTTGTAGTAAGATAATTTTGCGTTCAATCTTTTCTCTCATCTCTTGTTTTTTACCCTCATCAATGTGCCCATCTTTTGTTTTGCTTCTTTGGGTGCATAAATATGCGATGACATACTGATAGAATCTGCTTTTAGCAAGTGAGGATATAAGTGCTTTTGGATTTTGATGACTAGCATTTTCTTTAATACTTTCATAGAAAAAGTTTAAGAATCTGGCTCCATCAAGGTGGATTTTAGGATGAGAGAGTATGGGATGTGAGGCAAACTCTTTACTTAAATGAGAATCAAACCTTTTAGAATCTTCAAGGATAAATAAATCATCAAAGAGTCCCAATTGTGCGTTTCTCTGCTTTTGGGTATATGGGCGTGTGGCATTTGGCTTTAAAAGCCCATTTATCGGATGTCCATTGCCTAGTTTTAAAAGTGCTTCATAGATTTCTTTGGCAATAGAGTTGCCTATATTTGGACCATAGCTTAAAGTGTGAATGTATGCCATCATATCTTTGTTATTATAGATAATCGCGCAAAGATCAAGTATTAAAGCGATTTCTTTTGAGTCAAAAAAACTTATACCACCTTTGCGCCTTGATGGAATTTGTAATTCTCGCAAACAAACCTCACAACCATCAGCAGATGAATTATTACGAAAAATGATAGCAATGTCTTCAAGTGGGTGATTTGCAGTTAGGATTTTCTTAGCAATTCCTTGGTATTGTAAAAACAACTCATCATACGCAAGAAGTTTAGGTGGAATTGGCTCTTTATTGCAGACAACCTCAAGCGATTTTTCATAAAGTCTTTCGTTTTTTTGAATAACACGATTTGCCAAATCTAGAATCAAACCTGTGGAGCGATAATTTTTCTTTAATGTCCATACCTTAGAGTTTGCATAGGTTTTTGTAAAATTTGAGATAATAGAAATATCTGCACCATTAAAGGCATAAATGCTTTGATCATAATCTCCTACGCAAAAAAGGCTTGGTGGATTTATAGAATGTATTACGCGATTTTGTAAGGGGTTTGTATCTTGATATTCATCGCATAGAATCTCTTTGTAAGGGCAGGGGATTGCACTCATTTCTTTGGCATATTCAATGAGTAAATCATTATAATCCATATAATGATGCTCTTTTTTAAGTTCTTGGTATTCATAAAATATATCTTCATAAATTGGTATATAATGAGTGTGTTCTATTCCCCTTTGTTCAAGCCATTGTCCAAACGTTTCATTATTTTGTGAATTTAAAAATAGCGAATATATATCAAACAAATATTCTGCAGAATAGGGCTTATTGCTGCTAGATTCTGGATATATGCGTCGCTCAGCAATGCTTTTGAATAGAATTTTAAGTTCTCTTGGCTGCTTTAGACTAATGGTGTATTTTTGCTTTAAATATCGATATGAGACAGCGTGAAAAGTCCCGGATTCTATTTTCTTAGCCGTATCGCCAAATTTTTTAGCTACTCTTTCAATCATTTCTTGAGAGGCTTTGTTTGTAAAGGTAAGGAGTAAAATCTCTTGAGGCTTGATTCCGCTTTCAAGCAAATGCGCGATGCGCCCGACAATAGTTGAGGTTTTGCCTGTGCCTGCTGAAGCGATAATGAGATTATGCCCCATAGGCGCACTAGCAGCACTTAATTGTTCATTATTTAGATTTGAGAGTGGCATTAATCTGAGCCTTTGCGGATCTCATCAACAATCATATCAATTGGTGTAAAAACGCGCTCTATGATCTTAAGTGGCGCACTAAGGAGATCTTCAGCAAGGTTGATTTGTATTTTTGGGTCAGAAAGCAAACCTTTTACATCCATTTGGGTTGAGATTTTACCTTCTTTACCTAAAATCAAATATCCTGCTATTGGAATCTTACTAAGCACATTGCTTAAGCTTTTAAATGTGGAGATAGAAAGTCCAATATCGACTTCTTGCGTGTCAAGCTCGATTAAGCCATTACCTTTTACATCCATTGTTCTGCCAATAAGATCGATAGATTCCAATCCAATGTAGTTAGCATTGAGAGAGATTGCAAGTTTGCCCTTGCTAACTTCATATCCTTTAGCGCCAACTCCGGGATTTCTAAACATAATTAAAGATGGAATGCTATCAATAAGCCCTATAATGTTTTGCACCATCGCAAAGCCATTAAATGAGGTGTTTTGCATTTTTGCTTCACCCTTAAAAATCCCATCGCGATAAATTCCTGTTGCGCCAAAAAGACCTCCACTAACGATATCTTTACTTAAGACTCTATTGACAAACTCACTTCCAAAATTCCCCGCCTTAAAAAGCACATTTCCGTGAATGATATCAATGTTAGCAATGCCGTTTTTATAGGTTGCATCAGCTGTTATTCGAGTATCACGAATGTTTGCGCTCAAGGTATCAAAGGGCAGAGTGATTGCCTTATAAAATCCTGTAATATTTTGTGTCTCAATGGATATGATTTTAGGCTTGATTCCATTTTGGCGCTCATAACGTCTTTTTTGGCGTAAGAATTCGCTCTCATTTTGGATTTGTTCTTTTGTGAAGGTGACTTTTTCAGAAGTGCTAAAAGCCTCTTGGATAGCTGGAATCTGACTTGAGATAAGGCTATTTAAATCTACATCAATATTTTTGAATTTAGCTGTAGTGGTATTATCAATAGTGTTTAACGAGATGAGTCTATCCTCACTTTGGACATTAATTTTATCATCAAGCAAGCCCCCATAAAAGACAAAATTTTTAATGAGGTTACCATTTTTGTCAAGGAGAAATGAGGGATAATCTACAATCTCGACCTTAAATCTAATATTATTTGCGTTTTGGACATATGCTAAAATATTCCCTGATTGTAATCCTAAATACTGCATTAGTGGAGAATATCTCTCAAACACACTTAAATCAGCAATATTAAAATGCGCTGTATCGCTAAAAATCTTGATAAAAGTCTGTAATTGGGGTATATTTATTTGCACCGGTGAGGTGCTAAAGTCGATCTCAAGGTCGATTTGAGGGAGATTCTCGTGCATGGCTTTGAAAATATCATAAGTGAATTTGTCGTTTTTTTCTTGCTCAATAACTTTAATGATAGCTTCTTGCATTTCTTGAGGATTCATAGGTTTGCTAAAGTCTGGGTGGAAAATACTTGAGGCTTTGAGATTCTGTATGGATGACTCTTGTGATAGGGCGGAATCCTGCTTTTGTGGGGCGCTAGATTCTGGAGTAGTTGCATTGGATTGTGGATTTTGGTTATGTGCGTTTTCTTGTAGTTGCTTTGGTGAGGCTATGGATTCTATATTTTGCACATTCTTGATATCACTTGTTTCATCTATTGTGTGGGTTTGGTTTGGCTGTGGTGTTAGCTCTTGTGTGGTTTGCAGGGTAGAATCTAGATTCTTATTGGGGCTGGAATCTTTGGTATTTGAGTGTGCATCTTGCGTGGAGTGGCTAGTTTTGGATTCTAAATCCTTATCATCATAGACGATCATCTCTTCACTTGGCGCAGAATCCTCAGAAGGTTTAGGAAGCGTTAGGATTGGATTATCTTGCTTGACTTTTATGGCGATTTCTTGGCTATTTGTATTGTCGTTTATTTCATTATTGTTATGAGTTATGCTTGTATCTGTGTGGTTTGTGGTTTGTGGAGCATCGTTTTTGATTTCTTCATTTTGTGCGTAATGTGCAAGAGGCTGGCGATATGCGCTATAAAGCTTTTTATAATAGGCTTTGAGCATAGATAAAGCGATAGATTCTTCCGTTGTTTCTTCCACAATAGTTTCTTCTTGGGTAGAATCTAAGGATTCTATATTTTCAAAAAGATGTTGTAGATTTGGTAGGGTTTTGTTGATTTCAGGATTAGTGCTTACGCGTAAGGTGTGTATCATTAGGCTTGTTTGGATTTTTTTATCAAGTAAAGATATGCGCGTTTTGGTGTCTATATCAAAGATGTTTTGATAGATTGTGCGTTGAGTATCAATATCGATGTGTTTTTCCCCTGTAAGCGGGTGTATGTTGAAATTCACCAAAGCGGTTTTTGTAAGGAATTGGAAATTTGAGATTGTTAAGGTTGCATTTTGGGCTTTTATCTCCCCGCCAATATCCACGCTCACAGGCATATCTTTTTGGAAAATAAGCGTAATATCAAGCTTTGTGTCAATATCCCCTCGTGCGCTATCAAGCGGGATATTTATATTAAAATAGCGCAATAAATCTTGGATTTTTTCATCATAGCAAAGAGTGTTTGAATTGACATTGATATGGAGTTTTGGCACATTCTTATCAATACTAAAAGAGAGAAAACCACCAATTGGTGTATCACCATAAGCTGGGGAATCTAAATGAAGTAAAATAGCATTATTGTGGACTTCTATTCTGCCTTGTTTGGCTAGGAATGGGCTTAAGCTAGAATCTAGGCTGTAAAGTGGCTTATTTACACGCAGATCGATTTTGGTATTTTTAAAAAACGATTTTAAAAAATTTCTCTCATTAAGCTGGATGTTAAAATGAGCGTTCTTTAGTTCTGCATACTCGTATTCTAACGCGTTAAAGAGCCTTTTGTCTAATGCCTCCATAGTGTGTTTTGGCAGATTCTGGTTTAATATTTCGCGCAGGGTTTGTAGGCTTGGCATTTTTGGTGCTTGAGCTTGGAATTTGATAGTTTTAAAATTACTTGAACCTTGCAAAAAAAGCTTAAATTGTTTATCTTGTGGCGAGATGGCTAACCCAAATCCCACAGAACGATTTAATAAGGAGTAAATAAGTTGTCCAGAAATATCAAAATCTGGCTGGGTGAATGATAGTTTTTTAATATCTAAAATAATATTATTGTTTTGATTTTGAATATCAAAAATAGCTTTGATTCTAGGAAATGTAAGCGCATACTGCTTACCATTGTAAGTGATTGAAGCGATATATTCATCATTAAGGATGATTCTTCTAAGATTTAATTGCTCAAAATAAGCAATACCCCAAAGTGCATACTTTATATAGTTGCTATTTTGTCGTAAGTCAAATTGTGAGCTGGTTTTTTTTGAAAGAAATTTCAAGAGATTAATTTCTTGGATATTTAAAATAAATTTATTATTTAGTTTTAGGTAGAATCCTTTAATCTGAATGTCGGCTATTTTAAATTGCTCGATGTGGATGCCATTTGAAAGAATCTTAAAACCACTAAAAAGGGTGATAATGACAATAAAAAGAACAATAAAAACGCTTAGTATGCTTCTGGATACAATTTTACTCATAATATTGATTGTCTTTTTATATTTGGGTTTGTCAATAAAAACAACGCCTGTTATTTTTATTCCGCAAGGTTCAATTCAATCTATTATAACATATCTATCGCGAAATGGCTTTGATATTAACCAAATTGATAAAAATATTTTGCGTTTATTAGGCAAGCCTCAAAGTGGATTTATTGATATGGGAAAAGAGTATATCTCTAAGGGTGATTTTTTATATCGTTTAGTTAATGCTAAAGCCGCACAAGATGAAGTCGTGCTGATTCCGGGCGAGACGATGCACTTTTTTATCCAGAACCTATCTCAAGATTTTGGGCTTGATGTGGAGAAATTATGGCAGGCTTTAAGAAAATATGCACCCTATGAAGAAGGCAGTATTCTTCCAAACACCTATAAGATTCCATCACAAATTAATGAAGATATCCTAATGGCACATCTTGTGAAGAAATCTTTAAATACACATCAGAATCTAGCCATTGAGCTACTTGGAGGCTATGATGAGAAAGAGTGGTTTAGATATGTCACAATCGCTTCAATCATCCAAAAAGAAGCTGCAAACAACGATGAGATGCCTCTAGTTAGTGCGGTGATTTATAATCGATTAAAAATTGGAATGCCATTGCAAATGGATGGATCGTTAAATTATGGGCAGTATTCGCATAGTAAGGTTACGCCTGCTAGAATCCGCGCGGATTCCACGCCCTTTAATACTTATAGGAATAAAGGCATTCCACCTTCTCCAGTTGGAAGTGCAAGCATAGAGGCAATTAAGGCGGCGATAAATCCTGCTGATGTGGATTATTTGTATTTTGTGCGCAATTCTAGCGGTGTGCATACTTTTAGCAAGACTTATAAAGAGCACTTAAATCATATTAAATAAAAAATCTTACCAAATGAGTATTTTTAAATAATTCTATAGGCTATATTTTCATTAAATATCGATTTTTGTCTTTAAAGAGTTTTCAAAGATAATTGAGTTTCTATGTTGCTTGAATTGTTGGGTTAATAGTAGGGATGCGCAATTAAATTATTTAGAACAAATGTCTTTAAAATATAGTAATTCATATTCCTTGTATTTGAATTATTTTAAAGAACAATCACTATAAACAGAGCTTAACATTAAACTCGAATGCCATTCTAAAGAATCTCAAGAACTCTTAGAAAAAGAACAAGCACAAAGAGAACAAGAGCAAGCTAATAATGATGCACAATCTTCTCAAGCTACTTCTATGCTTCATCCAGTATTAGAGGATAATGAAATAAAATGTCCTCATAATGGAGTAGTAAAGCTAAAGAGAAATATATACTATAATATCAATCTAGCAAGTTAGAAGGAATAAAATGTTTTTGTATAAAAAATGTGAAGTATGTGGAAGTAAGATAAATAAATTGCAGAGTATTTGGAATATTTATACTTTGGCACATACTATCAAATAAATAAAACTATTCAAACTTTGGCTTCTGGTTATCAGAATCTATCGATAGGACTTTATCTTTGGTTTATTCTTGGAATATATGTGAGTATCTGTATCGAAGCATTATTTAATAAAAATATGTCTCTAATTCTAGCTTTTATCATATCTTTTGTGCTGTTAGGTTTTATAAATTGCATAATAGCTTGCATAATCCCGCTACATAAGACAAACCCTCCTAAAGAAAAACGCACAAAGCCATTTTACTATCGGTTGTTTTTTGGATTTTTGGCTATTATGCTGTTGACATTTGTTGCTGGATTCTTGGGATTACCTAAAATAATATAAGGAGTAAATATGGAAAACAATAAAGACTTTGCAGACCATATAAGCGATTTTGGCAAAAGACTTACTTCTTTTTTTACTACCGCCTATAATTTTGGGGATTTTTTAGAGAGAATCTAAGAAATATTGCTTTTGAACACTTTTACTCTTAAAGACAAAAATCGATATTTAATGGAAATATAGCTATTTTCTATAAATTTGCATTGCTTGTGCAAAAACTTGTTAAGGTTTTGAGTATAATCACGATTTATTATGTATTGTAGAATCCGAAACTAAAAGGGGAAATAATGTCAAATATGGTCGCTCCAGAAAGCACACCTGTATGGGTAAATGAGAAGCGCTGCAAGGCTTGTGATATATGTGTATCCCTTTGCCCTGCTGGTGTTTTAGGAATGAGATTAGATTCTCATAAAGTGCTAGGAAAAGTGATTGAAGTAGCTCACCCAGAGAGCTGCATTGGCTGCTATGCGTGTGAATTACATTGTCCTGATTTTGCAATTTATGTCGCTGATAGGAAGGAATTCAGATTTGCCAAACTCACTGCACAAGCCCAAGAGAGAGCCCAAAAGGTCAGAGAAAATCATTATATGGTTATTGATTAAAAATTAAAGGAAAGATAATGCGAGAAGTGATTTCAGGCGGGAATGAATTAGTAGCAAAAGCAGCTATTGATGCGGGGTGTAGATTCTATGGGGGCTATCCCATCACACCCTCATCAGACATTATGCACGAGATGAGTGTGTTATTACCAAAATATGGAGGGCGTTTTATCCAAATGGAAGATGAGATTAGCGGAATATCGGTTTCTTTAGGTGCTGCAATGAGTGGCGTTAAATCAATGACAGGAAGCTCAGGTCCGGGAATCTCCTTAAAAGCAGAGCAAATTGGCTTGGGATTTATGGCTGAGATTCCATTAATCATTGCTAATGTTATGCGCTCTGGTCCTTCAACAGGAATGCCAACGCGCGTGGCACAAGGCGATGTGGCATTTTTAAAACACCCAACGCACGGAGATTTTAAATCAGTAGCCATTGCTCCGGGGAATTTACAAGAGACATACACTCAGACGATCCGCGCATTTAATTTAGCAGAAGAGTTGATGACACCCGTGTTTTTACTGATGGATGAGACGATTGGACATATGTATGGCAAGGCTTATATTCCAGATTTAGGAGATGTGCAAAAATCAATCATCAATCGCCGTGTATTTAGCGGAGATCCAAAGGATTATAGACCTTATGATGTCAAAGACGATGAAGGGGCGATTTTAAATCCGTTTTTTAAAGGCTATCGCTATCATATCACAGGGTTACATCACGGAGCACTTGGATTTCCGACAGAAGATGCAAAACTTGGGCAGGCATTGATTGATAGATTATTTAGTAAGATAGAATCTAAAGAGCAGTATATTTGTCAAAATGAAGAGCTGGATTTAGAGGATGCGGAGATCATTGTAATTGCGTATGGTTCGACATCTTTAGCGGTGAAAGAAGCAATGATTACATTAAAGCAAATAGGTAAGAAAGTCGGGCTATTTCGCCCAATTACAATTTGGCCAAGCCCAAAGACACGCCTTAAGCAAATCGGTGAAAAATATAAGAAAATTATCGTCATTGAGCTTAATAAGGGGCAGTATCTTGAGGAAGTTGAGCGCATTTTAGAGCGAAAAGTAGAATTTATGGGGCAGGCAAATGGACGAAGCATAGCGCCAGATCAAATCGTTGCAAGACTAAAGGAGATGTAAGATGGCTTTTAATTATGATGAGTATTTACGCGTTGATAAATTACCTACGCTTTGGTGCTGGGGCTGTGGTGATGGCGTTATTTTAAAATCCATTATCCGTGCGATTGATACACTTGGCTGGAAAATGGATGATGTATGCTTGGTAAGCGGGATTGGCTGTAGTGGGAGAATGAGCTCTTATGTGAATTGTAACACCGTGCATACAACGCACGGGCGCGCTCTAGCGTATGCTACTGGAATCAAGCTTGCCAATCCAGATAAACACATCATAGTCGTAAGTGGCGATGGAGATGCATTGGCAATCGGTGGGAATCACACAATCCACGCTTGCAGACGCAATATCGATATTAACTTAGTGCTTGTGAATAACTTCATTTATGGGCTTACAAATTCTCAAACCTCACCTACGACACCTCAAGGAATGTGGACTGTTACAGCGCAATATGGAAATATAGACAACAGCCTTGACCCTTGCAAGCTTGCTGATGCGGCAGGGGCGACATTTGTGGCGCGAGAATCTGTGATTGATTCTAAAAAGATTGAAAAAGTCTTTTTAGAGGGCTTTAAGCACGAGGGTTTTAGCTTCTTTGACATCCATAGTAACTGCCATATTAACCTTGGGCGTAAAAACAAAATGGGCGAGGCTGTGGATGCCCTAAAATGGATAGATTCTAGAATCCTGCCTAAAAGAAAGTATGATGAATTAAGCGATGAGGAAAAGCTAGGCAAATTCCCGACTGGAATCTTAAAGCACGACACGAGCCAGAAAGAGTATTGCAAAGCTTATGAAGAAGTCATACAAAAAGCCCAAGCGCAAAAAGGAGGGCACTAATGGAAGCACAACTTAGATTTACAGGAGTTGGCGGGCAGGGCGTTTTGCTAGCAGGCGAGATTCTAGCAGAATCCAGAATCCGCGCTGGAGGCTATGGAATCCAAGCTTCAACCTACACTTCACAAGTGCGCGGCGGTCCTACAAAGGTTGATATCCTGCTTGATAGAGATGAGATTTTATACCCTTATGCGATTGAGGGGAGCGTTGATTTTATGCTATCCACTGCGCAAGTGAGCTATGATCAGTTTAAAGGTGGTGTGAAAAATGGCGGTGTGATTGTCGTTGAGCCAAATTTAGTAACGCCAAGCGATGATGATAAGAATGCTTTTAAAATCTATGAGATTCCAATCATTACTATCGCTAAAGAAGAAGTGGGAAATGTCGTTACGCAATCTGTTGTCGCGCTTGCTGTAACTGTGGCTTTCACAAAATGCGTTGATAGGGATTTGGTCTATGAGACGATGATCTCTAAAGTGCCTGCTAAAGTCGTAGATCTTAATAAAAAGGCTTTTGAGCTTGGCGAAAAATACGCAAATGAGGCATTAGCAAAAGGGCGCTAATGCCTTTTGTGCGCCAAGAATTCTTTATAAAAGAGCCAACTAAGGCAATTGAGTTTATTAAAAATCTTGGCTTTGATACAAAGCAAGCCCAAAGGATTCTGGATAAAGCGCGCTTAAGACTTGATACAAATACCCCGATTTATAAATCCCAAATCATCCAAGGCAGAGTTTATCTAACACACTTTAATCCTAGATTCTATAAAGAAGATGAGCTTATAAAGCCACTTATTAAAACTCCAGATTTTGCGATATTTAATAAGCCTGCCAAACTTCTCACGCACCCAAAGGGAAGCTTTTTGCATAAAAGTTTGCTAGATTCTATTAATTTTCATTTAGGGCGTGAGGCAAAGCCAATTCACAGGCTTGATTATGAGACAAGCGGGCTTATTTTGGTCGGTAAGGGAGCGGAGAATGAGCGGAATTTAAAGGATTTATTTATGCATCAAGGCATTAAGAAAAAATATCTAGCACAAGTTTTTGGATGTATAAAAAAGCCCTTAATCATCAATGCGCCGATTTTATCGCCAAATAGAGAGGATAAAAAGCTTAAAAATCTCTCAATCCGCTCTAAAATAAGCCCCAAAGGCAAAAGTGCAATTACAAAAATCACGCCAATAAAGCGCATTAAAAATATTGCACTCCTAGATTCTTACACAAATCGCGCTTTTCTAGATTCTAAAGACTTTGCGCAAGATAAATTTAGTGATTTTCAAGATTCTACGCTTTTAAAAGTTGAGCCATTAACCGGCAGGACGCACCAAATTAGAATCCATCTCTCACACATAAAGCACCCGATTTTAAATGACTTTTTATATGGTTGTGCTGATGATGTGAGTGAGTGCTACCTTGATGAAATGCAAGAGGGCTTTTTGCAAGAATCAAAAGCGCAGGATTTAGAAAATTTTAATGATTCTAATTTGGAGGCAAAAAATTTAACCCAACCCTTAGAATCTAAAAAGCCACATTCGCAGAATCTAGATTCTAAAATCCCACAAAATCAAACCCTTAAAACCACCAAAAAATCCAGCCAGATAAAATACACTAATAAGATTTTACATCTGCATTCGTATTATTTGGGCTTTTGCTACAAGGGCGTTAGGTATAGCTTTTATGCGCCTTATCCACAATGGTGGCAAGATGCTTAAACGATTTTAGAATCATCTAGAATCTAGTAGCGTCTTAAAAGTCGCTTTAGTGTGCGACGAATAGTCAAAGCAACGCGTAAAAATAGCAAGAATCTTGGATGAGTTAAGAAAAAGCAAAGTATTTTAAATTTGATAAAATTTTTTAAATCTAACTCGTCTTTAATATCTTTATTTTCTGTGATATATTTAGTGATTTTATCGAGTAAATCATATGTATGCCAAGGATCTTTTATTTGAAAACCAATGCACATTGGCAAAAGAAAATATGGTAGAAAATTTTTTAAGGCTTGGATATTTTTATTGTGTGGATTTGCTTGTATAAAATCAATAAGAGTTGCCGTGCCAAAAAGCATACTCCAGTGAGAAAAGTAATTTTTCGTTTCAAACGCATCGCCAAAAGCTTCATAAATTTCTTTTAAATATATAGGTATATTTTCTTTTTTAATATTTTTGTCATAGTTTGATGTGCTTTGCGGATTCATACAGTAATTATAAAGCCTTTTATCTAGCATATAGATTCTCTTAGCTTGAGCAAAAAGCATAAGCCCAAAGAAAGCATCTTGCACTCTTATTCTATCTATAAAATAAAGTTTTATTTCACAAAGAAAATTAAAATCAATCATTCCATTCCACGCAAAATAAAAAGGCAGTTTATGCACTTTAGAGATTTCAAGCCATTGTTGCGAAGTTATAATTGGAGCTTTACTTGTGTGAGTAAAATTTGGCGTGGAATCTAAAATCTTTTCATAATAATATAAGGCAAGACCACTTTTTTGTTTTTGCTCTACTTTCTTGCCATTGATGATTCTTTCAGAGCTAAACCACACGATATCAACGCCACTTGAAACTTTCAAGCATTCTTCTAGTAGATTTTCTTCCCAGTAATCATCAGAGTCTAAGAAAATGAGACAATCAATTTGTGGCGCTTTATTTAGAAACTCGCTATTAAACTGCGTAGAGATAAAGCAATACTTTATTTGGCACTTTTGGTTGTGATTAGGATTTGATTTCACAATTGTTTTATTGGGCTCTTCATTAGTGGTTTTTTGATTTGTTTGACGCTCATTTTTGGGATTTTTTAGATTATTATAAGAGATACAATCATAAGGGATGATATTTTGGTAAGAATCTAGAATCTGTGGAATCTGCGCGCAAGCGGATTGCAGAATTTGTATCGGCGTAGATTCTAGGTTTTGTGGTTTAGATTCTATAGATTTATATGATTTGAATTGTTCTGGTGTGCAAGCGGATTTTAGAGATTGATTAGAATCTACTTTAGATTCTAGATTCTGCCCCCCCCCTTACTGCGCTTTTAGCTATTTTAAGCTTGTTAGAGAAATAATCAATCCCCACATTCCTAGCAGAGCTTTGCCCGTAATTTATCTTATCAAAAATCAAGAATCTAGGATCTTTTTCCACATATTCTAGGGCGATTTTTAGATTCTCTATATCCGTGCTGCCATCATTCACAAGCGCTACATAAAAATCCTTATGCGTTTGATTAACAACGGAATCTAGGCATTTTCTTAAGTATTTAGCGACATTGTAAATTGGTATAACAATGCCAACTTTTTTATTTTGAGTGGCTTTATCTTGAGGCATTTTACTCCTTGTTAAATTTAAGTTTTGATTGAATTCTAGAGAAAGAGATGGAATTGCCACATTATGCAAAACTTCCGCCAAGTCTCTCTCCTCCTAGAATATGAAAATGCAAATGCGGGACTTCTTGCCCACCATCATTGCCGATATTTGTCACAAGTCTATAGCCACTTTGCTTGATTCCTGCGATCTCTACGACTTTTAGGATAAATAAACTCATCTTGCCCATTAGCTCTGCATCAATCTCATTAAAATCCTTTAACTCCTTTTTAGGAATGGCTAGAATGTGGATTTTCGCCTTTGGTGCTATGTCATAAAACGCCAAAAACTCATCATCTTCATACACCTTTTTGCAAGGAATCTCACCTTTAATGATTTTTGAGAAAACGTTCATTTTCACTCCTTATTTAATAAGTTTGACACCTAAAATCCTTAATCTAGATTCTATAAAAACAATGCTTAAATTCTAGCTTATTCTTTAGCTCTTATAATATTTGCGCCAAGGTTATTAAGCTTAGATTCTAGATTCTCATAACCGCGATCAAGATGATAGATTCTATGAATATTTGTCGCTTCCTTAGCTATAAGCGCGGCAAGCACGAGAGCTGATGAGGCACGAAGATCTGTCGCCATCACATCAGCACCTATTAGCTCGCTAGTGCCAATAATGCTAGCAGTGTTGCCCTTAAGTGAGATTTGCGCGCCTAGTCGTTGTAACTCGCTTACGTGCATAAAGCGATTTTCAAAAAGCGTCTCTTGAATATGCGAAGTGCCTTCACATTGCGTGGCTAGTGCCATAAACTGCGCTTGCATATCAGTTGGGAAGCCGGGATATTCTGTGGTTATTATCTCAAAAGCGTTTAATTTTTGTGCTGGCAGAATCTCAATTGTATCTGTGGTGGTTTGAATGCCAAAGCCAATTTCTTTTAGCTTATCAAGGATGCTTTGCATATGGTTTGGGTTTGTGCTTTTTAGCGTGATTTTAGAGTTTGTAATCCCCGCAGCACAAAGATATGTCCCAGCTTCGATTCTATCTGGGATCACAGATATTGGCTTAAAATCTAGGGCTTCTCTATCGCTTCCTGTGATCTCAAGCTCGCTTGTGCCAATACCTTGAATATCAATCCCCGCATCCTGTAAAGCCTCGCACAATTGCACGACTTCAGGCTCTCTAGCGGCGTTTATAATTTGGGTTTTACCTTTAGCTAGTGCTGCTGCCATTATGACATTTTCACATCCTGTAACAGTGATATTATCAAAAACAATTTTAGCACCTTGCAAGCCTTTTGGTGCTTTTGCGACAATGTAGCCGCCTTGAATGCTAATTTGTGCGCCCATTTTTTCCATTGCCTTGATGTGTAAATCCACAGGTCGCGCACCAATAGCACAGCCCCCGGGCAAGCTCACTTCACAATGCCCAAATCGCGCTAAAAGCGGTCCTAACACCAGAATCGAAGCACGCATTTTGCGCACGATGTCATAAGTGGCTTTTGTATGGATAATATGGCTAGAATCTATGCTAATGCTGTGGCTATTGTTATATTTTACAATGCTTCCTAAATACTCTAAAAGCTTTATAAAGATCTTAACATCAGCGACATTTGGTAGATTCTCAATTGTAATTGTGCTTTTCGCAAGAAGTGCGCTTGAGAGCAAGGGTAGGGCAGAGTTTTTAGCACCTGATATGGCTACTTCGCCTTTTAGGGGATTTCTGCCTATAACTTGTAAAAAGTCCATTATGTTCCTTTGTTTGCATTTTTAGTTTTTAGTGCAATCCCAATACACTCTGCTATTTCTTCTTGAAAGTCTGGATTAAATTTTATGAGCTTTTCTCTAATATCGGCGGTCTTATTCGTATCGATAAATTCTGATCTTGCAAGATTTTTAAGGGTTTCAAGCCAAAGGTCTTTTTGCTTTGGCTGCACAATGCGGAATTTGCTAAAAAATATATCCACAAGCTCAAGTGCTCTTTGTGTGGTGGTTATTTTAGGAATGAGGGCATTAAAACTATTGAGTGTAATTGGTTTCTTTTTTTGTTTTTTAAATAAAATTCGAGTTGCAAAAAAGCCAAAGATAAGCACCACGGTCCCAAAGCCAAATGATAAGATTAAAAAAAGTGCATAAAATCCGTGATGAAACATTATTTCCCTAACTTTTTGTAAAAATCCATTGTTGCAGATACAAACCCATCCATATTTCCGCAGTCATATCGCTTGCCTTTAAATTTATAGGCTAGCACGCGTCCATTTTTGGCTTGTTCCATAAGAGCATCAGTGATTTGCACTTCGCCCTTTTTTCCCGGAGGTGTAACGCGTAAAATATCAAAAATATCAGGCGTGAGAATGTAGCGCCCGATGATTGCGAGATTTGAAGGTGCTTCACTTTTAGAGGGTTTCTCAATCATCTTGCTTACGCGATAGACATCTGGTGCGATTTCTTTGCCATCAATTACGCCATACTTATCTACTTCATCCATTGAGACTTCTTCAATCGCAACAATTGAGCATTTATGCTTGGCATAGAGTCTTACCATTTGTGCCAATACACTTTCACCTTCATTTGTGCATAGATCATCTGCTAAAATCACACCAAAGGCTTCATTGCCAATGAGTGTCTCGCCTGTTAAAATTGCATCGCCAAGCCCGCGCATTTCATTTTGGCGTGTGTAAGAAAATGTGCATTGATTGATAATTTCGCGCACTTCTTGGAGTAAAAATTCTTTATCTGTGCCCTTGATTTGATGTTCAAGCTCATAGCTTATATCAAAGTGATCTTCAATGCTTCGCTTACCGCGCCCTGTGACAATCGCCATTGTGTGACATCCTGCACTTAGTGCTTCTTCGACACCATATTGGATAAGTGGCTTTGTAAGGATTGGGAGCATTTCTTTTGGCATTGCTTTTGTAGCTGGCAAGAATCTTGTGCCATAGCCTGCAGCTGGGAAGAGGCATTTGTTAATCATTAAAATTCCTTTAAACTAGATTGTAGAATTGTAAAAGAAAAATCCAAAAAAAAATATTAAATCTCCCAAGTCGTGGAATCTAGCCTCAGAATCTAGTCCAATAGCAATGTGAGACTAATATCGCAATGTGCGTTTTAGGAGATCCTCTAAATTGATTTGATTTCCTAGAATCTGTTGGTAAATGACATAATTTGCAATCACTTTCATTCCGTAAAGTCGCGACTCCTCATTAGGCACAAGCTCCAAAGAGAGCCACGGCTCATATTGCCGAGTTTTTAAAAAAAGTCGTTTTGTCCTAAGTATGCGTCGTAAAAATCCCGGACCCCCATTATAAGCATAAGCTACAAAAAGAGGGTGCTTAAATTCTGCATCAAGTTCATCTAAAAACATTCTGCCAAACTCATAAGCAATTATCGGATCGAACATAGATTCTAGTGTGATATTTTGCATTTTTAATTTTTTAGCGAAAGGCTCGACATTGAAAGGCATAATCTGCATCATTCCTAGCGCATAAGAGTGCGATACGAGAGCAGGAAGGAAATTGCTTTCTTGCTTGGCAATAGCAAGCGTTAATGCTTTTTCATTGGTATTGTCCCATTTGATTAAGTCTGCATAAGGCATAATAAAATAGCTTGCTTGGTATTTTGTTAGCGAATTGCTTAAATAAGCCAAATGTGGAATGGAGTCTTTATACTCGAATTCTTTTAAGATAGACTCGTATTTTGGACTATTTTTAATTTTTGCCATATTGGTTCTTAATATTTGCCATATAAATGGGTCATTAATATCGAATTTTGCTTGCTTATTGCTAATATTTGCAAAATCTGTGATAATTTGAAAATTTGGAGTGGTTTTAAGTTTTTGGTTTGCAAAAATCGAGAAAATATCAACATAAATGCTTGCTTGCAAATCGTGCAAGAAAAGCTTGTTTTTACTTACAAGATATTGCCAAAAAATCGCACGATTTTTAAAAAATGGATCAATTGCCATTTCTCTTGAGTGTTCAAAATATTTAAGTGCGCCTTGTTTGCGCTGATGTAGAATCTCATTTATGCCTAGCAAAAAGAAAGTCTTAGGATCAGAGTTTGTTATATTAGCCCCTAAAAGTGCGCGTTTGAAATTCTCAAACCTAGAATCTAAAATTACAGATTGAAGCACTTTGTTAAACGCACTTTTGTTTTCTTGGGCGAGTCTTTTAAGATGTGCTGGATTTATTTCATTTGTAAAGATTTTAAGCTTTTGTGAGTAGGGAAGTGCGTTAAAAATATCAGCAAAAGTTTGTGCATCGGATTCTAGCATAGCTTGCGCGATGTTAGCAGAGCGTAGAATCTTAATTTTATGTGCTAGATTTTGGCTTTTAGGGTTTTTGTCATTTGAGAGTTTGTTTAGGAAGAATTGTGCATTTTGAGTTGAAATGCTTGGGATCGAAGAAAGCTTAAGTCCATAAAATATACATTCTAAATCTTGCTTTTTTAGCTCATTGATAGAATAGCGCGAGCAAATGATGTTTTTAGGAAGTTTGTGATGGAACCCCTTTTTCTCAAGTGCTCTCTTTAGCTTTGGAATCTCTCTATAGACGAGATTATAAGCTTGGATGGAATCCTGAAGGCTTGTGCTTGGATCGCTAATAAACTCCCAAATATAAAAATCCCGCGCAATGCCTTTTGGTTTTGATTTTAGCTCTTTAAGGCTTAGAAGTGGTTTGGCGTTAAGTGTATGATGAAGCGGATTGTAAATTAAAAGCGCAATAAAAAGACAACAAAAAACCCTCATCAATTCTCCATTTTTGAATATTTTAGAATCTTGTAATTTTTAAGCACCAATTAACATTCTAATAAAAGTCAAATCTATAAATTCAAGTGCAATTATAACAACCAAAGGCGATAAATCAATGCCATTATACACAAGCGGAATCTTGCTTTTTAAAAAATCTAAAAGTGGAAAGGTAAGCCTATATAGAATCTGCACGATTGGATTATAAGGATCAGGCTTTACCCAAGTGAGAAGTGTCGCGATGATTATAATCCAAATGTAAGCGCTAATAAGCATATGCAGAATCTGACCAATGGCGTTTATAAAAATCATATCAATCCTTTATGTGAAGTATGGAATCCAAAATATTACGCAAATATGGATAAAGCTTAGCTAAATCTGGTCCGTGTGAAGCACCTGTAAGCACGATGCGTAAAGGTTTAAAAAGAGCTTTGCCTTTTAGGGCACTTTTTGTCATTATGATGTTTTTAAATTCTTCATATTCAAAAGGAATATTTTTAGAATCTGAAATCATATCTTTTAAAATCCCAAAAATAACGCGACATTCTTTTGAGAAATCCTGCCCTTCATAAAGCTTATTAAAATCTTTTGGCGCAATTATGGCTTGGATTTTATCGCGCAGCTCATTAAGCGTGCTTGCCTCTTCAAGATAGATTTTACCAAGCGCACCAATACTTAAATCGCTAGATTCTAAAAGTAATGCTAAATCACTCTCATTAAGTCGCTTTAAATGCTCGTGATTGATGAAGCGAAGTTTTGCTATGTCAAATTTCACAGGTGATTTAGCGACCTTGCTTATATCAAACCACTCAATCGCTTCACTTAGCGTGAAAATCTCACAAGGCATGGCATTTCCCATTGAGATAAGGTAGTTTATAATTGCAACTGGCAAGAATCCTTGTTCAAGAAGCCACACAACCGATGAGCTTGCATCCCTTTTGCTCATTTTTTTGCCATTTTCACCAAGGATGATTGGGAGATGTGCGAATTGAATGTCTTTTTCATAACCTAGATTTTGATGGATTAGAATCTGTTTTGGCGTGTTGCTTGTGTGATCCTCACCACGTACAATGTAGCTTATATCATAAAGCATATCATCGCACGCACAAGCGAAATTATAGGTTGGAATCCCATCTTCTCGGATAATCACAAAGCTATCAAGTTCATTTGGCTCAAAAGTTAGCTTGCCTTTAATTTTATCGTCATAAGAGATGGCTTTAGAGCTTCCTTTTAGGCGAATTACTGGCTTTTTATTAGAATCTTTCTCAAGCTCTGCCCAAGAGTCATCATAACGAAAGGCAATTTTCTTATCAATTGCAACTTGCCTTTTTTGTTCTAAAAATTCCTTAGAGCAATAGCAGTAAAATGCCTTGTTGGTTTTAAGCAAGAACTCTGCAAAATACTGATGTTTAGAGAAATTAGCACTTTGATAAACAAGCTCATCCCAAAGCAAGCCAAAAAGATTTAGCAAGCTTAGAATCTCTTTATCTTTATTTTTGATATTGCGCGCTAAATCGGTGTCCTCAATGCGGATTAAAAACTTCTCATTGCGCTGTTTGGCGATGATAAAATTAAAAATCGCAGCTCTTAGATTCCCGATGTGCATATCTCCAGTTGGCGAAGGCGCAAAGCGAAGCATAAAAATCCTTTAAAATTTATCGTAAAATTCTAGCAATCTCAAGCATAAAAACAGCTTTGAAATTAAACAAAATAAAATTAGAGTATTGTATTTTAAAATTTCTTATAGTAAAATCTACGCAAATTTACAAGGAGAGATTTATGAAAAGAATAGCTTTTTTAGTATTGACAGCTTTTATTGCGGTAGGCTTGAGTGGTTGTTTTTTCCCTGATAATGGACCACACGGACCCGGACATAAGAAGGATAGAGGTCATAGCAAACACGACCGTAACAGAAGATAGGGTTTAGAGCTTACGTAGAATCTAGCTTTTTAAATAGCGCACAGCCTTTTTGAGGCGTTTTTTCCAGTAGCTATTTGAAAGGTTGGCGATTTTCGCTCCACTCTTTGTGGAGAGATGTATAAAATCGCCATTTTCTAAATAGATTCCAACGTGGTAGCCGTGTAATCCACGACCTGTTTTGAAAAACACTAAATCCCCAGCGCGCAATTTAGTCATTTTAATATTGCGACCACTGATTCTTTGACCTTTTTGCATTTGTAGAATCGTCGTGCGCGGAAGCGTAAGATGAAAACTCTCATTATAAACACTCATCACAAACCCGCTACAATCCGCACCATTCTTTTGTGTGCCGCCAGATATATAAGGAGTTTCTTGCCATTGTCGCTGCTGGCGTAAAAGTTCTTGCACAATCGCATTATGAGAGTAGGTTTGAGTGGATGGCGATATTTGTGTGGCTTGAGAAGTGCTAGATTCTGTATCGATTCTAGAATTATAGCCTGCTATGCGTGCATTTTGATTGAAATCCTGAATAAAACACCCTTGTATAAATAACCCCATAATTAAAAGCTCAAAAAGTCTAATATCAACACACATTTAGCGACTCAGCTCAGATTCTCGCTCAATATCATAAAGCCACACAAACACGCTAGTCACAGCCTCATAAAGCTCGGCTGGAATCTCTTGATTTAGCTCAAGATTGACAAGTAAATCTACAAGTTCGCTATTTGCAAAAAGTGGAATATCAAGCTCTTTAGCTTTTTGGATGATTTGCTGTGCGATTAAGCCTTTACCGCTAGCAAGGACTTTTGGCGCGTGATTTTTAGTGGCATTATAAGCTAATGCGGCTGCTTTTTGCATACTTTAGCTCTTAATATTGCAATGTAAGCGCATCAAATTTTCCCCAAGATTTTTGGAGATTATCCTGCGCCTCAAAATCTTTGCGCTTTGATAAAATATGCGCGATAGTGCGCACAAGCACATCTGTCTCGATATTCACACGTCTCTTTGGCTTATAGGTATGAAATAGGGTGTTTGCAAAAGTATGCGGGATAATTGTGAGTGTGAAACTTTTATCTCCCACACTTGAAATCGTGAGACTCACGCCATCAATTGTGATAGAGCCTTGCGGGATTATAAGATTTAGTGTTTGGCTAGGTGCGAGAATCTCAAATAATGTTTGGTTTTCTTGTTTGGTTATACTTTTAATCACGCCAATTGCATCGATATGCCCTTGCACGAAATGCCCATCCAGCCTAGAATTTGCAAGTAACGCAGGCTCGATATGCACATAATTTGCAAGGTTTTCAATTGCGACCATACTTTGAGAATGTTTAGAGACCTCCAAGCTAAAGCCCATAGAATCTAGTTCAATGACAGTGAGGCACATTCCATTTACAGCGATACTATCGCCGATTTGAGGCTTATATGAACAAGAAAGATTAAGGATATTGTCTTGAAAGCTTTTCACTTTAGCAATTTCTCTTATAAGCCCATTAAACATTAAAAATCCTTATTTTATAGAATCTAATAAATGGTATAATTCTAGCACATTTTGCTAAAGGAAACACTTGAGTTTTATTGACACGCATTGTCATTTGGATGATGAGAGGTATATAAGAGACTTAGATTTTGTGATTGAAAGCACAAGGCAAGCAGGCGTGCAAGAGATTATCATCCCTGCGGCAAATCCTAGCACTCTCCCTCGTGCCAAAGAGATTGCTTACACATATGAAAATATTTATTTTGCTTGCGGGTTGCATCCTTGTGATATTGAGAATTTAGCAAATTATTTAGAATTTATCGATGATAAAAAGTGCGTGGCAATCGGAGAGTGCGGGCTGGATTATCATTATTTGAGAAATTTAGATTCTAGTGAAATTGTCAAAATCAAGCAAAGACAAAAGCAAATTTTTATGAGCCAAATTGAGCTTGCCATAGCTAAGGATTTGCCACTGATTGTGCATATTCGTGATGCCAGCAGTGATGCATTTGAGATTTTAAGGCAATTTCCAAAAGCTAGAGGTGTTTTGCATTGCTATAATGCGGATCAAATTTTGCTTAATTTGAGCGATAGGTTCTACTATGGCATAGGTGGTGTTGTAACTTTTAAGAATGCGCGTAGATTGATAGAGGTTTTGCCACAGATTCCGCGTGAGAGGATTGTGCTTGAGACTGATGCACCTTATCTTGCACCACATCCATATAGAGGAGAGCAGAATTCTCCAGAATACATTCCTCTTATTGCTGAGAAAATTGCAGAGGTATTGCATTGGGATTTACAAGAACTTGCCGATATAACAACAATGAATGCAAAAGATTTATTTGCTTTATAGTGTAAAGTATTATATAATCGCTGTTTGTTTTTAAAGGAGAGCTGGTGAGAGTAAAGATTTGTTTGCTGTGGTTTGTGGGGGTTTTTTCGTTTGTATCTGCGGATTCTGCGAGCTTTAATATCGATAAAATGAGTGCGACTACTTTAAATTCTTTTGGTGTAGGTGTGGAGTTTTTACCGAGTTTGAAGCGTAATGCTATTTTAGATTCTCGTTGGAGCTTTTTTGTCGAGCAGTTTGATTCAAGCTATGAGTTTATCCCAATCATTCGCTCTATGATTATCCAAGCTGGGATACCTCAAGAGTTTTTATTTTTAGCTATGGCAGAATCTGGATTCTCATCTCGTGCATATAGTAAGAAAAAAGCCGTTGGTATTTGGCAGTTTATGCCTTATACGGCTAGAGATATGGGACTGCGTATAGATGAGTATGTCGATGAGCGTAGAGATCCGATTAAAAGCACACAAGCAGCGATTAAATATTTGCAGTTTTTATATCGCGTTACAGGGGAGTGGTATCTTGCAGCAATGGCGTATAATTGCGGATTAGGACGATTGAAAAAGGCAATTGAGCAGGCAGGTAGCCAAGAATTGCAAGTTTTGCTTGATGATGAGAAAAAATATTTACCAAAAGAAACACGACAATATATACGCACAATTTTAAGTATGTCTCTAGCTTTTAATAGTGCCCAAAAGCTCCAAGATATAGAAGGTGCGGATAAAGAATATCTCTTAAATCGCGGTGCTATGGATACGCTAGCAGAAGTAAAAATCAAAGGTGGCACACCTTTAGCCAATATCGCTGTGGCAGCAGGTATGAGTATGGAGGACTTAAAAAAATATAATCGCCATTTAACCTATAACTTCCTTCCGCCAAAATCTAGCACTTATCCTATCTATATTCCTTATGAAAAATTAGCGCATTTTAAACAGAATTTTAATCCTGATGTGATTCCAGAATCTATTTTTGTGCTACACAAGGTGCAAAAGGGTGAAAGTCTTGCATCCATCGCTAAAAAATATAACATCACTATCCACGAATTAAAGGTAACAAACAATCTCTCAAAGTCGCTTATTTTTGCTAATCAAAAATTGGTGATTCCTGTGATTAAAGAGGATGTCCAGAAGTTAGCACAGAAAAAATAGCAAGGGATAAGATAACAAGATGGCTACTAATATCAAATATAAAAATTTTTATATTTTGGGCTTAATCTTTTGTGTTTTGGGGTGTGCAGATGAAAGTGTGTATAGCGGTGGAGTAGGGGCTTTTAAGGATTATGATAGCTTAAAGTCATACAGGGCAAATACCCATTATACCAACCATACCTATACATCTTTTAGTGGCAATGTCTTTGAAAATGGTGATAAAAATTTTAGTGCAAGTAATGTTCCTGCTGATTCATTTAGCGCGAAAGAAGTTTCTTTGACGACCGGTATGCGAGAATCTGAAGCCATACAAAGAGCCACAATGAAGCCTTATAAAGTCGCTGGAAAGTGGTATTATCCATCAAGTGTTGCACTTGGGACGAAGTTTGATGGGATAGCAAGTTGGTATGGTCCAAATTTCCACGCTAAATCCACTTCAAATGGTGAGAGATACAATATGCACGCACACACTGCCGCAAGTAAAACGCTCCCGATGAATACGATTCTTAAAGTCTATAATAAAGAAAATGGTAAAACCACAATTGTAAGAATTAATGATAGAGGTCCTTTTGTCAAGGGTCGCATTATTGATTTATCTAATGCAGCTGCAAGAGATATCGGGATGATTTCAAAAGGCACAGCAAATGTGCGTATTGAAGTCATTGGCTTTGGCGGAAAAGTGGATAAAAATTACCAAAATTCCCTTAAGACTTCATCTCATAGTATTCAAGATGAATTTAAGATAGGCGATACTCAAGATAGAATTCAAGGCGGGAGCTTTGCTCTACAAGTCGGTGCTTTTAAGCAAAAGTCTGGTGCACAATCCACTCAAGAATCTTTTAAGAAAAAAGCATTATTTTATAATGTATTCATTAAAGAGACACAAGGAATATATCGCGTTTTTGTGGGAGGCTTTCTTAGCGAGGAAGAAGCTCAAGATTTTGCCAAATCAAACAATCTCACACCAATCATTGTGCGAGAGTAAGGAGAATCTATGCAAACATTGCAAAGAGATACAAAAGAAACCCAAATCAAAGCGGATTTAGAGATTTATGGGAGTGGGAAAAGCCAGATTAAAACACAAATTGGTTTTTTTAATCATATGCTTGAAGCTTTTAGCAAGCACGCGTTATTTGATCTTGAGCTTGAATGCAAGGGCGATGTAGAAGTGGATTATCATCATAGCGTAGAAGATTGCGGGATTGTCATTGGTGCGCTTCTAAAACAGAGTATTTACCCAGCAAATGGAATTGAACGCTTTGGGAATGGTGCTGTTGTGATGGATGAGGCTTGCGTGGAGTGTGATTTGGATATTAGCAATCGTGCATTTTTAGTCTTTGATACGCAAAATTGCAAATACAGTGGTAAAATTGGGAATTTTGATGTGGAACTTGTGGAAGAGTGGCTTCGCGCAGTGTGCTTTAATGCGAATTTGAGTGTGCATATTTATGTGAAACGTGGTAAAAATTTGCATCATATCACAGAAGCAATTTTTAAAGTATTTGCGCTTGCTTTGCGCCGTGCTTTGCTTAAAAACTCAAAAATTACAACTCCTAGCACAAAGGGGAGTTTATGATTAAGCTTTTGTTACTAGATGTCGATGGCACGCTTACTGATGGCAAAATCACTTTTATAGATTCTATAGAATCTGCCTCTTTAGATTCTGTTTTAAGCAGTTATGAAAGCAAGAGTTTTAATATCCAAGATGGATTAGGCATTGTGGCTTGGCTTAAGATGGGATTAGAAGTCGCTATAATCTCTGGGCGAGAATCTAATCTTACAAAACTTCGTGCTAAAGAGCTTGGCATTACACGTGTGTTTATGGGTGTGGGCGATAAATCAAGCATCACGCGTAATATTATCTCTGGGCTTAATCTGAGTAAAGATGAAGTGGCTTGCATAGGCGATGATGTCAATGATTTGGGAATGTTTAAAGAATGTGGCTTATGCTTTGTGCCAAATAATGCAAATGAACTCATCAAACAAAAAGCTGATGTCATTTTGCAAAAAGCAGGCGGAGAAGGCGCAGTGCGTGAGATGATAGATTTTATAATCTCGCGTGATAAGGACTTGTTAAAGGAGTTTTTATCATTGTATGAATAAGATTTTTACCAAGATTGCTTTATTTTTTCCTTTGCATTCTTTGATGTATTGGTTTTTTTTCTTCATCTTGGGTATGATTGTTGTGTTTTTACTTGTTTTTATGCGAGATACAAAGGCTATTTTACTCAAGCAGGCAAAAATGCCCCTTATGGAGCTGTATGGTTTTGATATTTATCAAGCTGATGAGATGGGCATACAGACTAATGCCAAAGGTGTAAAAGCTCTACGTTATGCAGAATATGAAGTTGCTTTTGATATGATATTAAGCAAGCTTAATTTCGAGAAAAAGCCTTATGTGGAGTATATGTATGGAAAAAAGGTTGTCAAAAAAGATACGATTTATGATTTCCAAAAAGGTGGCGTGTATGCACGCGATGATGGGACATCGTTTTGGAGCAAAAGTGGAATCTATGATGCAGAAAAGTCCATTTTTAGCGGGCAGGGAATGTTTTGGATGAGTAATCTTGATGGTGAAGTCTTTGGCGTGGATATCACCTATAATCAAAAGCAACAAACAATGCATGCATACAACATTAAAGCCAACATAGCCCTAAAAGATCAAAAACAATAACCACAAAAGGATAACAATGCAAAAAGCCATAAGCCAAATCTTAGGTGCGCTCGTGTTGTGTATGATAAGTGTGTGCGCTGAGCAGCTTACCATAGATGCTAAAAGGATATATTCTGATGAAAAAAGAGGCACGCTCACTGCTGAAGGGAATGTGCATATTGTTAAAGAAGGCGATGTATTAGATGCTAATAAAGTCATCATCTATGCCAATCAAGAAAAAAAACCCTTTAAAATGGAAGCTATCGGCAATGTGCGCTTTGTTGTATTTACTGAGGATAAAAGAGAATTAAAAGGCAAGTGCAATACACTTTTGTATTTTATAGAATCTAAAGAATATCATTTACTTGGGAATGCCCAAGTGCAGGAAGTCGGGAAGCCAAACTTCATTAAGGGTCAAAAAATAATGCTGAGTAACATAAGCGGATTAGCTGATATCCAAAGTGATGATAATGCTCCAGCACGCGTGATTATAGACTTAGATGATGTGCAAGAATCTAAAGACTCTCAAAACAAAAAAGATTCTAAAAAATAGAGGCTCTCTTGATTACCACTAAAAGCGCGCAATTTTTAAAGTCTATAACCCACATCTCTGATGCCCCAGCGCCAATTCACAGCGAGGTCGCATTCCTTGGGCGCAGTAATGTAGGTAAAAGCACGCTTATCAATAAGATTCTAGAGTCTAACCTTGCTAAAAGCTCTTCAACCCCGGGTAAGACAAGACTTATCAACTTTTTTAAGACAATTTGGGAGGATTCACAAACAAAACAAAATCTCACACTCCATCTCATCGATTTACCCGGTGTTGGCTACGCAAAAGTAAGCAAGGCACAAATGCAAATCTGGCAAAAAAATCTTTGGGATTTTATCACCAAGCGCAGTAATATTAAGCTTTTTATACATCTTATAGATTCTAGACATACCAATTTGCAGATAGATAAGGATTTAAGAGCGAGCTTAGAATCCTTTATCAAGCACGATCAAGCCATTGTAGAGATTTTCACTAAAGCAGATAAATTAAGTAAAAATGACCTAGCAAAATTGCGTCAAAAAAAAGCTTTGATTATAGGAAATAACGATACAATACTTCCGTCTCAACATTCCGCTAAACAAGTGATAAAAGAGTGTATTTTCACTAGAATTTTAAGGTCATAAATGCGCGCACGACAAAAGAAGCCAAATTCCTACATAGAATTGCTCAAAGTCCTTATTTTATGTGGGCTACTTATTTTATATATGATGTTTAGCGGGGTGTTTTTGTTTTTACCACCCTTGATTGGGGTTTTGTTTATTATTTTTATGGATATGTATGCAAGAAATAATCTTGGCGTAATTGTGGGTTTGGTTGTGTGTTTGGCGGTGTTTGAAGCACTTAATCAATTACCCATAGGTATATTGGCACTGGTATTTTTAGTGATGCGTTATGTGATTACAAAAAAGTTTAATGTGCTTTTTGGCAATAGTGTGTTTTTTGTATTTTGGTATGTGGGAAGCGTGTATTTAGTGTATTTTTTGAGCATTTATGTGATAAAGATGTTTGGCTCTGGGCTTGGTTTTGAACTTAGGGTAATTTTTATTTATTACTTTATTGTGGAGTCGCTTATCGGGTTATTTTATGAGAAGATGAAAGCAAGATTTAAGGATGATTATGCGCAATCTTAGTGTGCCTTATAAAATCATTTTAGGCATTTTTTGCGTTGTTTGGGTGATTATTATTTTACGTCTTGTGGCTATTACATTAAGATGGTCTGATTATTATGAGCAAATCGTCAAACGCAATATCTTTAAGCAAGAAGTCATCATCCCTATGCGAGGACATATTTTTGATAGGCACGATAAGCCTTTGGCTGTCAATGAGATGTTTTTTAGCATCTCTTTAGATCCTTTTTTGAATCAACAAGATCTTCAAGATGTGGCTAGACTCATCGCCACACACATCAAGAATCAATCCGAAGAAGCCATCATCCAAGAGTATGAAAAGCGCACATCAAACTATAATCACGAGCCTATTAAAGTCGTCGATTTTATCTCATACGATGAGATGCAGAGCAAATATGCCATTTTATTGCAGCACGATAAGATTCTGGTGCAGCCCACTTTTAAAAGGCTTTATCCCAATGGCGCATTAGCTTCACATATCATTGGATATGTTGGCGCAGTAGATGAAAAAGATCTCTTTTATAACCCTGTGAGTAAATACACGCGTATTGTTGGTAAAGATGGCATCGAAAAGCAATATAATGCCATCTTGCAAGGCGATCTTGGCTATAGAATAAGTATTGTTAATGCTTATAATCAGAAAATATCTCAAATTGAAGAATCAACCTCGCAAATCCAAAACCATATCACCTTAACTTTAGATTCTAGACTGCAAGAGCTTATCGATAGGGAATATAGCGATAAGTATGGCGCAGCGATTGTAATGAATGTCCATAATGGTGAGATTCTGGCAGCTGGAAGTTACCCAGAATATGATCTTAATGACTTTGTAGGCGGGATTAGTGTGCCTAAATGGAAAGCCTTAATGGATAACATCCACACACCACTTATCAATCGCATCGTCAATGGTCAATACCCGCCTGGCTCTGCTATTAAAATGGGCGTTATGATGTCAATCCTTGAATATGCCGACATTGACGAATACACAAAAGTAGAGACACCATATTCTGTGAAAATCGGGAATTGGTCTTTTAGGGATTGGAAGTATGGAGGACACGGGGAATCTGATGCGTTTAAAGCGATTAGAGAATCTGTGGATGTGTATTTTTATAAGCTCTCGCAAGTTGTTGGCATCAATAATATGACAGAAGTGCTTGAACAAATGGGATTTGGGCAATTAACGGGCATAGATCTGCCTAGAGAATCTAGCGGGGTTTTGCCCACTCCAGATTGGAAGATTAGGCGATGGGGGCAGGCTTGGCATATCAGTGATACCGTGCAAGCTTCAATTGGACAGGGATTATTTTTAGTTACGCCTATGCAGATTGCACGATATACGGCGCTCATAGCTTCAGGCAAAATGCCAACCCCGCATTTTATTAAAAAGCTAAATAACGAAGAAGTGGTGTTTGACTCACAAGATGTGTTAAATAATTTCCAAAAATCAAAGCTCTGGGTGCTACAAAGAGGAATGGTTGGAGCGTGTAATGCACCTGGTGGCACAGGTACAAAGCGCACTCAAGGTGCAATGGTTAAGATCGCTTGTAAGACAGGTACAGCACAAGTCACATCTATACCCCAAGATGTCAAAAAGCGCCTTAAAGAAAGCGAAATGAAGTATTTTCATCGCTCGCACGCGTGGATGACAGGATATGTCCCCGCGGATGACCCAAAGTATGCCATCACGATTCTCATCGAGCACGGGCAAAGCGGCGGTAATGCAGGTCCGATTATGGTGTCAATAGTTAATGAACTTTATCAATTAGACTATTTTAAATAACCACGAGTGATTTTATTAGAAATTATTGTATAATCTTGTATTCATTTAAAATATAAAAGGATGTATTATGAACATTAGGCTTCTAAAATATCGTTGGGGGGGGGGTTAAAAAATTAATAAAAAGATGCTTTAATAAAATCTTAATTCTTACTCCTGTTGGCTATAAGCTTAAATTATTTGAAAATAAAGTAGATTCTTATATAAATATGATTTTAAAAGGCACCTCGCAGCCAATTTTGCAGTATTTGGAGGTTTATATTACTGAGCATTGTAACTTAAATTGTAAGCATTGTGCCCCCTTTTCACCCATAGCCCAAAAGAGCTTTTATGATATTGATATTTTCAAAAAAGATATGATCCATTTAAGCAATTTATCTAACAAGCTTTTATGTAAATTAAGAATTTTAGGAGGGGAGCCTTTGTTGCACCCTCAAGTAGAAGAATTTTTAAGGATTGCAAGAGAATGCTTCCCGCATACCAAGATTGATTTGGTTACCAATGCCTTACTCTTACAAAGCAAACCTGATTCATTTTGGCAAGCCTGCAAGACTTATGATATTGCTATTACGCCTACTAAATATCCTATTAAAATAGATTTTGTTTTGATTGAGCAAAAAGCAAAAGTTTTTGGTGTGGAATATGAATACAATAATGCTGGTCAAGTAGAAAAAACACTCTTTCATCAACCTCTTGATATGCGTGGCACACAAAATCCCGTTAAGATGTTTTATAAGTGTGCTTGGGCAAATAGCTGCATTAATTTAGATAATGGTAGAATCTACACTTGCCCTTATCCGCGAAGTATTAAGAATTTTAATGCTTATTTTAAAACAAATTTAATGGTAGACAAGAAAGATTATATTGATATTTATGAAGTTACAAGTATAGAAGAAATCTTAGATAGACTTGCAAAACCCATCCCATTTTGTCGCTATTGTGATTTGAATAGGTTAAGTTGGGATAATAAATGGGAAAGAAGTAAAAGAGCGCTGCAAGAATGGACTTGATTATTTATAAAAAAACTAAAAAGGCTTTAATCCTAAGGTCATAGATTCTAGCTCGCGGGGATTATCTAGATAGATTGCTTTTGGTTTTCTGTCCTATTGTGTAAAAACACTAGGTTTTTAAAGTCAGTTTTTGATAGAATGACGCAAGGCATCTGTTATAAGAAAGCCTACAATTTTATTTTAAGGAGCATTTTATGTCTGTTGCCCCCCCCCTATTAAGTATTTTAATACCTACATACAATCGAAAGGATCAATTAGCAAGAGCTATAGATTCTGTATTAGGGCAGAATTTTAAAAATGAATTTAACGAGCAAATCGAAGTTGTCGTCCAAAATAACGCTTCAACGGATGGTACTTATGAGTTTTTAGAATCCATAAAAGATTCTAGCCCTATTTTAAAAATTTTCCACAATCCTAAAAATCTTCAAATTTATGGAAACTTTGTCGAACCGCTAAAAAATGCCAAAGGCAAGTATGTCTTATATCTTACAGATGATGATTATATGCTGCCTCATAGCCTTAAGAAGCTTTTAGGATTCTTAAAGATTTATAGCTATGATTATGTGCGCTTAAATTTAATTACTTTTTTTGAAAAGAGCATTAATACTTCTATACATTCTAGGCTACCCCATATCGATCACACAAATGCCACGATTAAGCAAAAGGCTAGTGTTATATCATTAGCGCATGTCCTTACAGGAAATGTTCTAAAAAAAGAAAGAATTGATATGAGTGTATTAAAAAATGCTAGAGATGATGAGGTAAAAAGATGGTTTGCATATGTTGTTATGCCCGCGTCTATGATGGACAATTTTGCATTTATACCAGATGTTTGGATTATGCACACTTGGGAGAATGAACTTTTTTGGGATGGAGAAGAAAAAAATGAATGCGCAAGAATAAGGAATAAATATAATCTCATAAGAGATGGTTTTAATCGTATCCTTATAGATTCTGGATTATCAAAAGAAGTTTTAAAAGAGTATTTTTTGCAACAAGATTTGGATGCAAAACTTTATCCATATATTAACTCTTATTTGAATAGCAAAGATTTTTTTAGGCTTTGGATGATTCGTTGCATAGTGAATGTGTATTTAAAGCTCAAAAACAAAACAAAATCTTTATTATTATTAGCATTTGTGCCAAGGTAGCTTATTTGATTCAATCAATTTATGTATATGTGCTATTTATATGGCTCGATTCTTGCTTGTTTATGTCGAAATATAATCATTTAAGGCGCTTAGTTGGGATATAGAATTGCTGTTATTTGCTGTGTTTTTTTATCTTGGTTGTCTGCTCTTGAGATCTCTATGACATCAGGAAAGCAAGAGAGTGAGAATTTTTCTGTTTTGACGCTTACTGAGGAAGATGAGTTTGAATGTAAAGAGATTATGGATGTGTATGATAATAATACATCTATAGAATGCATCATTGATAAGATTCCAAATCAAGGCTTTGCCAATCTTGAGAATGCCTTTTTTAAGGTTTCTTATAAGATGATTGATAAGAATTTTAGACTTTATATATATCCTAAGCACACTCAAAAGCTTTTTGGCATCCCAAAAGATCCTAGAGAGGAGGGCTTTGCTATCGATAAAGAACAACCTAAAAAGGCTAAAATCTGGCAAATTATCGGCTATAAAAATAAGATTCCATTTCTCTCACAAGCCCCAAAAAAAAGAGGATTAAATTTCTCTGTTAAGATTCTCTCGCAAGAATTGCCCTTTATTCCTGAATTAAATATCGATAACATCCCGCTAAATACAACTAAAAATCAAGATTTTAATATCTATACAGAAGTAGAGAAGCTTATTAAAGATCAAGATTATATCACGGCACTTTCTGAAATCAATGAAGCCATTAAGGTAAATCCAGATTCTGTATTTCGGCGTGATTTGACCTATAATCGTATTTTAGCAATGTCAAAGTTAAACCTAGAGGATAAAGACCCCTTAATCAATGCTGGGCTTGATTGGGTGAAGAATTTTCCAAGTGATCCTGATATTCCTGAAGTGTTTTATATTCTGGCAGATGCTTATGGACAAGAATTTATGCAGACAGAGTCTGAATATTACTACCATCGCATTATGGATGAATTCCCACACTCAAGATTTGCGCCACTATCTCAAATGCAGATTGCAAAAAATTATAACAAAGCAGATAATAAGGTGTATGCGCGTATGTTTTTTCAAAAAGCCTATACAGAAGCTAAAGATATGCCAAGTGCAAGTGAGATTGCCATTGAGTGGGCACTTTTTGAGATTCAAAGCAGTAACATTGAGAGCGCTAAAGACATTGTATCAAAAGTTATTAGTGCCTATCCGAAATATTTTGTTGAGATGGAATCTAAAACTCAAGAGGTTCTTGAGATATTTACTGATCTTGAGTTATATGATTTAAGCACAAAAATTATTGATTATATGGCAAAAAATATTGAAGATGATAAAAAAGAGCAATATGCTTTTATGCTTGGGGAATATTATGCGCGTATGAAGGATTTTGATTTAGCCCACAAGGCAAATATGGATTATTTGCAAACTTATGATCCAAAATCTAGTCGCTATCAAATCGTAGCAGAGCGCGATGATACGATATTATTCAATATCAAAGGCGATGAAAAGCAAAAGTTAGCGCATTACGAACATATCATCTCAAAATATCCCAATACTCCTCAAGCCCAAAAAGCAAATGAATTGATAGCTGAGATTCTGCTTAAAAAAGAGGATTATAAGCAAATCCTTGAGCGAATGAGCGAGGGTGCATATAGGCAAAAAGCCTTAATAGAGCTCACTAAGCAAGCTTTGGCTAAAAATGACTGCAAGCAGGCAAATATTTATTTACTTGAAGTCAAAGAGCATAATTTTTCTACGCAAGAAAAGCATCAAGCCTTTGATTGCTTAAGTGAGGCTGGACTGCATAAAATCGCAGCTACACTTTCTCAAGGTATGGCACAACAATCCAAAAGTGAGAAAGAAAAGTTAGAGTGGCTTTATAAAGACGCGCATAATCTTTATGCTTTAGGCGAGTATAAAAGCGCGATCCTTACAGCAAGAGATGGATTTAATCTCGCGATTAATCAAAAATCACATTATGATATTGCATTTGTGCTATTTGAGATTTTGGATATACTGCAATCCACAAATGAGGCAAAAAAGCTTTTGCCATTTTTTGAGAAGCATTTTAGAGATGATCCCAGAATCTTAAATGTATATGCTAAACTCCTTGAATATGCCAATGCAGACCAGGATTTAATGAGCACACAGATTTATGCGCAAAATATCATTGATTTGCAAAAAAAGCTTCAAATTGATGATTTTACGCCTTATGCAGAGTTTGCGCTTGCTAAGGCACTAGATCAGAGTCAAAAGCCCATATTAGCACTAAAAGTGCTAGAGAATCTAGAATTTAGTAAGCTAAATCCACAAGAAACACAGCAGCTTTTTTATCAAATCGCAAGTTTGTATAATGCTCAAAATGACACAAAGCAAGCCCTTGCATATTTTGATAAATGCTTTAAAATGCCCCAAACAAGCGATTGGCAAACATTGTGTAAGCAAGCTTATGATATGATTATGACTCAAGATCTAGAATCTAGTGCCAATGAGCAAGATCCAGAATCTAGTCAAGATTCTAGCACAGAATCAATAAAGGAATGAATTATGGATATGAGTATTTTTCGAGAATACGATATTCGCGGGATTTATGAGCAGAATCTAACGCAAGAGAATGTCTTTAAAATCGGATATTTACTAGGGCAGAGCATTCAAAAAGGTGGGCAAAAAAGTGTCGCGATCGGCTATGATGCTAGAGTGCATTCGCCCATTTTGTTTGAGTGGCTAAAAGATGGATTCTATCATGGTGGGTGTGAGGTATATTTTTTAGGTATGATTCCAACTCCTGTGGCGTATTTTGCGACATTTCAAAATGAGATTAAAAATTCCGTAATGATTACAGGAAGCCATAATCCCCCAGAATACAATGGCTTTAAAATCACGCTTAATCAAAAACCCTTTTATGGCATACAGATCCAAGAGCTTGCTAAAGAAATGCAGAATCTAGAGCTACCATATATAAAAAGTGATAAAAAAGTTGCAAATATATCAGCCCTGCAGGATTATCAGGAGTTTTTTGTGCGACATTTTGCGCATCTTAAAAATTTCCCTTACAAAATTGCGCTTGATTATGGAAATGGCGTTGGCTCAATTGGGCTAGAGAAGATTTTAGATGCGCTTGAGATTGGGCATTTTAGCTTGTTTGAAAAGCCAGATGGCACTTTTCCGAATCACCATCCAGACCCAAGTGAAGAGAAAAACCTAAAAGATTTAAAAGATTTTATGGCACAAAACCGCATCGAGATTGGCATTGCATTTGATGGAGATGCTGATAGGGTAGCACTTATGACGCCAAACCACAATTATAAAGGTGATGAATTGGCAATCTTATTTGCGCGCGATATTGCTAAAAATGTCCAAAATCCAATCATAATTGGCGAGGTGAAATGCTCGCAAATGATGTATGATGAGATCGATAAAATCGGGCAAGCAGTGATGTATAAAACCGGTCATAGTAATTTGAAAGTAAAGCTTAAAGAATTAGGTGCGCATTTGGCTGCTGAGATGAGTGGGCATTTGTTTTTCAATGATAGGTATTTTGGTTATGATGATGCGCTTTATGCTGCACTAAGGGCTTTGGAGTTGTTTTTAGATTCTACGCCAAGTGATTTGGAGAGCAAAATTAATGCTTTGCCACAATATTTTTCTACCCAAGAAGAAAAGATTGCCACAACCGAAGAGAAGAAATTTAGTCAAATTGAGAATCTAAAACAGCGCTTGCAGAATCCACCAAGGGATTTTCCACAAATTAAGGAGATTATCGATATAGATGGCGTTAGAGTTGTCTTTGATAATGGCTGGGGACTCGTGCGTGCGAGTAATACAACGCCTGTTTTGGTGACGCGATTTGAGGCAGATTCTAAGGATTCGCTAGCATTGTATAAGGCGAAAATTTTAGCAATGTTGGAGGACTAAGATAGCCTATTTATAGGCAATATTAGCTTTATACTTTTATAAAAGAGCCTATTTTTCGTAAAAAAATCAAAAAAACTCTTGATTTTAAGTAATAAAATGTGTAAAATAGGGCGCTTTAAATTTCATATGAGGAGTAACCATGAATAAAGCAGAGTTTGTAGAACTTGTAAAGGACACTGGAAAGTTTTCTAGTAAAAAAGAAGCTGAGGCAGCAGTAAATGCTTTTGTTGGTGCTGTTGAAAAAGCATTAAGCAAGAAAAAGAGCGTTGAGCTTGTTGGCTTTGGGAAATTTGAAACAGTTTTGCAAAAAGGTAAATCTGGAAAAGTTCCCGGAAGCAATAAAACTTACAAGACTTCTGACAAATATGTCCCTAAATTTAAACCTGGCAAAAGCCTAAAAGACCTTGTAGCTAAAAAATAAGCCACGAGAACCCCTCTGTGGGTATGGGGTTTGTCCCCGTAGCTCAGCAGGATAGAGCATACGATTCCTAATCGTAAGGTCGTGGGTTCGAATCCCGCCGAGGACACCAGTTTATATTCATTCTCTTTGATCACAGAACTTAAATTTTAGTGTTTTGATTTTTTGCAACTGATATCTTTTAGAATTTTATTGGCGCATATTTAGATGGTATTACCTAAATTATTTAGCAAATAAAACACCTTATCAATTACCACATCTTGCAAATAAATTTTATTTTTTAAAGTCAAGAGGGTGTGATTTTAGGGTTTAATAGCTATAATTACGCAATTTCACAATAATACTCTTTAAGGACTCTTAATGCGAAGCGACGTTGGTGCGTATGAAAGCGGGAAAATAGATGAAGCAAGATTGCACGAGATAGAATGCAACGCTTGCCCGGGAGGCGGTAGCTGTAGTGGGATGTTTACTGCAAATTCTATGAATACACTTTGTGAAGCAATGGGTGTGGCGCTTGAGGGTAATGGCACGATCCTAGCATCTACAAAAGAGCGTGAAGAGCTATTACACAAGGCAGCAAGGAGAATTGTAGAGATCGTGCTAGATTCTAGCAAAACTGAGCAGTTTAGATTCCGCAATGTCTTCAATGAAAAAGCCGTGCATAATGCGTTTATCGTGGATATGGAGATGGGTGGAAGCACAAATACGGTGCTTCATATGCTAGCTATCGCTAAAGAAGCAGAAGTGAGCTTCAGCCTAGAATCTATAAATGAAATTGCCAAAAAAGTCACCCACATCGCTAAAATCACCCCAGCATTAAGTAGCGTGCATATGGAAGACATCAATCGTGCAGGTGGCATCTCAGCAGTGATGAATGAAGTAGCCAAAAGAGAAGCGGTTAAGAAGAATCTATCTCTGCGCGTACAAGGCGCAGAATCTAAAGATTCTATACTTCATTTAGATGCTTTGACAATCACGAGCAAAACTTTAGGCGAGCGTATCAAAAACGCACAGATTCCAGAATCTAGGCGCGAAAAATGGCAAAAAGAAAACGTAGCACAAAAGATTATGCAAGGCAAAAATGTCAATAGCAAGTGGCTTAACGTTATTCTTTACTTGTCTCAGATACTGCAAATGGAGCAGTGCTAAAAACGGAGTTGTGAAAAGATAGAAGGGATTTAACATTGCAAACACATCTAAATAGGCAACAAACCATTAACCTTGGATCATTCTACACTCCAAGACATATAGTTGAAAAGGCTTATGCTATGCTTGAAAAAAGGCTAAACCTCAAAGACTTTTTGCTCTTTGATAGTTCATGTGGCTATGGGGATTTTTTTATGCAAGGCGATAATAATTCTGGCCATACGGATTCTAAAGGTGCTTTATACATATTTAGGGGCAGATATAGATTCTGTGGCTTTAAGCAAGGTAGCAAAACATATTCGCACACTACAGACAAATAGTTTACAAAATGTCTCGCGTAAAAAATTTGGTATAAAAGATAATGAAAAACTTATCATCATTGGAAATCCTCCTTATAATGATAAAACATCTATGATTAGAAATGGGATAAAGAAAAAACTTTTTGACATAGATGAGAATCTAATCTATAGAGATTTAGGCATTAGCTTTTTACGCTCTTATGTTGCACTAAACCCTGATTTTGTGTGCGTACTACATCCACTCTCTTACCTTATAAAAAAATAAATTTTAATGCTTTAAAAGAATTTAAAAACAATTATCTCGTCTTATAGATTCTATGCTCGTTAGCTCTGAAAATTTTAGTGTTGCTAAAACGCATTTCCCTATTATAATTGCTTTGTATGAGAGAGATTGTAGGGGAATGAATTATGAGTTTATAGAATCATATAGTTTTAAAACGATTGAGGGCAAGACTTTGCGACTTAAGGATTTTGACTTTATTGCACATTATGTTAATAAATATCCAAATCCGCACGATAAGCGTAAAGAAATCGCTTATTTTCATACCTTGCGCGATATAAATGCCCTAAAACGTAATAAGACATTTCTTAAAAACTCAAGTAATAATGCTATTAGAGTTTTTAGTGAGAATCTTAAATATTATTACTATATCCACCACTTTAAGAGCTTTGCTTACAAACTGCCATATTATTTTGGCAATCTTGATATATTTATTGATAATAAAAGTTTCTTAAAAAATGCTGATAATTTTATATGTTTAGAATCTAATCCTAGTATTGATTCGCATAAAAGAAAGATTTGCGTTTAGTGATTATGGTATTCCTATTGCTCCGACACAAACTATTATTGCACGCAATCATTATATAGAATGGCAGATTGGTTATGATAGGGTTGCTAGCAAGGATGAAATCTTTCATTTCATCGGGGCAAACGGCAAAAAGAAACAAATATATGAGTTAAGCGAGTTTTTAGAATTTGGATTGAATTCTAATTTGATTAGTGTAGAAGAGATTATAAAATTACAAAGTAACATAAAAGACAATCAGGAATTTATCGATGAAAGAGAGCAAATTATTCGCACAAATTTTATTAAAAAATCTATTAATGGCATAGAGTTTTTGAGGTCTAATGTAAGTTATCCTTTGCTTGTATATAAGTTCAAAATCAAGATATTCTTTGTGAAAGGCTATATTTTCATTAAATATTGATTGATTTTTTCTTTTAAGGGGTAAAGCTTTACAAAGACAAAATGCGTTTTTCTATGCCAT
>CBCPND010000057.1:0-43768 GCA_965120395.1 uncultured Helicobacter sp.
TGTAGAATTTAAAATCACACTTAAAATAATTCTAAGATTTGAGATGAGAAATCGTTGCTTTTAAGGAAGCAAATAATAAAAAAATTAGTGGGTAGCTTACTTTGGTGTAAGCAACAAAGTGCTTTGTGCAGAATTAACGATTTCTCGCTCAAAAATGAATTACCAAGATTCTATAAAGTCTGAATCGCATCAATATCCACATCCACTTCTAGCCCATCTAATGCGTATAGAATCTGACTTGTCTTTTGTGCGCTTATGAGAATATGGAATCGCCATTTATTGGCAATTTTCTCAATTGCATTTTTTCCGTAGCCGATAATTGTGATGTTTTTAGCATTTTTGATTTGATCTAGAATCTCAAGCATCGCGCGATTTGCCTTGCTGTGATCTTTATTTGCAAAATGAAGCATCGCAAGGCGAGAAAATGGCGGATATGACTTAGATCGATGAGCCAACTCCCAACATAAAAAATCCTCATAATCATCCAAGAATTGACCGCACCATTGGAGTTGTAGGCTTTGGATGAATACCTTGCCTTGCTCTCTGCGACCTGCGCGTCCTGCGATTTGATGAAGTAGTGCCACACCTCTCTCAAAGCTTTTAAAATCCCCACTATGTAGCACATAATCAATCCCAAGCACCACAGCTAGCGCAACATTATGATAATCGTGCCCCTTGCTTAGCATTTGTGTGCCTATGAGAATATCGATTTTGCCATTATTAAAATCACTAAGCGTTGTTTTAAGCTTGTTGTGTGTTGTTATATGATCGCGATCAAATACACCAATGCGCGCATTTGTGAATATTTCTTGAAGTTCGGTTGCAATTTGTGCTGTGCCGATACGTTGGCTTGAAAGTTCGGTATTTTGACATTGTGGACATTGCTTTGGAATAGGGGCTGTATAGGAGCAGTAGTGACAAATAAGTGCATTTTGCTTGCTATGCACGCTCATATTCACGCTACAAAAGGGACATATAAATCCATAGCCACACTCTAGACATAAAAGTGAGTTAAAATTCGCACGCGTAGGTAAGAAAATAATGGTTTGCTTTTTGTGCTCTAATGTTTGATGTATGGAATCTATAAGTTTTGGGGTCAGCTCGGTTTTGCTTGACTCTAAAATAAAGTCTTTTTTAGAGTCAAAAAATTGCCCCTTAAGCCTAAAAAGGTAGCCTTTTTGTTTGGCGAGCATATAGCTATTTAGGCTTGGTGTTGCAGACCCTAGAATGACTTTAATGCGTGCTTTTTGTGCTAGAAAAAGGCTAATATCTCTTGCATTATAGCGAGGAGCGCTCATTGCTTTATAAGCTTCATCGTGTTCCTCATCAACGATTATTAGCCCTAAATTTGCTAAAGGCAAGAATAGCGCACTTCTCGCACCTGCAATGATTTTGATTTTTTGCATACGGAGTTGCTCTAGGAGCTTGTCTTTTTGGGCTTTTGTAAGCTTGCTATGCCAGATTCCCACGCATTCGCCAAATACAGCCTCAAGTCTTGCCTTCATCTGTGGCGTTAGAGAAATCTCAGGCATTAAAAATAGCGCACTTTTATTTTGTTCTAAAACTTTAGCGATGTGATGGAAATAAATCTCACTCTTCCCGCTTCCTGTATCGCCAAACAAAAGTCCGATGTTTCTAGAATCTAAAAAATCAAATGCACTTTGCTGAGCTTGACTTAATGGCTTTAGATTCTGGGATATGGCTTGCTTTTGGTTAGAGTCTAAAATCCTCAAGGGCTTTTGTTCAAAAAAGCATATAAAATGTGTGTGCTGCATACTTGGAGCAGGCAGATAAGCTTTAGGTGGATTGGTCTTTAAATGCGACTTAAAAAGCCCATAAGATTCTGAAAGCAAACAGCGATAATAAGAAGCGATAAATTCTGCCAGAATCTGCTGGTTTTGGCTAAAGACTTCGCCACAAGGAATTGTTTCTTTACATTTAAAATCAGGGTTATCCACTTTAGAGAGGACAACGCCTTTTGTGTGTTTGCTTCTAATCTCGATTTGGATAAGATCGCCTTTATGAAGTAGATAGTGTGATTTATAGGTTAAGGCTGGGGATTTTCTCCCCAAAGGTGCGATGAGATAAAAAAACATTAGCCTACATCTTGGATCTTATCTATCATTGCCTCAAGTTTAGATTCTAGTTCGCATTTTTCTTGCACACTTGCGATATAAGCGCGCATAAGATCAAGTAAATCTAGATTCTTGTCAGCGAACAGCGTTTGGATTTCGTTGTAGGCTTTTTCATTAAAATCATTAAGTGAGATATTGAATCTACGGCCAGATAGAGTAATTTCGATCTGTTTATTCATATTTTAGTCTCTAAAACATTGGAAATTTTATTATAGACAGATTCTATTGCTTTGTCGCGATTGGCGATTTCTTCATAAAGGGCTGAGATTTGTAGGTCTTTTTGCTTAGATTCTGCTTGGAGTGAAGAGATTTGGAGCTGTAAAGATTCAATCTCTTTTGCTTGTTTCTGATAAGTTTGCAAGATAGAATCTAACTTTTCTTCTAAATTCTCAATCAAAGACATCGCCACAACCTTTTAATGATTTTTCTATATAATTATAGCTAAAATTTGCACTTCCAATAGCCAAAAGATGAAATATAAATTAAAGGCTAGATCCAAAAAGGAATGCGTTATTGAAGGAGTTTGTTGTGAAAAAATATTTATTTGCGGTAGCAATTTTATTGATTTCAAGTAAGCAAATATTGGCTTGTGATTATTACGAAGATGAAAAAGTATTAAAAGAAACAATAAATACTGGGGTTTATAAGTCAAATGTAACGGGCAAAGTCTGCTCGCACGATAAGAAAAGTTTCATCCCAATTAAAAATGGCAAAGCAGATGGCAAGGCAAAAGTATTTTTGCTAACAGAGCCACAAGATGGTAAAGCAAAAGTGTTTCTAGGGCTGCCAGATGCGAGTAAAGGCATTATGGAAGTAGAATTTAAAAATGGTAAAAGAGAAGGTTTATTTAAAAGGTATTACTTATCTGGCGCATTATTGGCTGAAGCAAATTATAAAAATGACAAACTAGAAGGTTTGGCTAAAATGTATTACGAATCTGGTGCATTGCTTAATGAAGGAAAATTTAAAAATGACAAAGCGAAAGGTTTAGGAAAATGGTATCACGAATCTGGTGTATTATGGACAGAAGCAAATTATAAAAATGACAAACTAGAAGGTTTAACTAAGATATATTACGAATCAGGCAAATTAAAAGAAGAGGGAAATTATAAGGATAATAAACTAGTAGGTTTGTGGAAATATTATGATGAATCAGGTGCATTAAAGGCAGAAACAATGTTTTCAAAATGGTAAAAAGAATAAAATAGAAAAATTAAAAGGATAAAAATGTCGCGCTTTATTCTAGAATCTTCTTATGCGCCAGCAGGCGATCAGCCTCAAGCCATAGAAAAAATCACAAACTTCATAAAAAAAGGCGCAAAATACTCAACTTTAATCGGTGTCACAGGAAGCGGGAAGACTTTTTCAATGGCAAATATAATCGCAAAACTTAATATGCCAACTCTAATAATGACGCATAATAAAACACTAGCAGCGCAGCTTTATAGCGAGTTTAAGGGATTTTTCCCGCAAAATCATATTGAATATTTCATCTCACACTTTGATTATTATCAGCCAGAGGCTTACATTCCAAGGCGTGATTTATTTATCGAAAAGGATTCTAGTATAAATGATGAATTAGAGCGCTTGCGACTTTCTGCGACAACTTCGCTTTTAGCGTATGATGATGTGGTTGTGATTGCAAGTGTTTCGGCAAATTATGGTTTAGGTAATCCTGCGGAGTATCTCACAATGATTGAGAAGATCGAAGTTGGGCAAACGCGCAATTATAAGGAGTTCTTAATCAAGCTTGTAGATATGGGCTATACGCGTAATCAAACAACCTTTGAGCGTGGGAATTTTCGCGCCAATGGCGAGGTTGTGGATATTTTCCCAGCGTATAATGAAGTGGAGTTTGTGCGCGTGGAGTTTTTTGGCGATGAGATTGAGCGCATAAGCGTGTGGGATGAGATCGAGCGAAAAGAGCTAAAGAAATTGCAAACCTATGCGCTTTATGCGGCAAATCAATTTATCGTGGGCGCAAATCGCTTGAAAGAAGCCATAAAAGGCATTGAAGAAGAGCTAGATTCTAGGCTTTGTGAGTTTGAAAAATTAGAAAAAATGGTAGAGCACTCAAGGCTAAAAGGTCGCACAGAGTTTGATTTAGAGATGATAGCAGAATCTGGAATCTGCAAAGGAATTGAAAATTACGCAAGGCATTTAACGGGCAAAAAGCCCGGCGAGACGCCTTATTGCTTGCTTGATTATTTCGAGCAGAAAAATAAGCCTTATTTAATCATCGTTGATGAATCACACGTTAGCTTGCCGCAATTTGGCGGAATGTTTGAAGGCGATAGAAGTCGCAAAGAAGTGCTTGTAGAATATGGATTTAGGCTACCAAGCGCACTTGATAATCGTCCATTGCGTTTTGATGAGTTTATTAAAAAAGCTCCGCATTTTTTATTCGTATCAGCCACACCTGCGCAAAAAGAGCTAGAATTAAGCCACACAAATGTCGCTGAGCAAATAATCCGCCCAACAGGCTTGCTTGATCCGCTTTATGAAGTGCGGGATTCTGATAATCAGGTGCTAGATTTATTTGATGAAATAAAGTTGCGCGTGAGCAAAAATCAGCGCGTTTTAATCACGACCTTGACTAAAAAAATGGCAGAAGAATTAACAAAATACTATACAGAATTAGGCATTGCTATTCGTTATATGCATAGTGATATTGATGCCATTGAGCGCAATCATTTAATACGCGAGCTTCGACTTGGGGCATTTGATGTGCTGGTTGGGATTAATCTTTTACGCGAAGGGCTTGATCTGCCAGAAGTTAGCCTTATAGCGATTATGGATGCAGATAAAGAAGGATTCTTACGCAGTGAGACAAGTTTAATTCAAACAATGGGGCGCGCGGCTAGGAACATCGAAGGTAAAGTCATTTTATATGCGAAAAAAATCACGGCTTCTATGAAAAGGGCATTTGAAATCACGGATTATCGCCGAGCAAAACAACAAGAATTTAACGCCACGCACAACATCACGCCAAAATCTGTATCGCGAAATGTCGAAGAAGAGTTAAGGCTAGAATCTAGCGATAAGCTTTATGAGAAAAAAAGCAAGCTTGATAAGATTCCAAAAAGCGAGCGCGAGCGCATCATAAAAGAGCTAAAGACGCAAATGTATCAAGCGGCTAAAAAGCTTGAGTTTGAAGAAGCCGCAAGACTGCGCGATGAGATCACAAAAATCCGCAATATGAAGTGAGTTGCAATTCAGCTTTGAGTGATAGCAATTTAATCTTTTTGCGATAAATGCGGGAGACTCAAAAAATGCTTCGGGTCATACCGCTTTAGGTAGCTCCCCTTGCATTTTTCTCGCAACTCACATTTCTCATCAAAAATCTTAAATTGCGTTATTGTGGTTTAGATTCTACAAAAATCCAGAATCTAGAATACCAAAATTAAAATCTATCACAAGATTCTAGAATCTTAAGAGCACAATCTTATTTCTTATCAATCCTTCTTATGCTTTTTCTTATCTGCTTAAGAGATTCCGCACTAAAGGTGATGAAAAGAGCAATCATAATTGCACAAATGATCATAAACACCCAAATTTTATTTGTATTTAGACTTTGATGGGCAGTGATAATATTCGTGGAAGTAATGTTGTATTTATCGCTTGAGATTCTATTCTTATCTAAATAAATATAATGCTTGTTTATGGGAGCTTTGCTTAATAAAAATTGCATCGGTTCATAGGGCATATCTAAAACCTCAAAAAAGCCCTTTTTGTCTATTTCATCAAGAAAGACAAATGCCAAATCTTTGGAATCTAGAGTGGTTTTGATCTTTTGTGTGGTTGATTTTAGCTGTGTAACTAGCTGGTTGGATTCTAGTATTTTTAGCATAGCTTTGATTTCTTCACTATGAAGAGGCTTTTTAGCAAAAAGCACATACACATCAAAAAACTCACTTTTGGCATAAAACTTATAATCCTCGATTATCCCATCTAGCTTAAAATGCAAAAACATATCCCGCAAGATATTTTCTGGGATAAAGGCTTCTGCATATTTCCTCACTTGTATAAAAATAGTGTGATGCTTATCTTGAGTGGATTCTTGCTGGGTTTTGTAATTTTGGTAGTCTTGATTGGCTTGTTTGATTTGGTTTAAAGTCCAAAAACTACCGATGATGAGGCATACAGCCAAACACACGATAAATAGTAACTTTCTTTTATAAAGCACTGAAACAATGCTTAATGCATCGTGATTTTTCATAACAACACTCCTGTAAAAAGATAATAAAATGGATAAAAGCTAGATTCTGGATAAGAGAAAAATAGCCACGAGGCTTTATCTGGCACAAAATCCGATGAAAGCCAAAAATACATCCGCTTTAAAAAATATGGAAAGAAAAAGAGTAATGTGAGATTAAAAAATCTCCTAAACGCGATAAAGGCGATGAAATAAAAAAGTAAATCCGTAACCAAAGCTACAGAGCGAGTCGGAAAAATATGCGTGATAAAAATGACAAAGCAGACAGCCACGACATTACGAAAATAGCGTGCAAGCTTGTCATTTGGCAGCAAGACATACATACTAAAAATAATGCAAAACATCAAGATAAGCTTCATTATAGGTGCATAGATGTAAAAGTAAGGATCCCAGCCTTCTGGGTCGGTGTAATGCTTGGAAAAATATATGAAAATTTTTTGCGGAATGAAATTTTGTAGTGTATTTGCTGTGGCATTAAACATAGAATTCAAGCCACTAGAATCTTGGATGAAAACAACGAGCAGTATTGTGAAAATAAAAAGGCTCACTTTAGGGAAATACCGCAAGCAATAGAATCCTGCAAATACCAATATCGCACTGATGTGAAAGAAGCTTGCGATAATAAAAAATAAAAGCTTATGCGGAATATTTTTAGAAAAAATCGCATAGAGTAAAAACACACTAGAAAAACACTGCCTTGTAAGACCGATACTTTCCATAAAAACATCAATAAACATCGCAAAAGCCACAAGTGCAGCCCTTTGATAAGGCTTAAAAAGCTTAATGGCATAAACTTCAAGCCAAATGTAGAATAAAAGTCCCACACTTAAAGCCGTGAGGAACAAAACACTTTGAGGCAGTAATCTAGGGAAAATAAGGCTAAGGATTTTATAAAAGAGTGGTAACCCTATCTCAAACCCACCTCCCCAAGCAAACATAGCATTCTCGATGCCATCATAAATGTCTAAATAATTTTGATAATAACGCGAGAAGTCATCATCAAAATCTGTAGCAGTGTTAAAATAGACCTTGCTTCCATAAATCACAGCGATGTCAAAGACAAGTATAAGTCCAAGCAAGATTCTGTATTCTTTAGTTATATAGCGCGATAGCCCAATCATCAAAAACACAGCAATCATATAACTATAAAAAGGCGAAAATGGCACAAGTATAAGCGGAACAAAATAAAGAAAGACTAAATAAGAGCTATGCTCGTTGTAAAAAGAAGCTTTGCTAGTGGCTTGGATAAAAGTAGGTGAGGCTAGATTTTTGGGATTCTGGGATTCTGGGATTCTGGGCGCTCGCCCATAGCGGAATAGCTTACAAATACTTTCATAAAGAGATGATAAAACCCCATTCATTGCGCACCTAAAATTGTATTTTGGACTTTGATATTGTCATAATTCAAAATAAAGTGTAGATTTTAGCTAAAACAACTTAAAAAATCATAAATAATAAATAAACAAAAAGTAAACAACATTCATAAAAAATAAAATTTTAAGATACAAAAAAATAAGCTACAATACATTTGCTATTTTATACAAGGAGAGAGTATGCAGAACACCACAACATTAGAGTATGACTATTCTATTGCAAAGTTGTTTTTGTATTCGACATTGGCATTCGGATTTATCGGAATGTTCATTGGCGTCGTATTGGCTTTTCAGATGGCTTTTCCAGATTTAAATTATATTGCAGGTGAATATAGTATTTTTGGGCGATTGCGACCATTGCATACAAATGGAATTATTTATGGTTTTACATTAAGTGGCATTTGGGCGGCTTGGTATTATTTAGGACAAAGAGTTTTAAAGATTACTTATCATCAGCATCCATTCTTGAAATTCATTGGATTGGTTCATTTTTGGGTGTATATTGTTCTTATGCTTTTAGCTGTGGTTTCACTTTTTGCAGGTCTGACACAATCAAAAGAATACGCAGAGCTTATTTGGCCTCTTGATTTGCTTGTGGTTGTTGTATGGGTATTATGGGGTGTGAGTTTGTTTGGCTCTATGGGAGTTAGACGAGAAAATGTTATTTATATCTCATTGTGGTATTTTATAGCAACTTTTACAGCCATTTCTGTGTTATATATCTTTAATAACCTAGCTATACCTACATATCTTGTGACTGGTGTGGGAAGTGTATTTCATTCGATTTCATTATATGCTGGAAGTAATGATGCGCTTATTCAATGGTGGTGGGGACATAATGCAGTGGCATTTGTTTTCACATCGGGGGTTATTGGCGTGATTTATTATTTCTTGCCTAAGGAGTCTGGACAAAGTATATTCTCTTATAAACTTACATTATTTTCATTTTGGAGTTTGATGTTTGTTTATATCTGGGCTGGTGGACATCATATTATTTATTCTACGGTTCCTGATTGGGTGCAGACTTTGGGTTCTGTGTTTTCTGTGATTTTGATTCTGCCTTCTTGGGGGACAGCTGTTAATATGCTTCTAACAATGCGAGGGCAATGGCATCAGCTTAAAGAATCTCCATTGATTAAGTTTTTGATCCTAGGTTCTACATTTTATATGCTCTCAACTCTTGAGGGACCAATTCAATCTATTAAATCTGTCAATGCATTAGCGCATTTTACTGATTGGATTATAGGACATGTGCATGATGGTGTTTTAGGATGGGTAGGATTCACGCTTATTGCGGCTTGCTATCATATGCTTCCTAGAATGTATAAAAGAGAGATTTACTCTAAAAAGATTATGGACATCCAATTCTGGATTATGACAATTGGAATCGTGTGCTACTTCTCAAGTATGTGGATTGCTGGAATTACACAAGGTATGATGTGGAGAGATTTTGATCAATACGGGAATCTAGCTTATCAATTTATAGATACAGTGAGCGTTTTATTCCCATATTATTTGATTAGAGGACTTGGTGGGGTTTTATATCTTGTAGGCTTTGTTATGTTTATTTACAATGTTGTGATGACAATCACCGCTTCAAGACAATTAGAGAGTGAGCCAAAATCTGCCTCACCTATGGCTGCATAAGGAGTGAATAATGTTTAATTGGTTAGAGAAAAATCCGTTCTTTTTCACGGTAGCATTTTTGGTTGTTTTTTCTATTGCTGGGCTTGTGGAGATTCTGCCTCAGTTTTCAAGCTCTTCTCGTCCTATCGCTGGGCTTAAGCCATATAGCTTACTTGAGACTGCTGGACGGCAAGTATATATTAAAGAGGGGTGCTATAACTGCCACTCTCAGCTTATTCGTCCATTCCAATCAGAAACGGATCGCTATGGTATGAGTAGCTTTAGTGGTGAGTATGCGTATGATAGACCATTTCTTTGGGGTTCTAAAAGAACAGGTCCAGATCTTCATAGAATCGGGGATAGCAGGACTACAGATTGGCATGAGCATCATATGCTTGATCCAAAAAGCGTAGTGCCAGATTCTATAATGCCAGCTTACAAGCATCTTTACACTAAAAAGGTAGATTTTGATACTGCTTATGCCGAAGTTGTTACGCAAATGAAAGTCTTTGGTGTGCCATATAATACAGAAGGTGGAGTAGAGATTGGGAATACCCAAGAAGAGGCTTTACAAATCTTTATGGCACAAGCCCAAAGTATCGTTGATGATATGAAAGGGGAAGATGTCAAAGAAGCCTTGAAAAATGGTGAAGTCAAAGAGATTGTGGCATTGATTGCGTATCTTAATAGCTTAGGAAAAAGCAGAAGAACAAAATAAGGAGTGCTAATGAGCGCAGAGACTTGGAATCTGATAAGAGCCGGTGCTTATTTTGTCATAACTGTGCTCTTGGTGATATTTTTGTATTCTTATGCGATTTCTATGTATCGTAAGCAAAGGAATGGGACAAGGGATTATGAAAAATATGGTAGTTTAGCTGTCAATGATGATTTGAGCGATGACCTTGTCGAGCCTAGAATTAAACAAACAAAGGAGTAGAAATGAATTGGTTAAGTGATAGCATCAATCAGATTTCTTTGGTTGCTGCAGTATTGATTTTGTTGATCACTATTTATGTGGTTGGGCTTTATTTTAAAAAGATGAAAGACGCCAAAGCTGATGGCGAGCTTGAAGCCCACGATTGGGATGGTATTAAGGAGTTTAAAAATGATGTTCCTATAGGTTGGATTATTTCTTTTATGATCCTTATCGTTTGGGGACTTTGGTATATGTTCTTTGGGTATCCACTTAATAGTTTCTCTCAAATTGGGCAATATAATGATGAAATTAAGGCTTACAATGATCACTTTGAGAAGCAGTGGGCGCAATTAAGCGATGAAGATAAAATCGCTATGGGTGAAGGAATATTCCTTGTGCAATGCTCTCAATGTCACGGAATTAGTGCTGAAGGCATAAATGGTAAAGCCCAGAATTTAAGAAAATGGGGCACTGAAGAGGGTGTTATTGAGACAATCAAAAACGGAAGCAAAGGCTTAAATTATGTTTCTGGTGAAATGCCTCCGGGTCTTGTGGTAGATGACAAAGGAGCAGTAGATGAAAAAGCAATAAAGCAAGTTGCTGCATATGTGATGAAGACTATTGCACCTGCGCATGAGAGTAGTGCAAGCATTGAGGATTTAGCAGCTGGAAGTGCCATATATGATAGAGTGTGTGCAACTTGTCACGGTATGGGTGGAAAGGGCGATGGAAGCGGTACGGAAAATTTTGCTTCTGATTTAACGAAATATGGAAATTATGAGCATGTAAAACTTGTGCTCCAAAATGGCAAAAAAGGCTTTATCGGGCATATGCCTTCATTTAGTTATGCAAACTTTAACGATGTGCAAATCGAGGCATTAGCAGCCTATATCAATTCGCTTAAAAGTCAAAATTAAAAGGAGATGAGATGAACGGATTATTTGGAGTTAATGGGCTTTTAGGGTTTTTAGTCGCTGTTATTTTGGTTGTTGCTTTGGCAATTGGGTTTGGTGTGGTGGCTGCAAATGTGCAAAAATCCAATGCGACAAATTATTATGAGATTAAAGATTCTCAAGATATTAAGGCAAAAAGCACAGAAAATAGAATGTTTTACCAAGATGCAAAATAAAAGGAGAGCTTATGTATACAGTTGGTGAGAAAATTTTAGGGTTATTGCTTGTTATGCTAGCTATCATTTCTATTGTTATGGCATTTATTCCTAATAATTTTTTACATTTAGTTTAATGCCACAATCATTGCGCTTTTATGTGCAGTGAGCTTGTAACAAAGGATTTGATTTTGAGAATCTTGTTTGGGGTTTTTTTAGGTTTGAGTTTTTGCATTAGTGCAGAGTTAGGCTATATTTTGGGTAATAGCAAAAACACACTCATTCCAAAATCCCAAGAATTCGTTAATATTCTTGCACAAGAAGTGTTTGACAAAACAGGGGTTAGAATCTATATTGATGTTATAGATCAAGTCTCCATCCCCTCAGCATACCCCACAAAACAATCCCGACAAGACTATCAGCAAAAGGTTCTGCAAACTATAAACACCCCTTATGTAGTTATTTTTCTATTTTTACAAGAGCATAAGATCGAGCTAGAAAGTAGTGAGGATTTGCAAAGCTTTTTAGGACAAAAGGTGCTAGATTCTATATATTTTGATTATATGGCTCCACTTCTGCCATTGAAAGAATCAGATCTAACACCACAGAGAATCTCAAGCGTGCTACTTAATGGCTATTCAGAAATTGCCGATAGAATTGCTAGGCATTATAACATCAAGCTGGAGCATAATTTTAAGACAGACGAGCAGGGTGTGCGTAATTTTGTGCGTTTTGTGATGTATGCGATGTTGCTTATATTGATTGTGTTATTTGCATTGGCATATATTCCAAGAAAACAAGGAAACAAATGAAAAAAACAAACAAGCAAAGAAATCTATGGCCATATGGGATTTTAGGTATTATTTTATTGGGCGTGGTGCTGATTGTCATCTCTGTGCACATCTCTATAAAGCATCCTGTGAGTGATAATGGGGCATTTTTTTTGGGATATAACAATACAAATGAGCAAATCAATGAGATTTTAGAAGATACCGCATATATTCAAGATCGTTTTAATATTTATATGCAAGTTAATAGTGTGCCTACGCAAGATGGTGTATTAAAGCCTTATTCACCATATCTAAGACCACCTCACAGGGATAAAGTCAAATCTATGCCCCAAAATACGCTTTTTTCAAAATCCCTAAACAATATCCAAGTGCTTTTAAAGCCTATTGATGGGAATCTAAAAGATGTGCAAATCTCAGCTTTTATTCAAAAGCTTGGCGATAGTGCTAAGCAAAAAGTCTTTATCTTTAATCCGCAGGACAACTCTTACTCTGCAGGTGAAGTTCAAGGACCCGGCGGGCAGATTCTGCTAGGATCGTTAATGCCAAGTAATAATGGACTTTTTATCAGCCCTTCATTTGAGCTGGCTATTGATGGGCGCTGGATTATTTCTTTGCACATTTCTTATCAAGGGAAAACTGCCATTTTAGAGCAAGAATTTTTTAGCACTGTAAAAATAGATAATGAAACCACCCAATAAAAATATAATAAAAAGAAATGCGTTTTTAATGTTTGAAGCGGTTTTTGCCATTCTTTTAGTGGGTATAGCCTTTGGGATTTTTGCGCATTTTTATTTGCAAAATTCACAACTTAAGCAAAGCCTTGCTATCTCAGATTATACCCAAGAGCAGATTTTATATGATCTAAAAAATTCTGCAAGCATAAAACAGCTAAAAATCACAGGAACTGATGGCAAATTCTGTGAAGGAGAGCTTTTAGAGGTGTGGCAAGGCGATAGTGTTTTTAAAAGTTTTGAGCCTAGAGATTGTGATCAAAGTGCGCATTAATCAGACCTCAAAAGCATTTGTTTTGGCAGATTTTGTCTTTGGGATTATTATCTTATCTGTGTTTGTGGTAGTGCTCTCTAGGGCATTTTTGGCTTTTGGGAATCATAGTTTTGCACAGACTCACCACACTCTTGCTGACCTTAGAATACACAATGCTTTAGATTCTATCGTGAGTCGCCTTCAACAAGAAAAATCCTTTAGCTTTATAGATTCTACCCTCACATTTTCTACCCATACCATCACTCTTGCTGGGAATGTCTTGCTATTTGATAATGTTATGCTTTGTGATGAGGTTATAGATTTTAAAGTTAGCGCACTAGATTCTAATAATTTTAGCATTAGCCTTTGTTATCTAGAATCTAGCCGCACTAAATGCGCTAATAGGGTAGGTTGGCTTGATGAAAACTAAAGCTTATGCGTTACTTTATGGTGCGATGCTGCTTATTTTGGTTGGGTTTTTTATCTTAAATCTGCGCCAAATCGAGGGTGTGAAGCTTGACAGAATCTCAAACTCACACATCCATTTCCAATCTCAGCTCTATCTTCAAAGCCTTCAGAAAATCGCCAATCTCTGCATCGCAAATAACCGCTTCACACAAGCTCATTTTGATTTTGGTGCTGGATATGAGGGTGGATTTGAGCTTGTCAATCAGACAATATACCTATATGTCCAAGCACAAAATAAGCGCACTTCACAGATTCTGCGCGCTACAAGGGAAGTAAGCTTGCAATCTAGCCCTTAATGGTATCTTATGGATTGAAATGCTATAATAAGTCATTTGCTTAAGGAGGAATTATGGAAGTTACACTACTCAATCACACTCCGCTTCATATTTGTTCAAACGCCATTCGCACTTGCTGGCAAAGCTTTGCTAAAAGCGACAATGGTGGTGAGATAGATAAAGCACTCATCGAGAAGGTTGGCAATATTAACAAGCACAATTCCACATTGGAGCATTTGTATTATAACTTCTATATTAAAGGCATTTCGCGCGCGTGTTTGCAAGAGCTTGCAAGGCATAGAATTGCATCTTATAGCGTTAAATCATCGCGCTACACGCTAAATGAGCTTAAAAAAGCAAAGATAGATACGCTGGATGACGCATCGAAGTTTATTAGGCTAACTGGCATACAAAAGGTTGATGAAGCGAGCCTAAACGCACTAAAGGCTCTGCAGAATCTTGTGTGCGATCCTGATATTACGCTTGATTATGCAAAATTTGCTATGCCAGAGTGTTATCTCACAGAGCTTGCTTGGAGTATCAATGCTAGGAGTTTGCAAAACTTTTTAGAATTAAGAAGTAGTAGTCACGCTCTTTGGGAGATTCAAGAACTTGCTTATGCCGTCTTTGAGGCATTGCCCAAAGATCATAAATATCTCTTTAGAGATTTTATAAGGACTAAATAAAGTTCAAATTTTGCCAATTTTAAGGTCGCATTTTTTTTTTTTTGTTAGAATCGCTTTTATTTTTGATGATTAAAGCAGTGGCATAAAGCGATTTAGGAAGGAAATGCAAAAGTTTATTAAGATTCTAGTTTGTTTATGTGCCTTATTGTCTTATGTGTATAGTAATGGCTTTAAAATCCAAGAGCAATCCCTCAATGCCACAGCCCTAAGTTCAGCATATGTCGCTGGAGCGAGAGGAGCTGATGCAAGCTATTATAATCCTGCGAATATGGGGTTTGAAAATGATTGGGGTGAGAATAAAAGTGAGTTTGAGCTGGCAACTTCACTTATAAAAATCCCGGGCTTTGATTTTAATGTGCCTACGACAAATCAAGGGCTATATTCTAAGACAACGCTGGATTTTGGGACAGATAGCACGCTTGATAGTCTTATAAGTAACAGGTTTGTCAGTAGCATTATCCCTGCATTATCGTCGTTGAAGGAACCAATCACTCTGCTTCACTCTGAGCCAGATTCTCAAGTCGTGAGTGGAAGCACTGATGATACACTCTTTGTGCTTCCGAAGTTTTTCTATAAATCCCGCACTAATCACGGACTGACCTTTGGGGCGAGTTTTGTAGCAACCTCTGGGCTTGCTATGCAGTGGGCTGGGCTTGGTGGGGAGTTTCTACAAGATGTAATGATTATGATGGTAGAGGCTTCTCCTAGTGTGTCTTATACGATTAATAATCGTCTATCTTTTGGCTTTGGTTTTAGGGTGATGTATGCGATGGGGAGCTTTAATAATGTCGTGTATGTCCCACTTGATGAGGATGGTAGCGGAATCTCACTTACTGCTGATCAAATCGCAAATCTCGCCAAACACTCAGAATATGTGGCTACTATGATACCTGATGCGATAAAAGAAAGTGTCGTAGGGGCATTACTTAGTAACAGTGCGGTGCAAGCGATTGCGAAATTGCTTGGTTACGATTTAAAAATAGATGGTTGCGATACCGGAGGTGCAGAATGTGTAAATTGGGGTGTGTTAATGGGTGGTGTGCAAGGCGAGACGACTAATCTCTATGGCACAGCAAAAGTCTATCAGAAATCTGAGGGCAAAGATCTTTCAACTGGTTATCGACTCTCTGCTTCATTGCGCGTGTTTAATAATGGGATGTTTTCTGTGGTGTATAACTCACCTGTAAAATTTAATATGGAAGGAAAGGTCCAAGCGACCACTTATGTAGGAGGTGCATTGGGGAATGTGCTTACTGTGGCTGATTTAAATATCGAAGTGCAAATGCCTGAGATTCTCACCATAGCTTATGCTCACGAGTTCTTTAATAAAAAGTTGCGCATAGAGGGGGTATATGAGCGGACATTCTGGAGTAGGGGCTTTAAGTTTAATGTAACGCCAGATTTTGATAATGCTACTTACATTGGGCTATCCGGTCTTGTGAGCCTAACTGATGTATTTACCCCTGAGACATTAAAGCAAATGGTAGGTATTGCAAACTTTGGTGTGGTGAGCAATATGGGCGATGGCTGGAGAGATACAAATACATTTAGACTCGGGATAACTTATAAGAATAAGAATCTGCGTCTAATGGCTGGCGCAGCTTATGATGCTGCACCTAGCCCACAAGATCAAATTGGAATCCCAGATTCTGATGGGTATATGGTGTCGTTTGGAGCGAAGTATAATTTTCGCGGATTTGATCTTGGGCTAGCTGGAAGCTGGACATTTAAGGAATCTATGAGTTCGATGTATTACTCCGGCGGAATGGGCGGGCTTTATATTTACACAGCTTCGCTTGGCTATCGCTGGTAAAGTAGATTACTTTAGACGTTTTTAGAGAGATATGTTTCTTGCTACAAATCTCAAAACCGTAGAATCTAAAACTAAAACCATAAAAATTAAGTCTAAATCATCAAACTAGAACCCCAACAATCCAAATTTGAACAATATAAATACTGATAGATTTTGTATTGTATGCAAAATATAAATAAGCACATAAATATTATTATGCTTTATACGCTAATGAAACTTTATATAACTACACTCATATTTATTAGATTTTAGCAATCTTTTTATCTAAATGCTAATTTTATTTACTTTTATCGGTTAGAATTTCGGCTAGTTTTAAACAAAGCTATTTATAAGGAATAAAAGTGATTCAAAAAAAAGATTTCTTGCTTCATAAAATGATCCAAGAATATATCAAATGCCAAGAGCCAATCGGTTCAGAATCTTTGCGCATTTCGCTTGGCGTGAAGATCTCTTCCGCGACTATTAGGAATTACTTTAAGATTTTAGGCGATGAAGGTGTGATTATGCAAACCCATATTAGTAGTGGGCGCATTCCTACACCTATGGCATTGCGTAATTTTTGGCGTGAGAACTTGAATCCTAGTGAGCTAAATCCAAGAATAGATTCTCAAAAAATCGCACAAACTTGTATGGATTTTCAAGTAACTTGTGCTGTGCGACCTATCGTTTGTCAGAAGCTTTTAGAAGTTATCGAGCTTGATGATAAGACACTTGTGCTTGTGTTTGAGCACGATAGGGTCGCACTTCCTATGGTTTCTAATATGGCTAGATTTTCTCAAGAGCTAATCGGACTTGAGATTGATGATATTAAAAAAATTGCTAGAGATGTATGCGCGAGATCGCTTCTTAGCGCGCTAGAGAATCTTGATTCTGCACCTAGAATCCACTTTTTTGGCGTGGAGTTTTTAAGCGATCTTTTAGCAGAGCAATCAAGTGTGGCACTTGATATTTTGCAAGGTGGGATGTTTGATGAGCTTGAAAATAGCATATCTTTCCCAAATCAAAGTGATTACATTATAATCGCCCATAATGCGAGCTTTCAGAATAATCCTTCAAAGATGATTTGCGTTGGCAGGCTCGAGCGCGATTATGAAGGCTTCTATCAAAAAATCGCTTAGCAACAAATTGCCTAAATCTAATGAAAGGAGTAAAAATGCAAGAAGTTTTTGAAAAAAATACAGAATCTCAAGATTCTCAAAATCTGCAAGATTCTATAGAATCTATGCAGGATTCTGTGGATTCTCAAGATTCTGTGCAAGATTTGGAATCTACAGATTCTACAAATCCGCAAGATACGCTAAATTCTGAATCTAGCCAAGATCAAAAGCAAATTATTAAAGATCTTGAAGAGAAATATTTGCGCGTGTATGCGGATTTTGAAAATACCAAAAAACGCCTTGAGCGTGATAAGAATCAGGCGTTAGAATACGCAAATGAGCGTATTATAAAAGATTTGCTTCCTGTGCTTGATGCACTTGAGAGTGCAAAGGATGCAGCCAAAGAACATCAAGCTATTTTTGAAGGAATCTCTCACACAAAAGAGAATCTGCTTAAGATTCTAGTCAAATACGGCGTGGAGGAGATTTTTACAAGTGGTGAGTTTGACCCAAATTTGCATGAATGTATTATGCAGGTCGCAAACCCAGAAGTAGAAAATGGCAACATAGCTCAAGTTTTGCAAAAGGGCTATAAATATAAAGAGCGCACCTTGCGTCCAGCAATGGTTGCGATCGCGAAAAATGACTAATCTTATAAAAGAAAGGATAAACAATGGCAAAAGTAATTGGAATTGACTTAGGAACGACAAATTCTGCAATGGCAGTTTATGAAGGAAATGAAGCAAAAATAATTTCTAACAAAGAAGGTAAAAACACAACACCTTCAATCGTGGCATTTACCGATAAAGGCGAGATTCTAGTAGGTGAACCTGCTAAAAGGCAAGCCATCACAAACCCAAAAAAGACGATTTACTCAATCAAGCGTATTATGGGTTTGATGTTTAATGAAGACAAGGCAAAAGAAGCAGAAAAAAGACTACCTTATAGTATAGTAGATCGTAATGGTGCGTGCGCGGTAGAAATCGCAGATAAAATCTACACGCCTCAAGAAATCTCAGCAAAAATCTTGATGAAAATCAAAGAAGATGCTGAAAGCTATTTAGGCGAGAGTGTTACTGAAGCGGTAATTACCGTGCCCGCATATTTTAACGATTCTCAAAGAAAAGCCACAAAAGAAGCTGGAACAATTGCTGGGCTTAATGTGCTTAGAATTATCAATGAGCCAACTTCTGCCGCACTTGCTTATGGGCTTGATAAGAAAGAATCTGAAAAGATTATGGTTTATGATTTAGGTGGCGGGACATTTGATGTTACCGTGCTTGAGACTGGCGATAATGTCGTAGAAGTGCTTGCTACTGGTGGAGATGCGTTTTTAGGTGGAGATGATTTTGACAATAGAATCATTGATTGGGCAGCCACAGAATTTAAAGATGAAACAGGTGTGGATATAAAAGCTGATGTTATGGCACTTCAAAGGCTAAAAGATGCTGCTGAAAACGCTAAAAAGGAGCTCTCAAGTGCGCAAGAAACCGAGATTAATCTGCCATTTATCACAGCTGATGCAAGCGGTCCTAAACACTTGGTTAAAAAGCTCACAAGAGCAAAATTTGAGAATCTAATCGATGATTTAATTGAAGAGACGATTAAAAAAATTGATTTTGTCATCAAAGATGCAGGATTAAGCAAAAGCGATATTAGTGAAGTTGTAATGGTTGGCGGATCTACTAGAATCCCAAAAGTCCAAGATCGTGTAAAAGAATTCATCGGCAAGGAGTTAAATAAATCTGTAAATCCAGATGAAGTCGTGGCTGTGGGTGCAGCGATACAAGGCGGTGTGCTTAAAGGCGATGTAAAAGATGTGCTTTTACTTGATGTGACGCCTTTAAGCCTTGGGATTGAAACTCTTGGTGGTGTGATGACAAAGGTGATTGATCGAGGCACTACAATTCCAGCTAAGAAAACCCAAACATTCTCAACCGCTGAAGATAACCAGCCAGCCGTTTCTATCCACGTCTTGCAAGGTGAGAGAGAACTTGCGAAAGATAACAAATCTTTAGGGCGATTTGATCTACAAGGAATCCCGCCAGCTCCAAGGGGTGTGCCACAAATTGAGGTGACATTTGACATCGATGCGAATGGAATCCTAACGGTGAGTGCCAAAGATAAGGCAAGTGGCAAATCTCAAGAGATTAAGATTAGCGGTTCTAGCGGGCTTTCAGATTCTGAAATAGAAAAAATGGTTAAAGACGCAGAATTGCATAAAGAAGAGGATACCAAGCGCAAGGGCGTGATTGAAGCACGCAATATGGCGGATTCCTTAGTATATCAGACTGAAAAGTCCTTTGGCGAGATGAAAGATAAATTAGAATCTAGCGAGGTTGAGAAAATCCAAAATGCAATCGATGAGCTAAAAAATGTGCTTAAAGATGAAAATGCCACAAAAGAGCAAATCGATGAAAAGGTTAAGGTATTAACTGAAGTGAGCCACAAGCTCACAGAAGCAATGTATGCAAAAGATCAAAACAACGCTCAAAACGCGCAAAATGCAAGTAAAAAAGGCAAAGATGATGATGTTATTGATGCGGAGGTTGAGTAAGCTTAAAATTTAGCTAGATTCTATTAAGCGGAATCTAGCCCAGATGAAGTCTAAATCTTATTGCTAGGTTTTAGATTGTAAATTGATTAGAATCTTAAAGTCAGATTTCAGTCCCCAATTCTTAAACATTTTGAAACTTTTCTTGTGACGCCGATGTTATAGATGATTCCTAAAATCCAAAAGAAAAGGGGGCAAATGAATCAGATTGGTAAGCGATTGGTATGGGCTGTAATTGCGGCATTGGTTTTTGTATTTATCGTTATGGTAGCTTTAAATTCTTATCAAAATAAACAAAATGCAAATACACTCTCTACACACATCCAGAGTGCGACATTAGATGCGGCATATTCATATGTCAATAACTTCTATGCAGGCTTGCAAAGCAATCTTTCATATTTAGCTCAGAATTTAGCAAGACTTGATAAAAATGATGTGATAGCTCAACGTAAAATTCTCTATCAAATCGCGCAAAACACAGGTTATGCTGGTGTGTATATCGTTTATGAAGATGATGGAAAGGTGTTATTTGAACACACAAGCAAAGAATCAAAAACAAACTTTTCTCCAAACTGGGAAAATATGGGCTTAAGGACGCTTACTTGGTATGTGCAAACAAAGCAAGATTTTAAATCCATCATCACTTCTGCTTACATCTCATCACAAAATATCTATGAGGAGCGTCTCATCTCCACAGCAACAATACCTCTAACAAGAGATGGTCAATTCATAGGTGTGGTTGCTGTCGATTTCTTCATAGATAACATACAATCAGCCCTAAATGGCTTTGCGCCAAAGTGGGGAGAAGCTTTTGTGATAGATTCTAGCGGGCATATTCTCTCTGAGAAGACAAGCCAGCAAGGTGCGCTATTTGAGAAATTTAGCAAGATTCTAGCCAAACTTGATAATACAGCAGATATAAAAACTTTTGAATACAAAACAAGTGCGATAATGCTTGGGGCATTAAAGCGGTTTGATTTTGGTTGGGGGGTTGTAATTGGCGTGCAAAAGGATAAATACAGCACTGATACAAGCGCACAATTTTGGATAAATCTATGCGTTGGCGCAGTGGCTATCATTATAGGAGTAATCTTTGTGTGCTTCGTGATGCGTCGCTTGGGCAGTGAAAACTCACAAGATAGTAGCATCTTAAGCACGGCACATACCCAAAACGACCCTAGAAGCGATTATAAGTTAAATGAGACAAAACCACTCCATAGCCTAGGGGATGAAAGACTTATACAAGAATCCTTAGAGGCAATCAAAAGTGCTTCTAGCGGAGAGATAAAAAAGATCACAGCAGAATGCGAGAATCTACAACTAATGACACTGCGCAATGCGATAAATCAACTATTAGATAATATGTCAAACAAACCGCAACAAAGCCAAGTCACACCCACACAAAGTAATGCCCACACACCCAATGAAGCTACCATTAAAGATTCTCTTACTCAATCTGCAAACCAAGCCCAAAAGGGTATCAATACATCAGGAGATGAAGTAAGTAGAATACTCAACACTTCATATCAATTTGCAAAGTCCCTAAATGAAGAAACCCAAAAACTCACCCAAACAATAAATAACCTTACAAAATCTGGGAATCTGCAAACAAGTTCGTTTGAACAATCCGCTACTGCAGTCGAGAAAATCACTTCTTCTATGCAAAATATTAGTAGCAGGGTAAATGAAGTTACTAGTCAGACTGATGATATCAAAGAGATTATTAACATCATTAGAGATATTGCCGATCAGACAAATTTGCTTGCACTTAATGCTGCCATCGAAGCAGCGCGCGCAGGTGAGCATGGAAGAGGCTTTGCAGTTGTGGCTGATGAAGTGCGTAAGCTCGCAGAACGCACGGGGAAATCATTAAGCGAAATTGAAGCAGATATAAACTTCTTAGTGCAATCCATCAATGACATAGCAGAATCTATCAATGGGCAAACTGCAGGAATGTCTCAGATCAATGAGGCAATGGGGGCTTTAGAATCTTCTACACAGGATAATAGAAAGATTATCAATACGACTTCTATAATTTTACAAGATATCGCACAAATCACGCAATCTCTTATGGATAATATAGATAAAGGTGATAAAGCATAGCTTTAAGTGATAAATGCTCTGTAAATGCGCCTTGGGTAATCTTCAAAGCAATACCGCAAATGCTAGAATTTTTGGTTTAAATCCAGAATCTGAAGTAATTTTAGATTCTATAGAATCTTTCCTAGATTATTATCAACAATCTTTACACGCAAAACCTTCTTAGATTCTGGATTTGTGGCTTTTATGATTTGATCTTTTGCGCCATTTTCTAGTGCTTGAAGTGGAATTTGGATTTGGATTTTATCTTGCGTTAGGATTCCGTTTATCATCTCGCCTTTTTTTACTAGAATCTGGCTTTGGATTTTATCACTCGTGATGATCGTATTTGTGCTAATTAGCGACTTTGCTGAGATTTCTCCAAGCTGATTTGGACTCACTGGTGAGGATTTAAAATTCTGCATAGGAATGGTTTCTTTTTTAGCATTAAGTGAAGAGATTTTTTGTGCGGTTTTAATAAGCGTGCTTGATTTTAGCACTTCGAGTGTCGCTTCAAATGTATAAGATATGGGCAAAGTGATTTGGTTGTTTTGCTTTTTAATTGTGGTGATGATGATGCCATTTTTTTGCCAAAGTGCATTTTTTCCCATTTTTATGTTAAGGATCTCTACTTCATCCAGATTGATATGAAGTATCGGTATAATATCAACATATACGGGCTTGAGGCTAAAGTCTATATAATGGTTTTGATAACTTGTTATGATGAATTGCTTGATTTTATCGGTATTGCTTTGTGCGGCTTGTAGGTAGATTCCAGCGACAAGAATGAAAAGTAGCTTTTTCATTGTTTTGTTACAAAGCCTGATAGAATCAAGCGCACATTCCCGCCAAAATTGATCTTTAGCTTTTCGCCTTGCACTTCTTGAATCACACCGCTTCCAAAGATTTTATGTATCACTAAATCTCCCTTTTTAAACGAATCATCGCTAGATTCTGAGTTACTAGATTCTGCAAAGCTAATAAAATCATTTTTCAAAATCTCTGCTTCATACAAGAAGCGTGATTTCTCAAGGGTTGTGCGCTTGCCTTTGTAGAATCTAGAATTTACACTTGATAAAATTAATCTCTCCTTTGCTCTTGTAAAGGCAACATAGCCTAATCGCCGTTCCTCTTGCATATCACCATCATCCCTAATAAGCGGGAAAAATTCCTCTTCAAGCCCTATTATAAACACATACTCAAACTCCAAGCCCTTAGAGCTATGCACGCTCATACAGCACACACTCTCTTCAAATGGCGCATCCAAATCTGATGAGAGTGATAAATCGCTTAAAAAATCCTCCAAGCCAGATTCTTTATTCTTTTCGATATAGTCTTTAAAATATCCATAAAATTCCTCGATATTTGCGCGCCTATCGATATCATCAAGCTTCTCATTTTCTAAAACATCAATTGTCTTACTAAAATCCTCGATAAATTGAGCTAAATTCTCATTTAGTGTGCTTTTGAGATTTTCTAGATTTTCAAAAAGATTCTCTAGATTCTCGCTTTGGCTTTGGGATAAAATAGAATCTAACTTATTTTTCCTAAAAGATTCAAACACGCTAAGAGAGTGCTTTTGAGCAATATTAAAGATTTTAGATTCTGTGGTTTTACCAATTCCGCGGCGCGGGACATTGATAATTCTTGATAGCGAGAAGTCATCATTTGGATTTAAAATCAAGCGCAAATATGCAAGGATGTCTTTTATCTCTTTGCGCTCATAAAATCTAATTGTGCCAATTAATTTATAGGGAATCTTTGCGCGATTTAAGCCTTCTTCGATGCTTCGAGAAAGCGCGTTTAGCCGGAATAAAATAGCTATTTCTTGAGGCTTTATGCCTTGATTGAGGAGCGATTTTATTTCTTTTGCAATAGAGTCTGCTTCTTGTGTTTCATCAAAAAAGGCTGTGTATTTTATATCTTTGCCATTACCTTTTATAGATATTAGCTCTTTACCAAGTCTTTTAGAATTATGCGAAATAAGCTTGTTTGCAGCTTGTAGGATTTGCTTTTTAGAGCGATAGTTTGTCTCTAGTTTAATAATTTTTGAATCTTTAAAAGTGTTTTTAAAATTTAAAATATAGCTAATATCCGCACCCCTCCAGCTATAAATGCTCTGATCATCATCGCCTACAACGCAAATATTTTGATGTGTGGTGCAAAGTTTTTTTAGAATCTCTACTTGCAAAAGGTTTGTGTCTTGATATTCATCAACCATAATGTATTGATAATGCGCAGAGATTTGCTCACATAAATTTGGATTAGATTCTAGAATCTTATATGTTAAAAGAAGTAAATCATCAAAATCCACCATATTGTTTTTCTCTAAAAATTCATTATATTTTAAATATGCTTGCGAGAGAAGTTTCTCTTGTGGGGTTTTAAAAGATTGCAACGCTTCTTGCGGTGAAATTAGGCTGTTTTTGCAGTTTGAGATGAAATTAAGCGTGGCATTATAAGCGATGTGATCATTTAGCTTTTTGGCAATTTTTTTTTGATCATCGGAATCTAAAAGCACGAAGTTGGGCTCTCGATTTAAGTGATGAATGTGGAATTTCAAAAACAAAAGTCCAAATTTATGAAATGTGCATAAAAGCGGAGGTGTTGCAATAGAATTTTGAAGCATTCCTAAGGCGCGTTGGCGCATTTCATTTGCAGCTTTGTTTGTGAAAGTTAGCGTTAGTGTGGTGCTTGGCGGGATTCCTAATTCTTGGATTAAGTAAGCTAGGCGTGTGGTTAGCGTTTTTGTCTTGCCGCTTCCTGCACCTGCTAGAATCAAAAGCGCGCCATCTGAGTGCATAACGGCTTGTTTTTGCTGGGGGTTGAGTGTGTCTAGATTCATTGGTTTGCTTCTTGAAGTTCGTATGAGTAGCTTGCATTGGCATCGATTTGAAAATCAAAGAATTCTGAACGAAAATTCTTAGGCAAGATAAAGCGATAATTACTCGCTGCAGCCTTAAAATTCCCCGCAGATTGATAAAGCAATCCAAGCCCATAGCGCGCTTCATAAATGCTTGGAGTTTCCATTTTGGTGAGTTGCAATAATAATGCTGCATCACCATAATTTTCAGCCCCTATGGCAGATACTGCAGCAAGGAATCTTGTCTGCCCATCGTTTTCTTTAAGATTATCTAAAAGTGTGTTGTATATGGCATATGCTTTTTGGAATTCTTGCTGATAGATATAGATTAAGCCTAGGGTTTGTAATATTCCATTTGTGTTAGATTCTTGGGCGATAAGGTAATCTTGGGTGATTCTAGCTTGGTCTTGCAAGAATCCAGAGATAAACCCGCTATACACATAAAGCTCTCTTGGGAATGCACCTCCATAATAGATTGGTCGCAAATCAAGTTCATTAGATTTTAAGATATTATAAGTCGTCATTGCACTTTCTTGGAGATTCTCGCCAAAATTTGAAGCTAGCATATACAAAATATTGACCACTATATCTTTTGGATATATTGCGCGCAAGCCATCGATATTTTGAATCATCTCTTGTTTTTGTTTATTGCGTAAGGCATAAGCAAACCCCAAGGCATAGAATATGGGTTCTTTGATTTTGGCTTGCTTTATCCAGTCGTTATTTTCTATGCGATTATCATTGACATAAGCTAAAAGATCGTGTATGAAATCCATCTGAGTTCCATTAGAGCCATTATTTTGAAAAGCATTCACCACATCTGATAAAATGCGATCGGTATTTTTATGGCTAAATCGTCCGCTAATCACAGCAAGTGCACCAGCCAAATAATCACTTTGATCAAGATAATATGCGCGCACAAAATGCGTATATGCCTCATCATAATATCCAAGCTGGGCATATATAAGCCCGAGGTTATAATATAAAATGGCGTGATTTGGATTGTTGTTTATGGCGTCTTGAAGCGTTTTTAACCCATAACGTAAATCCTTACTCTCAAGGCGCACAAGCGCATCTATAATGATTTTATCTATCTTTGAAGTAGTCGCACTTCGTAAAAGCACATTTTTACCTTCATAGATATTGATCTGGCGTAAATTTGTCCCTCGCGAAACTTCTTGCAAAGTCCTTTTGGCATCAAATACCTTATATGGTGCGAAGTAAAAAAGGCTTTTATAGCCTATTTTGTCGTTATTTTCAAAATCGCGTTCCCAAAAGTTCTTTTGAGCGAGGCTTACATCAAATAATTCTGGATTGATCATAATTTTAATGGGATATGTTTTTTTGGCAATAGCAAAATATTTTTCACTTCCAGCGATATTTTCAAGCGTGGTTGCAGCAAGGGAGAAATTTCCAAGCTTTAAGTCAATAATCTGTGTCGCCATCATAGATTCCATATCATAGCGATTGGTTTGTAAATACTTTGAGAGATAAGTTTTTGCTTCGTGATAATCCGCTAATCGCGCATATAGCAAACCTATACTTTTATAATCATCAATGCTTGATGCTTGCTGAAGGCACGCAAGAGCATTGAGGTCATCTCCAAAAAGAGTAAAAATATATGCCGCTAGTCGCATATTTTGATGATTGAATTCTTTGGAATTTGGATTGAGTAGTGGCGAGAGAGTCTCAAAATAATGTCCCCTATAATATTCTAAAAGTGCATATGCATAGCTATAATATGGCTCTTGCACAGAATCTGGTAGATTTTCATTGGCAATTTTTAAATAGTAATGATATAAATCAAAGCGACCAAGCTTGTATGAGGATACAGCCGCATTTATAGCGCTTGTGGAGATATTTTGCCCTGTTTGTATAGAATCTGCATAAGATGAGATTGCATCCTCATAGGCGTTGTGTGTAAGCTGGATTGTGCCAAGGTTATAAGTCGCGATTGATTGCGAAAAGCTAGAGATTTTTTTAAACACATCAAAGGCTTCTTGGCGTTGCCCTTGCTGATATAAAAGATTACCTTTGATAATGAGATTATCGATATTAGTAGCGGTTTTAGGATTATATGAAGGCTCAGGAAGTGTAATATCTGTTAGTTTTTGAATTTCATCGCTTTGAGGATAGGTCTCTAGAGTTTGGGGCGTGGGTGGAGTGGCTTGCTTTGGTTTAGCCTTTATAGAAAACACAATAATCACCACTAATAAAACTACAACCACAGAAGCAATCACGAGCAAAATGATATGAAACCTTTTGTCACTTTTGAGTCTTTCAAAAATATCAGAGATAGGAATAGATTCTAGAATCTGGGTGATCTTACTTGGCGTGTTATCCGTGTTTTCTTGGTCTGGAATGGAGTCTGTTTTAGCCATTTTGCCTTACCATTTTTAATTGATTTAATTGATATATTTTTCTAAAACTTTTGGGATCGTAATTGAGCCATCAATTTGTTGGTAATTTTCCATAATCGCTACAAGCGTGCGCCCAACGGCTAATGATGAACCATTAAGGGTATGAGCAAGCATATTTTTGCCATTTTCTCTATAGCGGATTTTTGCCCTCCTTGCCTGAAAATCCCTTGTGTTAGAGACAGAGCTTATTTCACGATAGCAGTTTTGTCCCGGAAGCCACACTTCAATATCTATCGTATTGCTTGCACTAAACCCCAAATCCCCACCACAAAGTTGCACAAATCTATGAGGTAACTCAAGTGCGCTTAAGATTCCACTAGCAGTTTGAAGCATTTTTTGTTGCATTGCATCGCTTTGGCTAGGATGTGTGATTGCTACAAGCTCGACTTTATCAAATTGATGTTGTCGGATTATGCCACGCGTATCTTTGCCGGCACTTCCAGCTTCTTTACGAAAGCAAGGCGTTTGGGCTGTAAGGCAAATTGGCAGATTCTCAAACGGAATAATGCAGTCATTATAAAGGTTTGTGAGTGTGATTTCTGATGTAGAGATAAGATAGAGGCTATGACCTTTGGATTTTTCTCCTTCTTGATGAGAATCATCTACATTGCCTGCAATTTTAAACATATCATCTTCAAATTTTGGCAACTGCCCTGTGCCAAAAAGCATATCAGAATTCACAATCACGGGCGTTGAGATCATCTCAAATCCAGCTTTTTGGTTAAAATCAAGCATAAAATTTATAAGCGCACGATTAAGTTTTGCTCCCATTCCACGCAAAACAGAGAATCTACTTTTAGCTAGTTTCACACCTGCACTAAAATCAATCCAGCCATTAGATTCTGCTAACTCCCAGTGCTCCTTTGGGCTAAAGTCAAAAACGCGAGGAGTCAGAATCTTTTTAATCTCGATATTGTCATTTTCATCTTCGCCTTTTGGTGTATGCTCATCGGGGAGATTTGGAATACCATAAAGCAAAGAGTATAAGTTTTGTTCTATTTGTTTTAATTCATCTTCGCTTTTAGCAATTTTAGCTTTGTTTGCTTCAAGCTGTGTTTTTAGTTCATCTATAGGCTTGTTTTGTGAGATATATTGCCCAAAGAGTTTGGATTGCTTGTTTTGAGTCTCTTGTAGTGATTCTAGGATCTGTTTTTTAGACTTAAATTGAGAGGCGACGTCTTTAAGTTGTGCAAGTTCTACGGATTTAACCTTTTTTATCGCTAATTGCTGCGCGACATTTTCAAAATCGTTTAAGAGTAATTTAATATCAATCATTTGTGCCCCCTTTCTTGATATCTTACTGCTAAAAGCTAAGTAGTTATAATTATAATATATTTTAGAGCAATTCTAATTTTCTCACAATCAAATATCGTGCCCAAAAATAAAAAATCGTGATAGCTATGGGATATCCAGCGATAAGTGCCCCAAATTCGCCAATAATAAACGAAAATATAAAAATGATAAAAAGTGGCACAAAAGATAGCGCGATATAAAGTAGCAATCCTATGATAAAGCGGTAATCTTGGATATGCATGGAATTTAAAACTGCCATTGTAAATAAAACTTTCGTAAGAGATTCCATACAGCTTAAGATTTGATACGCAATAATAGAAACAATAGTAAAAACATCTCCTGAATATAAGCGTGCTAGTGCTAGATCTTGTAATAGTCTTTGGATTGAATCATAATCATAAGCATATTTTAGGGATATTATGGCTACAAAGACATAAAAAAGACCCGAGACTATAGTCAAAATAAAACCATTTAGAATCTTTGCAAGCAAAATAGAATCTATACTCAAAGGCAAGCTAAAAATCAATGTCCCATAAGTGCCAAAGAGGTTTTTCCAAAAGGAGCGAATGACAAATATTGCCCACACGATAAAAAGTCCAAAAAGTGCTATTATTGCCCCAAAAACTCCAACACCAAATAAGAAAAAAATTTTATCGTGAAAGACAATCATTAGCACAAAGCTCATAGCAAACGCCCCACACATAATAGCAAAAGGCATAAAAGATTGTAAAAATTCATATTTGAGAAGTTTTATCATTGGCAATACTCCTTAAAGATTTCAGTAAGATTTTGTTTTTCATTTTCTTTCATAAGATCTGAAAGTGCACTATGAAGCTTTATGCGTCCATAATGTAAAAAGATCGCTTCATCTAAAATATGTTGCACATCACTGATGAGGTGCGTGGATATAAGCACGCTTGCTTGCTTGTTATAATTTTGCAGTATAAGGTTAAAGATTTTCTCGCGCGCGATTGGATCTGCCCCAGCGATAGGCTCATCAAAGATATAAAGCCTTACTTCGCGCGCAAGCGTGAGAATGAGCGCGAGCTTTTCTTGGTTGCCTTTAGGGAGAGTTTGGATTTTATCTTTTGGGTTGATATTAAGCTCTTTGGCTAATTCCAAGGCTTTATGCCTATTAAAATCACTAAAAAAATCGCTAAAAAACCCACAAGCATACTCCAGATTCCACTCAGGCGGGATATACTCTTTATCTGGCAAATAAGAGACAATGGCATTTGTCTTATCGTCTATAAGCTTTCCATCGATCTTCACCTCTCCGCTAAATTGCCTTAAAAGCCCCAAAAGCACTTTAATAAGGGTTGTCTTGCCACTTCCATTTGGACCAAGCAAGCCAATAACACGCCCTTCTTGAAGTTGCAAATTGACATCATCAAGCGCAAGAGTTTTATCATAAGATTTTGAAAGATGAGAGATTTCTACAAGCATTTATATCCTTTTACAAAATTAAAGAGGCATTATACATTACAAAGCATAAATCACCAATTAAGTCATTTGGGATACAAGCTAAATTTGGCTATAATGCGCTCACATTTACGCAAACAACTACAAGCTAAAGGAAGTGAAATGCTACATAAGAAGATTTTAGTTACTGGTGGGGCTGGATTTTTAGGATCGCATTTGTGTGAGAGGCTTTTAGCGCGAGGCGATGAAGTGCTTTGCGTGGATAATTTATTTACAGGAAATAAGCGCAATATTTTGCATTTACTGCAGAATCCAAACTTTGAATTTATGCGTCACGATGTAACTTTTCCGCTGTATGTGGAGGTCGATGAGATTTACAATCTTGCTTGTCCTGCAAGTCCTGTGCATTATCAGTTTGACCCAGTGCAGACGACTAAAACTTCAGTAGTTGGCGCGATAAATATGCTAGGACTTGCTAAACGCACGAAGGCTAAGATTCTGCAAGCCTCCACAAGTGAAGTTTATGGCGATCCAGAAGTGCATCCACAAGTGGAGAGCTATCGCGGTGCGGTTAATCCCATCGGAATCCGCGCGTGTTATGATGAAGGCAAGCGCTGTGCTGAGACGCTGTTTTTTGATTATCAAAGACAGCATAATGTCAATATTAAAGTGATGAGAATCTTTAACACCTATGGTCCGCGAATGCATCCAAATGATGGGCGCGTGGTGAGTAATTTTATCATCCAAGCACTAAAGGGTGAGGATATTAGCATTTATGGTGATGGAAGCCAGACGCGGAGCTTTTGCTATGTGGATGATTTGATTGATGGAATGATAGCTTTGATGGATAGTAAAGATGGATTTTATGGACCTGTAAATATCGGCAATCCTAATGAATTTAGCATTCTAGAATTAGCCCAAAATGTGATAAAACTTACCAAATCAAGCTCAAAGATTTGCTTTTTTCCTTTACCTCAAGATGATCCTAAACAACGCCAGCCAGATATTAGCCTAGCTCAAAAAGAGTTAAACTTTAGCCCAAAAATAGAGCTAGAGGAAGGATTGCAAAAGACCATAGAGTATTTTAAAGGCATTATGCAGGAGTTAAGAGAATCTAGAAATTAGAATCTTACAGAATCTTAGCAAATGCGCCTTTGGGTAATCATTTAAATGAATTTTGAAAAATTTGGAGATTTGCAGACTTAATTGTCTAGCCTCATCCCCAAATTTTTCAAAAAACATTTAAAGCAATACCGCAAATGCTAGATTTTGCTCTAGATTCCAGAATCTCAAATTCTAGATTCTGCAGAATCTAAAACCACAAAACGCAATTCTCGTTGTTTTCAAGCAAAGCACGAAGCGAGCTTACTTGTGCGTAAGTAAGCGAGTGCTTTGTGCGCAATCATCGTTTATCACTCAAAGCCGAATTGTTTTTAAAGGCGCATTTATCACCCCATCAAGCCATTTTTGATATTTCTTGTCCATAGAATCTACCTTGATCTCGATGATCTCAGGCGTATCATAAGAATGATGTTTTTTGATAAGATTTTGAATTTGAAGCACACATTTTGAGTGCGTTTTAATCGAAAGTAAGAATTCTTTGCTGGTTTGAATCTTACCTTGCCAGATGTAGTGGCTTTTAATTTTTGAGATTTGCACACAAGCTGAAAGATTGGAATCTAATAGAATCTTTGCGATAAGTTTAGCTTGCTTTTTGCTTGATGTTGTGGTTTGGATAATGCTATACATAAACGACCTTTGAATGACCTTTAAGAATTTGTGAGATATTTTAGCCTAAAGATTTGATTCTAGCTATAATTAGATTTTAGAATTTTGGAGTGAAGTATGTTTGTAATCACAGGTGGTGGCACAGGTGGGCATTTAGCCATTGTCAAAGCATTAGGGCAGCAGCTTAAAAAGCGCAAAATCAAAGTTTATTACATCGGCTCTATGCAAGGGCAAGATAGGCTTTGGTTTGAGGGGAGCGATCTGTTTGAGAAGTGCTATTTCTTGCAAACCACAGGCGTTGTGAATAAAAGCGGAGTAGCTAAGATTCTAGCACTTTTTAATCATTTAAAAGCGCTTCAAGAAGTGTGCGCGATTTTTAAAGCGCATAAAATCAAAGTTGTAATAAGCGTGGGAGGATTTAGCGCTGGTCCTGCGAGTATCGGGGCTATTGTGTTTAGAAAGCCACTTTTTATCCACGAGCAAAATGCTATTAAGGGGCGTTTAAATCAAATTCTGACACCATTTGCAAGGCAAGTTTTTAGCTCATTTGGTAAAGAAAAAACCCCTTATCCGCTAAAGCAAGAAGTCCTAGAATCTAAGCGCGTGCGCAATAAGCTGGAGACGATAATTTTTATCGGTGGCTCACAAGGCGCAAAAGCAATAAATGACCTTGCTTTGCAAGTTAGCAAAGAGCTTTTGCAAAAGGGTATAAAAATCATTCATCAATGTGGTGCAAATGATTTAGAGCGCGTGAAGCAAGGCTATGAAAAGCAAAATATCCTAGAATCTATCACGCTTTTTGATTTCAGCAAAGATATTATTAAACATTTAAATCAAGCAGATGTATGTGTGGGGCGATCAGGTGCAAGTAGTGTGTGGGAAAATGCGGCTTTGGGATTGCCTATGCTTTATGTCCCTTATCCTTATGCCGCACAAAATCATCAAGTTTATAATGCAAAGTTTTTTGTCGATCAGGATTTGGGTGAGATGATTTTGCAAGAGAATCTCACAAAAGAGAAGTTTTTTACATTTTTGGATTTTATGACTAAACAGAATCTAGAATCTATCTCCAAAAGATTGTGTGAGCAAGTTTCACAAAATGGAGCAGAAGTGATTATTGATATGATTTTGGATTCTATAAAATAAGTTTTTAAGCGTTAAAAATATATTGTTATGAATTGATTTTATTGCAAGGGCTAATTAAATGATAAAAGTTGGGATTATTGGTGCAAGTGGTTATGTGGCTAATGAACTTGTAAGATTGTTGTTAGGGCACAAGCAAGCTCAGATTATGTGGCTTGGCTCACAAAAACTTCGAGGAAAGCCATATTTTCAGAGCCATCAAAATTTTTTTAAGATTTTAGATTTCTCTTGCATTGATGCGCAAAATCTAGAATCTTTGTGCGCGGATATTGATGTGTTGTTCTTAGCCGCACCACATAATTTTGCCGCTAAAATTCTCACAGACTCTATTTTGGATTCCGTGCGGGTTATTGATTTAAGTGCGGATTTTCGCTTAAAAGATGAGGCGGCTTTTAAGCAATGGTATCACGATGAACACGCTAATACAGAGCTTTTAGAGCGTGCAATTTATGGGCTTTGTGAGCTTTATAGAGAAGAGATTAAAGTTGCAAGACTTATTGCCAATCCGGGCTGTTATCCAACTTGTAGTATTTTAAGCTTAGCGCCACTTTTGGCTAATCGCTTAATAGATTCTAAAAGCATTATAATTGATGCGAAATCAGGCGTCTCAGGCGCCGGTAGAGCAGAAAAGATGGACAATTTATTTTGTGAAGTCAATGAGAATTTTAAAGCTTATGGAATCACAACTCATCGCCACACGCCAGAAATAGAGCAGATTCTAAGCGATGTGGCAAAAGAACAAGTTATTATAAACTTCACGCCTCATTTGATCCCCATAAATCGAGGGATTCTAGCGACAATTTATGCGAATTTAAAAAGTGAGCAATCACTTGAAAATCTTTATAGAATCTATGAGGAATTTTATAAAAATGAGCATTTTATTAGGATTTTGCCTCATAATTTATCAGCGCAAACGCGTTGGGTTGAAGCAAGTAATTTTGTCGATGTTCATCTTGATGTCGATAAGCGCACAAATCGCGTTATTATCACATCTGCTATGGATAATCTCATTAAAGGTGCGGCAGGTGCGGCAGTGCAGAATATGAATATTATGTTTGGACTTGATGAAAAATTAGGGCTTGAAAATGCGCCAATATTCCCTTAAATGCTTTTTAAAGGCACGATTATGAAAGTCAAATCAATGAAGGCTAAAATCCGCGTAATGAAAATCGATGATTATGATGAGGTTGTCGCTTTGTGGAATCAAATTGATGGATTTTACATTAGAAGCATCGATGATTCAAAAGAAGGCATTGCACGATTTTTAAAAAGAAATCCAAATACAAGTGTGGTTGCCTTGATAGATAATAATATTGTAGGAAGTATTTTATGCGGGCACGATGGGCGATATGGAAGTTTATATCACGTGTGTGTGCACAAAAAATATCGTATGCAAGGCATTGGTAGAGAAATGGTAAGCTTTGCGCTTGAGGCATTAAAAAGAGAATTCATTTCGACAATTTCGCTTATCGCATTTAGTGATAATAAGGTTGGAAATGCCTTCTGGAGCGAACTTGGCTGGGATATGAAAGCAAATGTCAATCGCTATGAGCTTATCTTAAATCAAGGCAATAAGGTTATAAAAATTAAGGAGAATCCTAAATGAAAAATAAAACACCGACAAACAAACCTCCCAAAATTTCAACACAAAAAAGAGTGCCACCAAATAAAAAAGCTACACAAAGCCCAAAAATAGCGCCAAAAAAACCCCTATCTAAAATCAAAGACCCAAGAATGCAAAAGATTCTAGAATCTAAAGATTCTACGACAATCACACAAGATTCCAAAGCAAATAAGCCACAGAAAACCACAGAAATTAAAATCCTAAAAAGTGGGTTAAATGCTCTTCCAAGCTTTGAGAGTGCTGGTGTTATGGCAAACATCAAATATAAAAATCGCAAGGATATGGCACTTATTTTTAGTAAAACACCTTGTATTGCCGCTGGAGTTTTTACAAAAAATAAAGTGCGCGCAGCCTGTGTAGAATATGATAAGCAAAAACTATCAAATCCAATCCAAGCCATTATTATAAACTCTGGAATTGCCAATGCTTGCACAGGCAAAGTTGGGCTTGAAGCCTGTGTGGAGAGTGCTAAATTCGCCGCACAAGCACTAAAAATCAACCAAGATTCTATACTTTTAGCTTCTACTGGCGTCATTGGCGCACAACTTCCGATGCCTAGAATCAAAAAGGGTATTTCTTTACTTGCTAAAGCTAAAAATTCCTCTACACAAAATGCCAAAGATTGCGCACAAGCGATTATGACGACAGATACGACCTTAAAAAATGCAGCTGTAGAGTTTCGCATAAATAATGCGCGTGTGAAAATCGCAGGAATCGCTAAAGGTAGCGGGATGATTCATCCAAATATGGGCACGATGCTTAGCTTTCTTATTACAAATGCCAACATCTCAAAAAAGCTTCTCCAAAAAGCCCTCAAACAAGATGTCAAAAACACCTATAATATGATTTCAGTCGATGGCGATACTTCAACAAATGACTCTGTGTTACTACTTTCTAATAAAAAGGCAAGGCATCAGGAAATCACAGATTCTAGCGATAAAAATTATAAGATTTTTAAGAAAGCTTTAAGGGTGCTAAATACGATTCTAGCTAAGAAAATCGCTTCTGATGGCGAAGGTGCAAATAAACTCATTAGTGCAATTGTAAAAAACGCCCCTAAAAAATCCCAAGCTAGAAAGCTTGCCAAATCCGTGATTACTTCAAATCTTGTCAAAACAGCGATGTTTGGCAATGATGCAAATTGGGGTAGAATCTTATGTGCGATGGGATACAGCGAAGCTGGGTTTGAGCAAGCTAAGCTAGATTTGTATTTTCAAAGTCAAAAAGGTATAATCCAGATTCTAAAAAATGGTGACGCACTTGCATTTAGCGAGAAGCAAGCAAGCAGGATTCTCGCACAAAAGGAAGCAAGCATCCTCATAGATTTAAAAAGCGGCACAAAACAAGCCGCTGCTTGGGGCTGTGATTTAAGTTATGAGTATGTTAAAATCAATGCGAGTTATCGTTCGTAGTTTTAAAGGAAATAAATGAATATGCAAGTTTTGCAAGAAAAGGCTAGCACGCTCATTGAGGCACTGCCTTATATCCAGCGCTTCAGCGGGAAGATTATTGTTATAAAATACGGCGGAAGCGCAATGGAGGATGAGGATTTAAAAAAAAGTGTAATTCGTGATATCGCACTTTTAAAAAGCATAGGTTTTAAGCCAATCATCATTCACGGCGGTGGAAAAGAGATTAGCAAATGGATGAGCCTCTCAGGTAAAGAGCCACAATTTGCACAAGGCTTTCGCATAACAGACGAACATACATTACAAATCGCTGAAATGGTGTTAAACCACATAAATAAGGGACTTGTGGGTTATATGTCAAGCTTTGGGGTGTGTGCGGTTGGCATTAGTGGGAAAGACGGCAATACAATTCTAGCGCAGAGAAAGATTCTAAATGGCGAGGATATCGGCTTTGTAGGGAGTGTGAAAAGTGTGAATACAAAGCTTATTTTAAGCCTGCTTGATAATAATTTCTTGCCTGTGATTTGCCCGATTGGTATGGATTCTAGCGCACAGGGTTATAATATCAATGCTGATGATGTGGCTTATGAGATCGCTAAAGCACTAAAGGCTGAGAAACTTGTGTTTTTAAGCGACACAGAAGGCGTATATAGGGATTTTAGCGATAAAGATTCTTTAATTGCGATGCTTACAACCACGCAGGCTAAAGAGCTACTAAAAAGTGGTGCAATTCAAGGCGGAATGCTTCCTAAAATCCAAAATTGCATCGATGCTATAGATTGCGGCGTGCATTCTGTGCATATCATCGATGGGCGCATAAAGCATTGTTTGTTGCTTGAGTTTTTCACAGATAGTGGCATTGGCACTGCGATTTTAAAGGAGGCATAATGCAAGATTTTAGCCAAAACGCACTTTTGCAAATTTACAATCGTCAACCTATAAATATCGCCTATGGCAAGGGTGTGTATTTGTATGATACGCAAAATAGAAGCTATTTGGATTTTGGTGCGGGGATTGCTGTAAATGGGCTTGGATATGGGAATAAAGACTTCAATGATACGCTTAAAGCTCAGATTGATAAGATTTTACACACTTCAAATTTGTATTACAACACTCCAGCCATTGAGGCTGCAAATAAGCTTTGCAAGGCTAGTGGTTTGCATAGGGTATTTTTCACAAATAGTGGCACAGAAGCAATTGAGGGCGCACTAAAGGTAGCTAAAAAATATGCTTTTGAAAAAGGTATTAAAGATCCTAAAATTATCGCTATGAAAAATTCATTTCACGGGCGCACATTAGGTGCGTTATCAGTAACTGGAAATGTCGCTTATCAAGAGCCATTTTTGCCGCTGATTCCGGGCGTAGATTTTGCTAACTTTAATGATGTTCAAAGTGTAGAGAGTCTCATCAGTGAGCAAACTTGTGCGATTATCTTAGAGATAATTCAAGGTGAAGGTGGTGTAACGCCTGCAAGCAAGGAGTTTTTACAAGCTTTGCGCAAGATCTGTGATGAAAAAGATATTTTGCTTATTTTGGATGAGATTCAGTGCGGAATGGGCAGAAGCGGGGAGATGTTTGCCTATGAGCTTTATGGAATCAAGCCAGATATTTTAACAAGTGCAAAAGCTTTAGGCTGTGGCGTGCCTGTGGGAGCTTTTGTCTTGAGTGAGAAAGTGGCTAAGAGTTCTTTGAAACCGGGCGATCACGGAAGCACTTATGGCGGGAATCCATTTGTGTGTGTGGCTGTGAGTAAGGTATTTGATCTCTTTGATAAATTTAAGATTCTAGAAAATGTCAAAAAAATCACTCCGATTCTAGAATCTACACTAAATGATTTGCTTCAAAAATATGATTTTTTAATCGAGCAAAGAGGCGTTGGACTTTTACGTGGAATTGAAGTTGATAGTAAAATTAAAGTTAGTGATATTGTGAATTCTGCGCGAGAAGAAGGGTTAATAATTCTTTCAGCTGGTAAAAACACGATTCGTCTTGCCCCACCGCTTGTTATAAATCAAAGCCACATTGATGAGATGATAAAAAAGCTTGATAGTGCATTATCGCGTATAAAATAATCAGAATCTAGCCAACTCTATCTTGCAAGAAAATTTAAGCGCGATTGTTTTTAATTCTTGATAATGTCTTGAATGACTTCGCTTGCGATCTGAAGCCCAAAGCTTGCTGTCACAGCACTAAAGCTTCCTAATTCTTCGCATTTTGGGGATTCTGGACTAAAGATTGCTTTAAAATCGCTTTTGAGGTTTTGCCTTTTGAGGTTGTCGCGCAATTTTCTTGCAAATCTATCGCCATAGCTTTTCCAAATGCTTCCTACGCGAATCTCAAGCGGATTTAGCTTTTTAGCACTTCCAGTAGAGCAGATGAAAGTTCCATAGCGCATATTCTGGCATTTTTGCACAAGGGCGATTTTGGCAGGAATGTCATCGATCGCATCAATGACATAATCAAAATTCTTTATATCGAGACTCTCTAAAAATACAGAATCTACACTGGCACAAATGCCTTCTATGCCCGGATATAATTGCTTTAGTGCTTCTACTTTTTTCTCTCCTATAAAATCTGAGCCAATTTGGCGGTTTTGGTTTGTAACATCAAAGCTATCTTTATCAACAATCGTTATAGCGCCAATTCCTGTGCGATATAGACAATCAAGAGCGAATCCACCCACACCACCAACACCAAAAATCACAATTTTTTGTGCGCGGATTTTTTCAAAATGTTCTTTGAATAAAAGCCTTGTTCTTGCAAATCTATCATCCATTTTAGTCCTTTGTATGATTTATGTTGTTTGAATTTGTGGCTTTAGTGTGATGTGGGCTATCTCACTTGGTGCTAAAAAGCGTATCGCTGGTCCCCAAAATCCAGCCCCAGAACTCACATAAAGCTGCGTTTTGGAATCTAGCTTATAAAGCCCGTGAATATAGTGCTGATCAAGCCATACGAAAAACGAAAACGGGAAAACCTGCCCTGCGTGCGTATGTCCGGATAAAACCAAGTCAAAATCACTCACATCATTACGCCTTACAAACTTTGGCTGATGCGCTAACAAAATGCTTGGCTTTTGTGGATTTAAGCCAAGCTTGGCAGATTCTAGGTCTGGTGGGCGCTTTTTAAAAAATATCTCTCCAGCCAAGTCATTAACCCCAGCGAGATTAAAGCCTTCTAGCTCGATATTCTCATTTTCTAGCACTTTAAGATTTAGCGTTTTTAGAAACTCAAGCGTAGAATCTATGCCGTGATAATATTCGTGATTACCGCTGACATAATACACGCCTTCCTTGCTTTGAAGCTCATTTACAATAAGCAAATGATCCTTAATAAACTCTATATTCTCATCAACCAAATCGCCCACAATCACGACAATGTCCGCATTTAGAGCATTTATCTTCTCTACAACCCCTTTCAAAAAATCCGCCTGAAGAGTCTTGCCAATATGCACATCGCTTATCATTGCGATTGTTTTTTGGCTTTTTAAGCCTTTTAAATGTATCTTAACATCGCGCACTTTTGGGATACTTATGGCATTTCTAGCGCTTTTGAAGCTAAAGATAAAAAATAATGCTACAATTCCTAAATCAAGCAAAATTTTTAAGAATCTGCGCCGTTTAAGATTTATCGCATTTGTAGAATCTAGCGCATAATCCTGATTAGGACTTTTTGAATCCTGTATGAAATCTTGCGTGCAACTTCTTTTAGATTCTATCTTTTTAAGCGTAAATTTGCCTACTCTTTTTAGCATATCACCAATCAAACACGCTATAAACAAGCTATATCCAAAGATTACAGAAGAACTAAGTGCGATGTAGGTTAAATGATTAAAGTTACTCTCTTTAACTGAGATAAAAAACATTACTTCTGTGCCATAAAGTCCAAAAACAAGCAATGCAAGCAGGATTTTGTGATTTACAAAAATAAAAGTTTTACGCAAGATTCTATACGCATAAATCTTTATCAATGCAAGTGCAATGAAAACAACACCAATAAAAAGCAGCAAAATCTTCATTATATGGATTCTCCGATTTTGATTTATAATTTTTGGCTTAAGAAGTGTTTAGATGCTAATCGCCTGCTATACAATGTATCACTTAATCTTAAGTGTGCGCATTGCATTTGCTAGCGCGATTAATGCTACTCCCACATCACCAAATACAGCCTCCCAAATGCTTGCCACGCCAAAAAGCCCAAGCACGATAAATACTCCCTTCACGCCCAAAGCAAAAATGATATTCTCATAAATGATTGTTTTTGTCTTTTTAGCGATTTCTATGCCATTAAGAAGTGAATTTAACGAATTATTTAAGATTACCACATCAGCATTTTGACGACTTAAATCACTCCCGCTTCCCATAGAAATCCCTACATCAGCCAGTGCTAAAGTTGGTGCATCATTTATACCATCTCCGACAAAGCCAACTTTGCGTAATTGCTCTTTTTTAAGCTTGGAGAACTCATTTGCCTTATCTTGAGGTAAAAGTGAATGATAATATTTGCAATCAAGCTTTTGTGCGACTATCTCGCAAGCATATTTGCCATCACCGCTTAACATCACAGGCTCAATTCTCATTTCTTTTAGCTTATCTAATACTTCCCTTGCTTCATTTTTTAGCTCATCTGCGATCAAGATATACCCTACATAGTGCTTATCCACGCTGATATGCAGCACGCTTCCTTGCACATCGCAAGTGTTATGATTGATGTCATATTTATGCAGAATCTTATCATTCCCAGCGATTATCTCACGATCACAGCACACAGCGCGCACGCCAAGCCCGCCTAATTCCTCAAACTCACTCACTTTGTGAATATGTGCGAGTTTGTCATATTCTGTCTTTATGGATTGTGCGATTGGATGAGTGGAGAGATTTTGTGCACAAAGTGCATATTTCAAAACATCTGCTTTAGTATGGTCTCCTTGGGGAATCACATCTATAACCTTAAAAACTCCCTTTGTAAGCGTGCCTGTCTTATCAAATCCCAAAAGTGAAAGCTGACTTAAAGCCTCTAAATAATTTGAGCCTTTAATCATCACTCCTTTTTTACTTGCCGCTGCCAACCCACCAAAATACCCAATAGGCACGGAAATCACTAAAGCACAAGGGCAGCTTACCATTAAAATCACTAATGCGCGATAAATCCAGTCTTTATAGCTTAAATCAAATGCAAAAGGCGGGAAAAGCGCCACAAAAATCGCAATTACAAATACGATTGGCGTGTAATAGCGCGCAAATGTTGTAATAAAGTTTTCGGTTTGGGACTTTTGCGTAGTAGCGGATTTTATGAGTTCTGTTATTTTAGCGATTTGGCTGTTTTGAAACTCTCTAGTGATACGCACTTTAACAGCTTTGCCTAAAGCGATACTTCCGGCTAGAATCTCTTCTTTTTGTCTTTTTTCGACAGGCAGGGATTCTCCACTTAATGCTGAGCAATCAAAACTCGCATTCAAATCCTCTAAAACCCCATCACAAGGTAACATTTCACCCGCATACACCATAATTTCATCATTGACTTTTAGTGCGCTTGGGTCTATTGGTGTAATGCCATTTTTTGTGATTTTATGCGCTTTTGGTGGCTTAAAATCTGTTAGCGCACCGATTGCCTCTTTAGAATGCTTAATGCTAAGATTTTGTAAATACTCACCTCCAGAGAAAAATAGCATCACACTCACTGCCTCTTCCCAAGCCCCGATAAAAAACGCCGCCAAAGAAGCACTTAACATCAATAGATTCTCATCAAAAATCGCACCCCTTCTAAAGCTATGATACGCGCCCTTGAAAACCTCGCGCCCAGCGATAAGATAAATGCCAATCCAAAGGATTTTTATATAAAGATTTTCAGGCGCGTGCTCACCACCAAGCTCATCTTGTGCGACACCAAGTAAAAAATGCTCAACCAAAAGACTTGCGATAAAAATCACAACCAAAGCGATGAGCAACAACAGCTCACCATTTAAAAACCAAAATTTAGATTTTTGTGAATTTTGCGCGCACATAGAATCTGTGGAATCTAAGCTAGATTCTAGGGCTTGGCTAGAATCTTGTGATAAAACCTCAATTTTTGGCTCAAGGTTTTTAATCACTTTAAGCACACTCTTAAAATCATCACAATCAATTTGAAGCGTATTTGTCATAAAAGAGATATTTACATCTCTGACGCCATCAAGCTTTTTAATCTCAGATTCTAGTTTATCCGCACAACTCGCACAAGAGAGATTGCTTAGTTTGTATTGCTTCATTGTGTTCCTTGTAAAATGATATGCGTATTTTATTGCAACTTGTTTAATGTTTAAAGGATCAATCTCAAATCCTAGAATGCACAAGTGAATGCAGAATTAAAAGTAAGCAACCAAGCACTTTGCACAGATCCAACGATTTATCGCTCAATGACTTAGTGCTTCCCTAAAAGCACATTGCTAGATTCTACCAGCTAAAGCCACCGCCTATTTTTAGGTATAAATAGCTTGGGATTGAGATATTCCCAAGATTTACAAAGTTCAGATTGCTTTGCACAGCGATATCTAAAAAGCCTAAAATGTTAATCCCAGCGGTAAGAATCGAACCTTCATTGGCCACTTTACTTCGAAAATCATACATCGCCCCAAGGCGCAAATCAACCCATTTTAAATCAAACAAAACCCCGCCACCAAGCATTTGTGAATATGGTCTAATAGCCGATAGCGTGTCATTTGGAGCGAGATCGGCATCTACTGCTAGGACTATCTTATCTTTTAAGAATCCATAGCTTACCCCTGCTCTTACTTGAGTGTTTAGAGTGATTTTGCCACTATTTGTGCTAATCTTTGGGGCGTTTATATTTTTTACAACCAATCCCACATTAAGATTCTTATCAAAATAAGGCGTATAAAGCACCCCTAAATCTAAGCCAAAAGTGTGCGTCTGGATGTCGTTTGAGTTAATTTTTTCAGTATCACCACTTATATCTACACCCAATCCAAATATATACTTCACAGCCCCGCCAACAGCGATATTCCCTATCTTTGTCTCAAATAAATGCCCATAGCCCACAGGCACTTCAGCGATAGCCACAACCTTCATCGATGAACCGAATAATAATGCGAGAATATTAAAATCTCCTTCCTCTTCATTTGTGTATTCAGCGCTTGCAAAAATACTTGGCATAATAGCGACAGAGATCGTGCCTAGCTTTTTTGTTGAGCCAAAGTTCATAACAAATCCATTTTGGCTTACGATGTCTGCCTTTAACTCGCTAGAATTATTGCTAGCACTATTAACCCTTATGCCAAACCCCATACTGCCCGCAAAGCCAGATTTTGACTTCCCGACCATATCGACCATACTAAGTTCATCCACCTCGAATAAATGCTCATAGCCAACTTGCTTATAATCAAAGACTGCATTACCTAAAATAGATGTGTAATCATCCCTAGAGATATCAGTAGAGCCTAAATCGCCTCTAGCTAAAGCATCCCTAATCACACCGCCTAATGCCTCTGTCTCTGCGCTATCAGGGCTTGTCAAATAAGATGGATTCTGAACCATAAGCGACTTTGGAGCACTTGTATCGATTTTTGTGTGTGAAGGATTGCGCACACTAGGGCTAAAAGCAAGATTTGGTGCTTTTTTGTCTTTCTTGCTTTTTTTATTTTTGATTTTCACTTCCTTTCGCACAGCCAGCAACGCAGGGTTATAATAAATAGCCCATTGTGAATTCTTAAGCGCAACTCCAGCTCCACCCATTCCAGCACTGATATT
>CBCPND010000058.1:0-8150 GCA_965120395.1 uncultured Helicobacter sp.
CCCCCCCCCCATTGGCGATATAGCTATTATATTGCTTAAATAACTCTAGCACACAAGATTCATTATAGAATCTATCGCCACTATTCATAAAATTACACCACACACCACTTGCTAAATCTATGCCCTTATTCATCGCATCATAGATTCCGCTATCTTTTTGGCTTAAGAATTTAAAGCTAAAGTGCGGGTTAGAATTGAGCTTTGCTTCTAGATATAATGTAGCACTAGATTCTGGCAAACTAGAATCTTTGGAGATGTTTTTTTTCGTTATTGTAGCAAGTGAGGTGATTTTAGATTCTATGATTTGTGTTGTGCCATCAAAACTTTTGCCATCGATTATGATGTATTCGATATGCGGATAAGTCTGAGATATGATAGATTCCATAGTCTCAAGAATATGCTCTTTGTCGTTATAGACGATTGTGATGATTGAGATTTTAGGCTGCCACACATCTTGGTTTTGGTGCATTATAATCCTTAAGCTTAGTGGTTAAAGGCTAGATTCTAGCGCATTTTAACTTTTGATTTTATAAACTGCTAGGGCAGTGTGTCCATAAGCAGATTCTGGCACAGATATAAACTTCGTGCCAATAATGCCAAGCTTATTGATAACTTTGCGCAAGATTCCAGAATCTACAAGCGGCGTTGGTAAAAACATCTTCGCCCACATTGTGGATTTGTAGAATTGGATATGTTCGGGCTGGATCTTTTCGTGGTGGATTTCTATAAGCTCTAGGTCAAAAATAGTAGCGATTTTTCTAAGTGTAGCATCGCTAAAGCGCGAGATGTGATGAGGTGGCATATTTAAGATTCCATTTACACAATGCTTTAAAAAGCTCTCCTCACTTGGCACAGCGATGATTAAGAGGCTTGCATTATGCGCAAGCTTTGAGTTTTTCTGCCCCCCCCCCCATAGAAATATGAGTATTATTTGGCTTTTTTAGGCACTCAATCTGTGCGCGTAAAAACTCATAAGGATTAGCCACGTGCTCTAAAACCTGAAAGCTCGTAGCCACATCAAAAGTATACGCGTGAGTTTTGGCATATTCTTCAATGGCGATATTCTCTATTCTCACACCATCAAGCGCTGCCATTTCCTTGGCTTTAGTGCTAAATTCTAATCCAATGTAATTTGCTTTGGCTTGAGTTGGGAGGAATTTGGCAAATGCCCCCTTGCCACAGCCGACTTCAAGCACTTTAGATTCTGGGGTGATAAAAGATTTGGCGTAATGGTATTCGCTTTTTTCACTAAAGTAATACCAATCAAACTGATTAAGTGCGTTATAAAATTCATTATCACCCGTTGGGATCTTGCCATCCTCAAGGGTAAAAAAGCGCAAATCACAATTCTTGCAATGATAGTAGCGTAAATCAGTCAGGATTAAATGGGTGATGTCTATGCCAAAGCTTTTGCGATAAAGTGCTATCAAGTTTTTTGCTTTGATGTGGCTTGTCATTTCTAGGTGAGAGGTTTTGCATAAGATACATTGTTTTATCATTATAGCTCCTTTGCCCATTTGGGCGATGTTGAAATGTTGGATTCTATCATATTTAAGGTTTATTTATTCCTAAAGCTTTTATCTCATAGCTAAAGCTTATTTCACTTGGGGCGTGGAATGCGGAATTTGTGATGCGATTATAAAATCTTGTGCGCATTTTATAAAGCCATAAAAGTATCTTTCTTATGGATTTTTTAAGTCCTTTTGTATCGGCTATAGCGTCTTTATCGATGATTTTAACATCACTAAATCCAGCCATTTTTAGCACATATATCAGGCTTCCTGTCGTAAAAAGCGTAGTATGCGTAAAATCCTCATATGCCCAATAACAGCCTGTATGACTTTGTGCATTTGGCACGGCAATAAAGATTGTGCCATTTTCTTTTAGAAAATGCTTTTTGAAATGTGTTAGAGTCGGAATGATAGAATCTTTAGGGAGATGCTCTAGGGTGTGGGTTGTGATGATGAGATCAAATTTTTCTTGCGGGATAAAGCTAAAAATATCCTCCACGCACAAAGCTTCAATCCCAAGGCTACGCACATATTCTATGGCTTGCTCATTAATATCAATGCCACACAAATATGGCTCTTTTGGCACTTTTATTGCCCCCCCCCCCATTAGAAATATCGGCTTTCTTTATAGCATAAAGCATTTGTCCAAATCCACAGCCAAAATCCAAAATCCTAGCTTGTGGGTCTAGCCTATCAAAAACCTCTTGAAAATATGCCGGTATCTTAAAATCCTTATACATAGAGGATTCTACACCTCTAGCTTCAAAGTAGTTACACATTTTTGCTCCTTTTATTAAAATTGTCTAGGATTGAATCGATTGTAGAGATAACTTTGCTTGGGGCTATTTCATTGATATCAAGCGTGCTTTTATATGCGTAGGCATTGCTTAACTCTTCATAGCGATGCAAGTTATCTTCTATAAACGGGTGAAACACCGGGTAGTATTTATCACTTATCTCTTTGGGATAAGGGATAAATCTACCCAGGTGGTTGCCGTTAGACACGACGATAACTATCGTCGTGTCTAAGAGAGCCCCCAAATGAGCGCAGCTTGTCTCATTGGATATAAGCAGGTTGCCGTTATACACGAGTGAGCCTAACTCCGTTAGGCTCGTTTTGCCCGCAAGGTTAATGATTTTTAGGTGATGTGTTAGATTTTTAGCCTTGTCTTTTAGCATAGATTCTAGTGTGGTGGCATTTGGACTATCTTCTTTGCCTCCGCAAATGACAATATTATATTTGTATTTTCGCATAAGATGCGCGCCGGTGGTGCTAAAATGCTCTATGCTCCATTTGCGATAATTGGCACTCGCCCCGATGAAAAGCACACAATAATTGCCAATATCGCTAATTAGATTCTGATTAAAGAGTGCGCCATTTATGCGTGGGATGAAATCAAACGTTGTTGTATGAGAGTGTTTGAAATTTAAAAAATGTGAGAAAAACTCAGCATTGCGATAGAATTCAAATAAAATGTGTGGTTTGCTTGGAAAAAGTGTCGTGTAGATTCTATCGGATTTATTTTTAAGCTTTGGGTGAAGGTTGATATAGTCGCCTTTTGGGGCGTATTTTTCTTTAGCATAGACGGCACTAGCTAGGATTGCGTTGATTTTATCGCGCGAGTGGATGGGGTTTATTAAAATCTCATAAGAGTTAGATTTTATCGCGCGTAAAAAGCAAATGCTTGGATATAGCCTTTTTCTAAATGCGGAATCTAGCCATATAAATTTATCTACATAATTGCAATCAAGGCATTCGCTTAAATCTTTATAGGCTTTATTGCCTAGCAATGTGATGTGGTATTTGGGATAATGTGCGCGTAAAATGCGTAAAAAATCTCTAAATAATAAATAATCCCCAATCGCATCATTACGCAAGATGATGATAGATTCTATGAAGTGGGCTTTAGGCTTAGTGATTGTGCATAGAAAGACTAGAGAATCAAAGATTCTATAATAAAGCGATTTTATTGGCTTTAAGATAAGCTTACCTAAGGGCTTCATAGAGACGCCCCTAGATAAAATTCTAATGGGCAAGATTCTAGATAGGCTTTTAGATTCTTGTAATAGTTGGGATTATTTAAAGGACTTGAATGGTCTTGATCATTTAGAGTTGGTTTAGTAGATTTAAGGCTAATAAGAATTAGCTTGTGGTATTTTCTATCCCCCCCCCCATTTGAGATTTGCCTATAAATCTCTATATAGCTTTTAGCAATTTTTTCAAAACTAAATCTCTCTTGCACACTAACGCGCGCATTGTGGCTTAGATTCTCATACGAGGCAGAATCTAGGTTTAAAATCCACTCAATGCCTTCTGCTAGATTCTTAGAATCAAATGAATGCGCAAGATAGCCATTGTGTTTGTGGTGGATAATATCTCGTGGCGCACTATAATCAAAGCTAACTACTGGAATCCCACAAGAAAGGGATTCTGCAATGGTTTTACCAAAAGCTTCTAGCACACTTGGAGCGACAAACACATCTGAGGCATTATAAAGAAGCCTTAACATCACATCGCTATGCTGGAATCCAAAGTTTTTAAACTCAAAGCCTTTAATAGAGCTAGAATCTAACTTCCCAAAAAAGCATAGAAAATAACGATTAGAATCCAAACATTCAAACGCCTTAAGAAGATAAGAAAATCCTTTATAGAAGTCTTTTGGATTGTTTGCGCCACAAAGAATGATTTGTTTATTTGTCGAAATGTTAAGCAAGGATTTAGCGATTTGCTTATCAAATGGCGCAAATACACTTGTGTCGATGCAATTTGGTATAACCGCTAGTGGAAGATTCTTTAATAGTGAGCTTTTAGCGATAGATTCTTGAATAAAGCTACTTAAGGCTATGAGTTGCATTGTTTTGGGGTAGAATCTAGCTTTAGCTTTGAGATTTAAGAAAGAAAGGTCGTATTTGGTTTTAGAGGCTAGGGTAGGGCATTTACCACAAGAGTGTTGGAATCTATCGCATAACTGCTCTTTTCCCATTGCGTAATGACAGCCACCTGTCATAGCCCACATATCGCGTATCGTCCAAACGATAGGTTTGTGGATTTGAGATAGGGTCTTAAGAGAGATAAAAGCATTATTGATCCAATGTAGATGGATAATGTCTGCTTTTTTGTAGATTTCGTGATTTAGTATGTTATAGCCGATAAAATTATTGCTAAAGATTCTTTGTAATCGCTTAGAATATAGTCTCGTAGGCAGGGTATCAATTCTAGATTTTAGTGCGTTAAGGTATTTATCATTTTGGCTATGGATAGTGCTATATGTATTTTTTGCATTTTCGGGGATATGCGTTGAGCTTGATAGAATGCTACTAGGAAAGCCTTGTTCTAATAATGCACAATGCAGATTATAAGCACCCTTTGCCGCGCCACCGCTAAGTTCTCCAGAGACGAGATGAAGCACACAAGGACCGCCACCACTCATACGGCTTCCTTGATAGATGTATAATTAAGATGAAGTGGGGTTTTGGGATTGTTAAGCGGGGGTTTTAAGAGATGGGTTTGGAGATGATATTTTAGCTTATCCCCCCCCCATTGGTAATTTATAAATATATTCAAGAAGCTTTTTTAAGGATGTTGCATCATTAAAATATGGTGCATAAAGTTTGAGATCATTTAGAGGGAGATCCCACCATTTCAAATTTTGCAAAATTTTTATAGTATCATTATCAAATCGAAAGCGCACAAGTCGTGCAGGAACTCCTGCATAAATCCCATAAGCAAGCAGATCTTTAGTAACTACGCTTCCAGCTCCTATAATGACACCATCACCGATATTTACGCCATCTTTTATGATGACTCCTTGTCCTATCCATACATCATTACCAATATTGATTGGAATATGTTCTTGGAATCTATTTTCTTTCACAAAGCTTATATTGGCTTGTTTGGCAGTGGAATAAAAGGCGGGATGGGTTGAGATAAAATCACGACTTGGGTGTATGCCAAGTCCTATGACGCAATCAGGAGCAATAGAGCAGAATTTACCGATATTTGCATTTGCTATGCGTGTGTTATTGGCGATATAGCTAAAATCACCAAGTCTTACATTATGGAGTTTGACATTTGGATATAAGCAGATATTTTTTCCAAATGCACTGTAAGATAAGCTTACATTTTCATAAATTTTTATATCTTTATATTTAAAGCTCATTATTTGTGATGTAAGGATGTTTTTGATATATCTTGTTAAAGGGTTTTTATATAAAAAGTAGAGGTTTGGTATGAAATGTGAGAATCTTGCAAGCGCTTTTTTATATTTTGCCTTTAAGGTAGAGGAATAAAAGCTTTTATAAGCGTTTTTCGTAAGCTCTAGAGCTTTGGTGTTTTCTTGTATTGAGTTTGGATAAGAGATAATGGACTTGTTATTGAGTAATTCAGAACTAAAAAATGCCTTTTGTTCTGAATTGCAATGCACGCCCGTGTTATCAAATCCGATATTACACACATAAGAGATACTTGGACAAAGGGCTAGGGCATTATTCTTAAAGGCAGAGGCATAATTAAAAATAAACCAAGTGTTAATTTTACCTTTAGCATTAAGCCTTATTTGTTCAAAATAATCAATGCTGTCATCAAGGTTAAATGCCCTTATTTCTGCTTGAGTAAAAGTAGAAAGAAAATATAGGGCATCTTTTTTATATTTTTGCCACCTGTCTTTCCAAGTAGCCCAACCCCAGCAGTTTATCTCACGGCTAAAAAAAGTTTCTCCAATACTTGAATAATCAAGAGGTAGCGCCCATCCATTGATACTCCATACTTTAGATTCTGATTCGTAATGTATCAGGGCATTATTCATATAGTCTAAAAATGCAGGACTTGTAAGAATGTCATCTTCTAAAATAATGGCTTTTGTTGAGAATCTAAAAATCGCATCGAGTCCTTTTGTAATGTTATCTGATAAGCCAAAATTACAAGGACGGATACAAAGCTTTATGCTTTTAAAACTATCTGAGCGGGAAGCAAACATAATCAAATAACGTTTAAGTATAGAATGGGACTTACAAGTTTTTATAGGAACATCTAAGAAAATATATAAATCACTTTTGGCAGCTAGAGAGTTGCGACCTAAGGCTTCAAGTGTAGCTTTAGTATGTTTGGGGCGATTATAGGCAAAAAGCACGATAGGGGCTAGACTATGCAACATATCTAGCCCTTGTATTTGGGTAAGTGGTGTTAAGAGGTTGAGAAAATCTAGAGCAAATTATAAGGAGTCTGTATCTATCCCCCCCCCCCATTAAGATTTTATATGTTTTTATGTATTTTGTCGCTATGGCTTGTGAGTTAAATCTCTCTTGCACACTAACGCGCGCATTGTGGCTTAGATTCTCATACGAGGCAGAATCTAGGTTTAAAATCCACTCAATCCCACAGCGCAAATCTTTTGTGTCTTTTGCGAGGTAGCCATTATATTTGTGGCTAATCATATCGCTATTACCGCCGATATCAAACGCCACTACAGGCACGCCACAAGCAAGGCTTTCCATAATGGCATTGCTGAGATTCTCAGCTAAAGAAGGCACGACAAATACATCACAAGCATTATAAGCAAGGCTCAAAGTAGCATCATCATATAAATGCCCTAGAGAATGCGTAATGACATTTGTGGCTTTAAATTCTCCGCCAAAAGCGAGCAATTCTACTTTGCTAGATAGATTCTTTATAGCACAGAGTAGCTCATCATAGCCTTTGCGTTTTACGCCTCCTCCGCCAATTGCACCAAAGCCAATGAACTTTGTAATGGATTTTTTTTGTTTAGAATCCAAAAGTGCAAAAAGTATAATTTTGGCTAAGAGTTTATCTGCCCCCCCCCCTATTAGCATTTCATAAGCCTTTATATAGTCTTTAGCGACTTTGTGGGAGTCAAATGCGCTTCTTGCACTTAAGCGCGCATTGTGGCTTAGATTCTCATACGAGGCAGAATCTAGGTTTAAAATCCACTCAATTCCAGCTTTTAGATCTGCTATATCAAAGCATTTTGCGAGGTAGCCATTATATTTATGTCGCACGATGTCTTTTAGCCCGCTTGTGTCAAAGCACACCACAGGCGTGCCACAAGAGAGGCTCTCAAGTGCTGTTTGCCCAAAAGATTCCAAAAGACTTGGCGTAATAAACACATCACAAGCATTATAAATGATTCTTAATGTGAGATCATCGCTGATGTGCCCTAAAAATGTCGTGCGCATATCTTTTATCGCTTCTCCTTCACTTGCACCAAAAACAACCAACTCACATTGCGATTTAATCTCAAAGGGAAGCGCATTTAGCGAAGATATAAGCTCATCATAGCCTTTGCGTTTTGTGGCTGTGGCATTTATCGCACCAAAGGCTATGAGTTTTTTAGGCTGAGTGAGATTTAGGATAGACCTAGCAATGCTCTTTTCTATTGGGGCGTAGATTCTGGTATCTATGGGATTTGGGAGGTTTATGATTTGTTTTTTTCCAAGCAGGGTAGAATCTTTAGCGCATTTGGCAATCCAACGTGATAAGCCATTTATTGTAAGATTTTGTAATTTTTTATAGGTTTGCATTTTGCGCTTAAAAGTTAAAAAGCTAATGTCAAATCCACATTTGGATTGTAAAAGAGGGCATTTTTTACATTGAGTGCTAACCCCTATACAGGCGGATGCCAC
>CBCPND010000059.1:0-9720 GCA_965120395.1 uncultured Helicobacter sp.
ATTTTCAATAAAATATCAATCTTATGTTCCCCCCCCTTTTTTTTTCGAATCTCCATTTTTGATGTGATATTTTAGAAAAAATCTATCTCTACCCTCTACCCTCGTTTTCCACCTCTGACTTATTGATTTTAATGCTATAACTTGATACATCTTCTTTATCCATAATAAAAAGCCCTTTCATAGGGCTTTTATGTCTGCTATTACTTTAATCTGTTCATATTATAAAAACATATGAAAATAAAAATCAATCCAAGACAAACATTCTCTATAGGCTTCTTTTGCGCTATTGCAAGTAAAAGTGACTTCATCAATCACAAGATTTTTATTATCTTCCAATGAAAAATGAAAACAATCACGATAACTATACCTGCGACTAATACGCAATGTATAATCATCTCCTTCGTATGTAATGCGCATAGATTCGTCCCGCTCTCCATCAAAAGAAGGGTTTTGCACGCTCTTACGCATAAATCATATATGATTTCGCTGTAACCTTCTACTTTTTCTAAATCGCCTATTGTTCTCATATCTATTGCCCACGCTTAAATGATTTTGTATGTTTTAAAACCTAAAGCTCTTGCTAACTCTAAAAATCTATAAAATCAAATCTAGTATTTATAAAAACAAACTAAGCAAAGTCTCGCTCATAGATTCTAATGATCGCAATAAAAAATGCCGTAATTGCTGGACCAATGACAATACCCCAGAATCCAAATGCCCCAAGCCCTGCAAAAATCGCAAAAAATATCACAAATTCATTGATGTTTAGGGGTTTTTTTAAGAGTTTTTTATTAACTATTCCAATTAAGAAAGGCTTGATGACACTATCGATTATAAAACCAATAAACACTAAGCTATAAATCGCTATGAAAATTGCCTCAAATAGATTTCCTTGCGTGTATAACAATAATGCTACAGGTAACCAAATTAAAACACCACCTATGATAGGAATCATCGAACACAACCCATAAAGCACACCAAGCAAAACCCCATCAAGACCAAAAAACCAAGCCACCACACCAAAAGCAAAGCCTTGCAAGCATACATTCAGAATGCTTGAAAAAAACACTATGCGCAGGATTCCACTTACTTCAAGAGCAATGTGGCTAATCTGGTCATTTTTAAATGGTAGGAGTTTTTGGATATATTCATAAGCCTCACGTCCATAAAAGAAAAACACAAATAAAAATATCACAATAAAGCACATATCAAGTGCAAAATTCACGCTTCCTTTTGTGATGTATTTACCCGCACTAGCAATGTAGGAAGCAATCGATGAGAATGAAAAATCCTTAATCAATTCATCAACTTGAAAAAATGGTATATAACCGCTCAAGCTTGCAATAGAAGTTTTGATATTGGCAAGCCATACATCAGACTGTGCCCAATCAATCGCCATAAGAGAGATTATCCCACGATAAATGACAAAATAAAGAGGGATGATAATGAGTGCAAGTAAAACGCACACACTTAAAAGAGATGAAAGAATCTCGCTTTTAAAATATTTACGAAAAAAGTCCTTAATCCAATAGCTCGCTATGCAAAGCAAACTAGCTATGAGCATATCATATAAAAATGCCTGATACAAAACACCAATCCAATATAATGCAATAACAAAAACTATGCCAAAAAATATTTTTATCTGCATAAACCCAAACCTTTTGTGATATGATTGCGACATTTAAATTCGTCTAAAAAAGGGTTTCAATTATAACAAATAAAACTAAATTTCAATTAGGCAAAGACAGACATAGCTTATCGAGGGATTTATGGTTGTATATAAATATTGTGCGAATGGCAATGACTTTTTAATCTTCCATTCTTTTGTTAAAAAAAATCGTGCCACTCTAGCTAAGAGAATCTGCAATCGCTTTAGTGGCATTGGTGCAGATGGCTTAGTCGTGCTCCTTCCACACTCTAAATACGCTTATGAATGGGAGTTTTATAATTCTGATGGAAGCATTGCTGAAATGTGCGGGAATGCTTCAAGATGCGCTGGACATTATGCGTATTCTTTAGGGCTTGCTAAAAAAACGCATAGCTTTTTAAGCCGTGCTAGAGAGATTAAAGTTAGTGTAAATAAATCCGTAGTGGCAAGCAATCTTGGCAGATATAAGGATATTAAAAAACTAGAGAATCTAGAAAATATAAAAGGGCTTGATATAGAATCTAGCTGGTATTATATAAACACGGGCGTGCCACATTTGGTGTGTTTTGTAAAGCAAAAAAGTGATTTGCCAACGCATAAAACAAAACTTATGGAATCTTTACGCAAGCGATTTAATGCCAATGTAAATTTTGCTTATATGATAGACTCTACAGCCTTGCAAGTTTGCACTTATGAACGCGGGGTTGAAGATATTACTTTGGCTTGTGGGACAGGAATGGCAGCTTGCTTTGTAGTGGGGCATTTATTTTGCAATCTACAAAAGCAAGTCAAAGCCATCCCCCCAAGCTTACAACCCCTAAATCTATGGCTTGAGGATAAAGAGATATATCTTAAAGGTGCGGTATCAAAAGTAGGTATTTGCACCATAGAAGATAAATAAGCCTCTAGCCTCAATCTAAACAAACGCCCCTAGAAAATGAGGGCTATTGTAACAGCAAATTGGTGTTGAGCTTGTCTTGAATTTGTATGTGTAATTTTTGGATTCTGATATGAAGCATCGATACCTACACTTAATGGAAGAATAGGAATATCAAAATAAACCCCATAATTCAAAGCTGTTGTGCTGGCAAGACTGATGCCATCAAAGTCTGAATAACTTACACCAATGTATGGTGTAAATCTAAAAATCCTATAACCAAGCAAACCACCAATTTGCATATTAGAAAAACCTTTGTTGCTATTTTCTCCTGAAACATAGTTGTATTTAAACTGAGGTGCAATAGTAAGTCCATCACCTCCAAGCCAAACACGACCATATCCGCCTACCAAAAATGTATCACTGGGTGTTGATGTCCCAAGGCTTACACCTACTTCAGGGTTGATTTTTAGCTTTCCAACCCCTATGGCAAAAACATTTGTAACAATTCCAAAAGCTATTATAAAACCTACTAACTTTTTCATCTATTCTCCTTTGAATCAAATTAAACAGAAGCTTATCACATAAAAACCAATGATTCTTTATTCTCTTGCAAAATCTACAAGCGATTACAAAATCCTGCAAAGTCACAACCCCTGCACTTTCCATAATCGGCTAACTCAAAAGAAATTTCAGATTGAGATTCTGTGATGAGATTTTGGATTTTCTCTTGCTCTTGTATAAAGTCTTCATCTTCAAGCGCTTGATAATGCCCCTCATACTCTCGCAAAAATAATGCCTCTGCTGTGATTTGCTTATCTTTATATTCTGAGTCTTTCTCTAATAGCATTTTGTATAATGTGAGTTGTAGCCTTGGAAAGGAGGCTTTGTAATTCTTTTTATATTTATAATCCAAAATCCTAATGCCATCTTGCATGGCATCAATCCTATCAAATCGCCCTTTTATCTTGCGCCCATCAATCTCGCCTTCATAACTTATCTCACACCCAAGCACTCTAAAGCCTTCTTTAGCGCGTTTCTCCTCTTCCCTCCAAAATCCGCGCATTTGCTTACAAACGAGTAGATAATAAAACTCTTGGGTTTTATTATTTGCTTGTGCGAAAAGATTTGATTCAAAATCCTCTTTAATTGCTTTTATATCTGCGCTGACAATGTGCTTATTTTCATACTTTTTAAATGCCGTAAAAAGTGCCTTATGTATGGCATTACCAAGCTCAAGATTCTCTGAAGGCTCTTTATCTTGTAAGACTTTAAGAATATAGCGGTAGTAAAATTTGCGCTTACATTCCAAAAAGACATTCATACTTGTCGCTGAAAAGATAAAGTTAGAATCTATTCTTCCGATAATTTCCTCATCTTTATACACAGGCAAACTCTTTTGTGGAAAAAGTATAAAACGCTCATCGCCATTGTAAGTTTTAATCCCACATTCATCAAGCAAACTCGCTTGAGATTCTTCATCATTGCTGCAATAAGTGATGCGCGTTTTTTGCACATTGCAGAAAAGCTGATAGTAATAATGCTTTTGCAAATCCTGCTTATCCTTTAATGTCGGCATTCCTAAGGCTTGTCGCATAGCGGTGTTTAAGAACATATCATCATCTCTTATACGCGGAATAAAGCCATCATTAAAATCAGCAATAAGCGCGTATTCAAACTCCAATCCTCGCGTCTCTAAAATCCCAATCACACGCACTTTTCCACCACTCACATCATCGATACTTAAAGCTAAAATCTCTTGTAAAAATAAATGCGTAAAATCCTCCCAACTCAAAGTCTTTATCTCACTTAAAATCCACTCATACTGCGCTAAAATGTATTGCATCTTTTCTAGAATCTTAGGTGGAATCACAAGGTTTTGTATAATTACGCTTAAAGATTCTATATGTGATGTGTGCTCCGCTTTAGCTTGGCACATTTTTTCAAGTTTCTCAAACCACTCAAAATCCGCAACACTTCTCCCCATCGCATAATTAAGATTATGCGCCAAATCAAGTGTCTGTAAAAAATCGCGATAATTCATATCTGGTAAAACAACAACAATATCTTGAGCTGACACGCCAGAATCTAAAAGCGAGCGCACCTTTTCTAAAATATAAGCACTTTGAGAGAGGCGCATATCAAAGCTAAATGCCTTAATATCGTGCTTTGTGTGAAGTGGTTTTTGTGTTTTAATGGCTTTTGAAGTGAAATCAATTGCATACTCAAAGCCTGCTTGAATCTCTACCCCAAGCCATTTGAAATGATCTTTATTGTATCTATCTGTGCGAATATGAATGATAAGTGGCGTTAATCTTGCGCTCTGGTTTAAAAGCCATACCTCAAAAGGATTTAAAAGCCCATCTAAATATACTTCAATCTGGCTAAATGATATAATAAATTCGCCTAGAATCTGTGCTTCATCTTGATGCGCAACCGCACAGAATCCATACTCATTAAGCTTTTGGTTGTAACGATTAAAAATAGATTCTAGAATCTGTAAATGCTCGGCATAATCGCCATATATGTCTTTTGTAGGGATCTTAGCGAAATTGATATTATGCGTTACAATCTCTCTGAAAAAATGCCCTAAAAAATCACTACTTTCTAAATACCCCAAAAAACTACGTTCAAATGTAAATAAATTCGTCATTGAAGGCATTTGTGAGATGATGTTATAAAGGATGATTTTTTGAAGCACGGGAGAAATAAGCGTCTTATTTGGCACGAAATACAAATGTTCGAAAAAATCCTTCATACTCATAGCCTTTGCTATGCTTTGAGGATTCTTAGCGTAAAAATCCAACACCAAACGTTGCGTAGAAAATACAATAAGCTTAGATTCTATGTTTTTCATTTAACTAAAAGCTTTCTGCCTTCAAGCCACCACATAAATGATGTAAGACCAAAAAACAATGTCGATAAGCATAAAAATGTAACTGCATCGCCCTTATTATTATTGACAAATAGTAAAACAAAAAATATAAACGAGCCAATAAGAATTAAAAATGAAAAAATAAGCATAGGAATCCAGTTGAGATTTAGCCTTTTAAACACAAAAGCACAGCTCAATCCTAAAATTCCTTTAACAATCAATATAAGACAATATCCAATAATATCACCGAGGATGTATCTCAAAAAAGGAACAATCGGAGTAACCATAATAACCACAAAAACAATGCTTAACAAACCATCAACAAAGGTAATAAGTCTTGCCTTATTCTTTTGCATACCAAAAGCAGTGATCACCATTCCAATTTCACCAACAGGCAAAAATATAATCAATAAGAAAATAGATAAATAAAATAAAGATTCAGAAATTGGCAATATCTCTAGAAAGACAAATAGACATAAAACACTAACTGCTATCGTTACGACACTAAAAAGCAACCATATTGCTCTGCCAATAGCCTTCATCTTTCTCCTTGCTATCGCTCTGTATCACTACATCTCTACTGCTTCTGCTACTTCGCCTTAAATTATCCGCGTAGCCTATTATAAAAGCATTTAAACCTTACTTAATGAAACCTGCTCTTAGTTAGCTTTCTCTACTCTCAAAAAAGACGATCGGCGCATTACATTTCTTGCAGTGGTATTTTTGCCCTTGCTGAATTTTCTGATGCACGTTCTCTAGGACTCTAAAACGTTCCCGACAATTACAACGATAAAAATATTCAATTGTTTTTTGTTTGTCATAGACTAAAGGGGGTTGATTTTTCACACTCTGATGCCAGTGCTCGATTTTCATATCTTCTTGCATAATATGTTCTACAAGCCAATCACGCACGATAATTGCAAGCTTTTGCTTAAAGTCATACCGAATATTCTGTATTAACACTGTCATACGTTCAACTATGGATCTATGTATCTCTTGATGTTGCCGCAACTCAGGATAACCAATCTGCTCCATATAAGCTTCTTCATCAGCAAAGTGAAACTTCATATAATCAAACAGTGCAAATAATATCTCTTTAATCTCGTTAGCATCAGCCTGCTTACGAATTAAATCTTCTGCTCGTTTCGCGATTACAAATAGCTTGCGATGCTGTTCATCGAGATGATCATTATGAATACTATAAGCATCGCTCCACTCAATCTTCATATAACTCTCCTTCTTGAGAATCGTCCTACAACGCTATAGCGACAATTATATCACAACCTCAAGCCATTGTGGCATATACTGAATCAAGCGATCTTGGATAATGGGATATTCTACCACCTCTCCACTAAAAGAGATCTGCTCTATTTCTTCGCTTTTAGCGATTTCTACAATTGCTTTTACCAGAATCTCGCACAAAGAACTTGTAACGCTATACGCCACGCCTTCTTTCTCCAATCCACCTAGCAAATAGCATAATGGCGAGCGCAATGCCTTATTCACCTCAATCCCATAAGAATCCCCTGCTTGAAGTTTGAAGTCTATTTTGCCAATAAGTTTGTAAAGATAATCTTGCGCGCTTTGCAAAAAATCCTTTTTATACTGCAAATCAACTCTATTTTGACTCGTTTGATCCACACCTACAAACATTTCATTAACAATATGAAAAATATCACTCAAATTCGCACTTAAAGTAGAATCTAGGGATTCTGAAATATGAACTTGATTTGACTTTGCCCATTCTTTATAATTAGCGACAAGTCTTGCTCCAAGTTTATTTCTCTCCTCTATTTGCTTGAGTAAAACAGCCAAATTAGATTCAAACTCAATGTTTAAAAAATCCTTCTGTTCTGTGTAGATTCTAGTGGGTGTATGAAAACCAAAATCTACACGCAACACATTAGAATCCTTTTTGGGATTCTTGATTGTGAAAGTTTGCAAGATTTTTGGTGTTTTAATATAAGAAGTCTTGTTGCTTGGTGGCTCTTCTAGCACACCAAACTCATCCCAAAAATTAGGCTCACTACAAGCTATACATCCGTGCCCTGCCTTCACAGGCCAGCTTGTCTTTGAGTTAAACTTCACCTTTGGGCAGTTATTGAAAGTATAAGGACCCTTGCAGCCTACCTTATATAAGCAATATCCATTTTCCATATTTGGATCATCAAAGCTTTGCACAAAATCCCCTGCATCAAACTTCACCTTCCGCTCGCACATATCGTGAAGATTCTTGCCATAGCTCCATAACGGACGATTATACATATCCAATGGCGGAGTGTCATTGAGCAAAATAAAATACATTAAGCTTGCAAGAATATTTGCCTCGCTTGGCGGACAGCCCGGGATATTAACAACCTTTTCTTTTAAAAAAGTATCTAAACCAACCGAATTGGTTGGATTTGGAATCGCTGCTTGCACTCCTCCAAAGCTTGAACAAGTCCCAACGGCAAACACCGCACTAGCCTTACTAGCCAAATGCAAGCACTCCTCTTCGCCACTCATACCATCTGCCCCAGAAGTAAAAAAATGTGCCCCTTCCTTAAATGGCACGCCACCCTCAACAATCAAGATAAAATCGTCATTATCTAAACCTTCAAGAATGCTTTTCGCCCTAAATCCTGAGGCACCCATCAGTGTCTCGTGATATTCAAAGGAGATATACTTAAACATCAAAGAATCCATAGTGATTTTATCAATGCGCAACAACTCCTCTGTGCAACCACTACATTCTGCCATATGAAGCCATATAAGCTTAGTTGGAGGCTTACTCTCTAGAATCTGCTTGCATATATCAAGCGCATTTTTTGGTATCCCAACCAAAGAGCATAAATACGCAAGCCATTCCTCGCTTGCCGCATCAACCTCACAATACTGCTTATTACCATAAGAGTGTTTTAAATCCTGTAGTCTGCTTGAGAGAATATCCAATATGGTAGGTGTCTGTATTGCTGATGTTTCCATAACCTTATGCCTCCCTTATCCTTATATTGCCCCTTTCTTTATTACACACGCAGATTATATACCATTTAGCGATAAAAATCAATGATTTTAAATAAATTATAAATCTATTGTTAAGATTTTGTGTAGAATCCCCCCATAAAGGAGGAGATTAAAATACTAATTTTGCAAATACGATTCCATTATGAGTTTGTGTAGGTTGAGTAAAGCCGTTATTGACATATCCAGCACCCACATCAAGCCCTAAACCTTCTCGCATAAATGAACATTTAAGGTTAAATACCCTCACAGAAAATACCGCCGAGAACTCGTGATAATCTCCATCGGCATATAATACATCAAGCTTGAAGCGATTGTGTTCTACTCCACCAAAGACATACCAAGCATTTGTGCCACTAGTAAAGTAGCTAGACCCATTGGTTGAATAAGTGGTATATCTACCATAGAATCTAGAATGATCCGCCATTGTCATAATGCTTCCGCTATTTCCAATGACATACCAACCGGCTCCAAACTTAAAAGTATCATTAAATCTTAATTCTTCATCGATCCAAAAAAGAAAAGTATTTGTATGCCAGTTTTGCCACATAAAGCGAGCTGAAGTAATTGATTTTACACCCATATCGCTTCCGAAAATAAGCCCAAGTTTTGCACCTGCTTGGATAATATCAGAACTTTGTGTATAAACATTATTGTTAAGCCAATAATGGAAGAAAGGATCAATTTGCAAAAAACCTAAATCAAATCTCATACCTGCGGCAAAAACATCGCGACTACCTATATCGAAATTATTAAAACTCGATGGGAATCTACTATATGCTGCAAGCTCAGAGCCTATACGACCTGGAAGCACCCCATAAGTCGTCCAATCATTTGCCCAAGTGAGCCATACACCAAAATGTCGCGTATCAAAGCTTGCACTCACACCTTGGACATAGTTATCAATCCAATCCGCACCTAAGAAATCCCCATTAAAGCGCCCAGCATAAAAATTAAAACCACCTGTGTATCTAATATATAAATCTGACAAATCTATATAATCTGTCCCATACATAGTTTTACCATAATTGTTTCCGCCAGAACTCCAAAGCTTAGTGCCACCCCAAGCACCAACGCCAAAGCCAAATTCTGAATTACCGATATCAACACCTAAATGTCCAGTAAAGCCAGCATATCCATTGTCATTACTATTTCCAAATCCCTGATCATATAGAGCACCCAAATGCCCAAAAAGCTCAACACCAGCACTTGCACTTGTCGCCATAGCCGAAGCAAGAATAACACTTCCTAAAATTTTAGCTTTCATATCTGTCCTTTGTATCAAAATAGAGACATCGCTCATAACTACTATATCGACAA
>CBCPND010000060.1:0-9770 GCA_965120395.1 uncultured Helicobacter sp.
CTAAAAGGTTTTGGATTAGATTCTCATTTACAGCGACAAAATCCAAAAATGATTTTACCATTTCTTCGCCAAATCCATCAATGCTAATTAGATTCTCAAAGCTCTCTTTAAAGCATAAAATCCCAAAGCTAGATTCTAGCTTCTTGCTCGCACCCTCGCCGATGTGCTCAATCCCAAGCGCGTTAATAAAGCGCCAAAGCTCGATATGCTTTGTATTTGCAATGGCTTGAATGAGATTGTTTGCGCGCTTTTCTTTCCAGCCTTCAAGCTCTAGTAAATCTTGCATTTGAAGCTTATATAAATCAAGAATCGTAGCAATTTTACCTGTTTCAAAAAGCTCATAAACAATCTTTTCACCAAGCCCATCAATGTTGAGCGCCTTTTTACTCGCAAAATGCACGATAGATTCCTTAATGCGTGCCTCGCAATTTAGATTACAACAACGAATGAAAATATCCTCAAACACAAGCTCGCTTTGGCAAATCGGACAGATTCTAGGCGGAGTGATTTTAGATTCTGTGCCGCTTCTTCGCTCAATTAATGGCTTAATAATCTTTGGGATCACATCTCCACTGCGAATGATAATCACACTATCGCCGATTCGTAAATCCTTGCGCTCAATCTCGCTGTAATTATGCAAAGTCGCCCTTGAGATTCTAGCCCCTTCAATCTCCACAGGCTCTAGTTCTGCCACAGGCGTGATGATTCCTGTGCGCCCGACTTGATTTGTGATTGCGCGGATTTTGGTTATTTTCTCAACGGCTGGAAATTTATACGCACACGCAAATCGCGGTGATTTAATCGTCCAGCCAAGCTCTTTTTGCATCCTAAAATCATCCAACATCAAAACCATTCCATCAAGCATCATATCAAAGCTATCGCGCATTTTACACATCTCTTCATAATACGCGTGAATCTCGCTAACATCGCTATAACGACAAATCATTGGCGTTTGATAGAATCCAAAACTCTTAATCTTTTGTAACGTTTCAAAAAAGCTAGAATCTAAACTCCCCTCACCAATTCCCCAAGGAATAAAAAGCAATTTACGCTTAGCAGTAATTGCACTATCAAGCTGACGCAATGAGCCAGCAGCAGCGTTTCTAGGGTTTGCAAATAAAGATTCTTTATTCTGCGCGCGCTCCTCATTGATTACTAAAAAATCATCTTTTGTAATGACAACTTCTCCGCGAATCTCAATTCTCTGGCTATGTGGAATGCACAAAGGAATAGAATAAATCGTTTTTGCATTTTGAAGCACTTCTTCGCCAACAAGCCCATCTCCGCGCGTTGCCGCACTGGTTAGATTCCCATTTTCATAGCGTAAATTTAGCGAAGCGCCATCAAATTTTGGCGAGCAGGTAAAGCTTGCGTTTGGGTGAGTTTTCTTAATGCGATTTACCCACTCTTCAAGCTCTTCTATATTAAACACATCATCTAAACTCCACATTCTTTGGATGTGCGCGCTTTTTTGGAATCCTTCTAAAATCGCCCCGCCAACGCGTTGAGTTGGTGAATGTGGCAGAATCTTATCTTTATTTAGATTCTCATAAGCTTTAACTTTATGATACAAAATATCATATTCTTCATCGCTTGCAATTGGCGCATCAAGCACATAATACGCATATGCGTAATCATTAAGCTGCTTTATGGCTTGGCTGTAATCATCGAATGTTTTTAACATCGCTTCCTCAAAAATTTAAAGGGTATTTTAAAAAAATATGAGTAGAATTATACAATTTTTAGGGAGAAGCTAGTGCAATACATAACTAAATTGCAACAAGGAGCATAAAGCGTGATTAAAGGTGTTGATAAAACTACGAATTTACATCTTAACAATGAAGCGCAATTTCTTTGCTTTACACTAGAAGAAGATCAAGCTCAATCCTCCAAGCAAGACCTCCCCGAGACACAACTCTATGCAATCAATGTATTTAAAGTGCGTGAGATTATTTATTATGATGGAGAGATCACAGAAACTGCTGGAGAGAATGATGGATTAGTGCTTGGGTTTTTAACGGTTAGGGGGGATTCTATTCCACTTGTTGATATGCGTCGCTGGCTTTATTATAACCCAAGAGAGCCTCATAGGGATTTACGCCCATATTCCATTACAGAATCTAAAAAAAATCTTATCGTGATTTGCCACTTCTCCAACCAAAATATTGGCTTAAAGATTCTAGGTGTAAAGCACATTATCCATAAGAATTGGAATGAAATCAATGTTGGTAGTGAGTATGGCTTTGATGGTGATAGTAAAGTGACGGCAACAACAAAATATGAAGATGGATCAGTAATCCAAATTCTTGATGTAGAACGAATGATTATTGATGCTTTCCCGGGCATTAGAAATAAGAATCTTTTAGAGATACAAGGGTTAGGGGCAATCCAAACTGATAAAATTGTCTTAATGGCTGAGGATTCTAAATCTGCTTCAAAAGCCCTTGAAGCGATTTTAGAAAGGCTTGAAGTGAAGTATATATCTTTTGGGAATGGCAGGGCTTTGCTTGATTATTTGGGTGTGGAGGGAGTAGCACAAAAGGTTGGTGCGATTATCACAGACCTTGAGATGCCTATGGTATCTGGCTTTGAGGTGTTAAGGCGCGTAAAAAACTATCCTCCTACAAAGCATATTCCAGTGATTGTCAATTCTTCTATGAGTAGCGACTCCAACAAGCAAATGGCAGAGACTCTCCACGCTGATGGCTTTATTATAAAATCAAATCCCGATGAGATTCAAGAATATCTTCGCAAATTTTTATTATAAAATAATTAGGAGATGCAATGTTTAGAACACATTTGTGCGCGGAAATATCACAAGATTTTATTGATAAAAATGTCAAAGTTTGCGGATGGTGTAACACTTATCGCGATCACGGCGGTGTGATTTTTATTGATTTGCGAGATGCTAGTGGAATCGTGCAACTTGTGTGCGATCCAAAATCTAATGCTTATGAGCAAGCCATAAGGGTGCGCGATGAGTTTGTCTTAATCGCTAGCGGCAAAGTGCGCGCTAGAGGGCAAGGCTTAGAGAATCCAAAGTTAAAGACTGGAAAAATTGAGATTGTGCTAGATGACTTAGTTATCGAAAACAAATCCCAAACTCCTCCGATTCTAATCAACGACCCAAGTATAAATGAAGACTTAAAGCTTAAATACCGCTATCTCGATTTACGTTCAAGTAAATCTTATAAGATCTTTAAAAAACGAAGTGATATTAGCATAGCTACGCGTAATAGCTTGCAAAAAATGGGCTTTTTAGAGGTTGAGACACCGATTCTAACCAAGCAAACTCCAGAAGGTGCTAGGGACTATCTCATACCAAGCAGAATCCACGATGGAAGCTTTTTTGCCTTGCCTCAAAGCCCACAGCTTTTTAAACAGCTTTTAATGATAAGCGGATTTGATAGATATTTTCAAATTGCACGATGCTTTCGAGATGAGGACTTAAGAGCGGATAGACAGCCAGAATTCACACAAATTGATGTGGAAATGAGCTTTTGTGAAGCTGATGATGTAATGGAGGTATGTGAGAATCTGCTAAAAGACATTTTTAGAGCTGTTGATATTACAATAAATACACCATTTGAGCGTATCTCATATAATGAAGCTATGGAAACCTATGGAAGTGATAAGCCAGATTTACGCTTTGGTTTGGAGCTTATAGAAGTTTCAGATTTATTTTTAGATTCTAGTAATGAGATTTTTGCAAACATCGCTAAAGATTCTAAAAACAATAGAATCAAGGCTCTTTGCATTAAAGGCGGGGATTCATTTTTTACTAGAAAAACATTAAGTGAAGCAGAAGATTTTGTGCGTAAATTCGGAGCAAAAGGACTGGCATATATCCAAATCAAAGATGAACCAAAAGGACCGCTTGTAAAATTCTTAAGTCCAGAAAGCCTAAAAAATCTGCTTGAGCGCATAAAAGCCACACAAGGAGATATTATATTCTTTGGTGCTGGAGATAAAAAGAGTATTTGGGATTATATGGGACGATTGCGCCAGAAAATAGCCCAAGATATGAATCTTATTGATGAGAATGCCTATAAATTCGTGTGGGTCGTGGATTTCCCAATGTTTGAGAGAAATGATGATGGCAGTATATCGGCTTTGCACCATCCATTTACTATGCCTAAAAATTTAGATTCTAATGATATCGAAGAAATTTATTCAGTGGCATACGATGTCGTGTTAAATGGCATAGAACTTGGCGGGGGAAGCATTAGAATCCATAAAAGCGACATCCAGCAAAAAGTCTTTGAGATTCTAGGCATAACAGAATCTGAAGCGAAAGAAAAATTTGGATTTTTGCTTGAAGCCTTAAGCTTTGGAGCACCGCCTCACGGAGGAATTGCAATTGGACTTGATAGGCTTGTAATGTTAATTTGCAAAACTTCAAGCATTCGTGATGTAATTGCATTTCCCAAAACTCAAAAAGCCGCCTGTCTTCTTACACAAGCCCCAAGTCCTGTTAGTGAAGAGCTTTTAAGAGAATTGCATATCCGCTTAAGAAACCCAAAAAAGGAGAGAGAATGAAGAAACTTTTCTTAATTATTGGCGCACCCGGAAGTGGTAAAACCACAGACGCACAACTCATCGCACAAAAAAATCCTAGCAAGATTATCCATTACTCCACAGGAGATTTATTGCGCGAAGAGATCAACAAAGGCTCAAGTGAAGGCAAAATCATTGCAGATATCATCGCTAAAGGCAATCTTGTCCCGCTTGATATAGTCGTTAATACCATAATCACAGCGATGAGAAACGCTCCAAAAGATACTATAATTATCGATGGTTATCCTCGCAGTGTAGAGCAAATGCAAGCCCTAGATGAAAAGCTAAAATCCCGAAATGATGTCAAATTGATTCAAGTGATTGAGGTTGAAGTAAGCAAAGAAGTCGCTAGAGAAAGGGTGCTTGGTAGAGCACGTGGAGCAGATGATAATGCTGAAGTGTTTAATAACAGAATGAAAGTTTATCTAGAACCACTTCAAGAAATAGAAGCGTTTTATAGTAAGCAAAATCTTTTGCATCGCATAAATGGTGAGCGCACGATTGAAGCGGTTGTAGATGAAATGAATGATTTTATTTTATCCCATATTTAAGGAGAATCTATGAATCTAGAACGTATCTCAACTGGCGAGATTCCAGATAAGATTAATGCAATAATTGAAATCCCTTATGGCTCTAATGTCAAATATGAAGTTGATAAAGAAAGTGGTGCGGTTGTGGTTGATCGTGTGATGTATAGCGCAATGTTTTATCCTGCAAACTATGGCTTTATCCCGCATACTTTAGCAGACGATGAAGACCCTCTGGATATTTTAGTGCTTAATGAATATCCACTGCAGACTGGAAGTGTAATTAAATGTCGCTTAATTGGCGTGTTAATTATGGAAGATGAAAGTGGAATGGATGAAAAACTTATCGCTGTGCCAATTAGCAAAATCGATCCGCGCTATGATAAGATAAACTCTTTAGATGACTTGCCACAAATCACGCTTGATAGAATCAAAAATTTCTTTGAGACCTATAAAATGCTTGAGCCAAACAAATGGGTGAAAGTTAAAGATTATCGCGATAAAGATGAGGCAATTAAGATTCTACAAAAAGCCATACAGAATTATAAGCAATAATTGCTATGGAGGGAACTTGGCGCATTACAAAAAATCTTTGGCTCACTTTTCGTCTTTAGTGGAATCTCTAGAGCAAATTCCAACTATTGGGAAAAAATCAGCTCAAAAAATTGCCTACAGCCTTGCTGTAGAAAATAAATATCTTGCCTTAAAGCTAGCCCATAGTATCGAAAATGCAATACAATATGTCAGTACTTGTAAGATTTGTGAAGCAATTAGCGAAAATGAAATTTGTGAGATTTGCGCAGATGATAGGCGCGATGAAGCGCAACTTTGCATTGTGCTACACCAAAAGGACATTTTTACCATTGAAGAAATCGGGGATTTTAATGGAAAATACTGGGTTATTTGCAATGAGCTTGAGAACATTAACTTTGAGCCTTTGCGCGATAGAATCCAAAAGCAAAATATCCAAGAAATTATCTTTGCATTCTCGCCAAGCTTAGCAAATGACGCTATTATGCTGTTCATCGAGGATAAGCTTAGCGGGCTAAATCTGAGCTTTAGCAAGATCGCACAAGGCGTACCTACAGGAATTGGGCTTGAAAACATCGATCAGCTCTCACTCTCAAGGGCAATGAGCTCGCGCATAAAGTTATAATTTTCCTAGGATTTAAATTTGAGATTCTAGCGACCTTCTACTCTGAAAATATTAGTGGTTTTGACTAATACACGCACAATCATATAGAATGCGATACTTATTGCAAAAAGCGATGTGATGATAGGTTCAAGTGGTGGTGTAAGCACTTTAAAAGTGTAAGCTGCAATAATGTAGTGCACGAAAAAAAGCGAGCTTGTAAGCCCAAAGATGGAGTGATACTCACGTAAAATCATCGTCTTAATGCTAAAGTCTAAAGAGCTTTTAGTGTATGATGAGAATTTAGGAATAAAAGCAGGAGTGCTACTAGCCCAATCAAGATATGTTTGCTGGAATTTTTGCGTTAGAAAGCTTTCTTCTGCGTAGATAATGCGTTCATAATACAACCAAAAGCCCAAAACAAAGCAAACCACAAAAAGCCAATTTCCCAATAATAGCACTGGAGAAAGCCACATAAAGAAGTTTCCTAAATATAGTGGATTTCGACAGATTGAATACATTCCCGTGGTGTTTAACGTTTGGGTAACTTGTGCGTGTGTGTTGCGTCCAGAAGTGCCTTGAGGCACATATCCCGCGACTAATGCCCTAATAACTTGTCCTAATATACCAACAATGAGTGCTAAGAGCACTAATAAAACATTATAACCCTCCATATAGGCAAATAGAGGAGATATGAGATACTGCTCAAAGCTTAATAAGCAAAGAATAAACGCAGGAATAATAAACAATGGCAAATAGCTTCTATATCGGAATAAGAAGTTACCATCTTTTTGGAATCTATCTTTTAATACCATAAATAAAATCCTAATATAAAATATAAGATAAAATTATATATATATGTCAACACAAAAATGCAAAAAAGGTCGGTGATGATTTTATATATTCACATTCCATTTTGTGAGAGCAAATGCGGGTATTGCACTTTTAATTCCTATGCTAGCGCAGATTACCTAAAAGACACTTATGTAGAATCTTTGTTATTTGATATTAAAGATACGCTTACACAATGGATTGATCGAGATTTTGGGTGCGATACGCATAAGCAAGATACACTAGAATCCATATACATCGGCGGAGGCACGCCAAATGAGCTAGATTCTAGCGTTTATGGAAGGATTTTTGAGTTGATTTTTAGCATTACCCCATTTTCTAAAGTTAGAGAAATCACGATAGAGGCAAATCCAAATCTTTTAGATTCTAACTGGTGCGAGGATTTGTGCAGTTTTGGCGTGAGTCGCATTAGCATTGGCGTGCAAAGCTTCTTTGATGATAAGCTTGCGTTTTTAGAGCGCATGCATAGTTATAATGATATTTTCATCGCGCTAGAATCTGTGAAAAATTTTAAGAATGTAAGCATAGATCTTATATATGATACGCCACTAGATTCTATCTCACGCATTAAACAAGAGATTTACAATATTTCACTTTTGCCAATTAATCATATCTCAGCGTATAGTTTGATGCTTGAGAAAGGCTCAAATCTTTATGATAAATGTAAAAATATTCCTAAAAAAGAGAGCTTATGCAATGTGGTTGCTGAGAATCTAGCAAGAATTGGCTTTAGCCAGTATGAAGTCTCAAGCTACCACAAAGGCTATAAAAGTCTGCATAATCTAAGCTATTGGCAAGGGAAAGAATATTTAGGTTGCGGTGCAGGTGCATTTGGCAGGATAGGATATGTGCGCTATCACAAAGAAAAAGCCATAGAATTTTATATTAAAAATCCAACTTTTATACACAAAGAGAATCTAGATTCTAGGGATTTAGATTTTGAAGAATTATTTTTGGGATTGCGATGTGAGATTGGTATTCCGCTAAATAAGCTAAATCAAGAGAAAGTGCGTATTCTACTTGATGAAAAAAAATGCATCTTACAAGATTATCAAGGCAAGCTACATATACGCGCTTGTAATTTGTTTCTAGCAGATGAAATTGCACTTTGGCTGTGGGATTAGAATGTTTATAATGTTTTTAGGATTTATGCGTAATGTTTGGATTATTTATAGATTTTGGCTTGAGTGTTGGGTAAATTATGGGATTCTAGGATGTTTGACTTAAGATTTTATCTTAGAATTTTGGATAAATCTGTGGAATATTTTTTGCTTTTTATTGGTTAATTTCAGGCAGGAGCGGTGTGATGAAAAGGATTTTAGCGATTTGTTTTATTTTTTTAGGTGGGTTTTTATTTGGAGCTGATGATAATCCGGATTTAACAGCCCAAAGAGGAGCACAATACAATGATAACGGGCTAAATCCACCCTCACAAAATCAATCTCTAGCAAGTAACACGCCACAACAAAATCAAGATACCCTAAACCCAAGCACAATTGATACTTCTAATTCTTCTGATGAAATGCTCCCACACGAATACCCAATGACTGATCGTCTTAACTCACCTGATGTAGCCACAGCACAGCTAAAAGCCGCTATGGATTACGCACAAAAAGGAGATCTTGCAAATGCTTTTGGGCTTTTTAAGAAGTCTTGTGAGAGTGGAAATGCGGCTGGATGTTTCGGACTAGGGACAATGTATGCTTCAGGAAGTGGTGTAAAAATGAATATCAATAAAGCCAAACATTACTATGAAATGGGTTGTGCTGCTGGTGATGTCGCTTCTTGCACGAATTTAGCAATGATTTATAGCGAGCAAAACCCCACCAAAGAAGATAAAGAAATGGCGGCACAATTTTATATGACAGCTTGTCAAGGCGGCGATGCAATAGCTTGCAATAATCTTGGCTTTATGTATGCAAATGGTGATGGCGTAACAAAAGACTTTTTCACTGCCATAAAGTATTATAAAATTGCTTGCAATGGTGGTAGCAATCTTGGATGTTATAATCTAGGCTTAATGACAAACACAAAAAATATCTTTGAAAAAAACAAAAATAAGCTCTCTAAAGCGGATCTAAACTATGCTGCTTGCAATGCTGGAGATATTAAAGGTTGCGCAAATTTAGGCTTTATGTATGCAAATGGCTCAAATGGTGCACCATTAAGCTATGCTTATGCGGCTAAATATTTTAAAATGGCTTGCGAGGGATTTGATATGGGAAGTTGCAGTAATTTAGGGGTTTTATACCAAAAAGGATTGGGTGTTACCCAGAATACAGATTACGCCCTTGACTTATATACCTATGCATGTAATGCTGGATTGCAAATAGCGTGTGATAATTACAGAATCTTAAAGCAGGATTTGCAGATTAACCCAAACCCAAAATATGACACCAAGCCTAAATCTTTTAAGAAATTCCCCTCTTATGCGCGCTAGATTTCTTGTGTTATCGTGCCATGGTTTAAGAGTATCCCCCTAAATACTAAAATTATCGCCCAAATAAGATTTATGACATTACTCTGTGCAATATTTCTACATCACTATATAAAAAGATGAAAAACTTATCTCTCCGCCCATATATTAAGTAGTATAATTTAGAAAGCATTTATAAGCTTAACAAAAACATTTAGGAGAAGGAATTATGGAAAAATCAAAGACCAACTATGCGCAAACAATAAAAATTATAGCGCCAATTATG
>CBCPND010000061.1:0-5826 GCA_965120395.1 uncultured Helicobacter sp.
ATAAAATCATTGCCTTTTAGCGATAGGATTTTTTGAATATTTTATTGTTTTTATTTTACAAATCAATATTTAATGAAAACAGAACCTTTAATTTTTATAGGATTTATCTTATTGCCATATAATGCAATTCACAGGGGTTAATATGTATTTTGTGATAAAAGCTTTGCATATTTTGAGTGCTTGCGTTGTGATTGGGTATCTGGTGTATGATGTCTTTATCTTTTCAACATTCAAAAACAACCGCACGCAAGAAGAATTCAAACGCCTTAAAAGAGAGATTCTAAAGCCAAGTGCGCTTATTATGGGCTGTGGATTTTGCTTGCTTATTATAAGTGGAATCTGCCTTGCAACATACCATATGGGAGGTGAGCTTGGCTTAATGCAAACAAATTTTCAAAAGATTCTATGGCTAAAAATTGCACTTGTAAGCACACTTTTTATTTTTACACCATTTTCACTTTATTTTGTCGTTATCTTGCATAAAAAAGATCCCTTTAGGGAATATTATCATCACATTGCCTTAGTGATTTGTGTATTAGCTGTTGTCGTAATTGAGTTTGGTAAATAATCTATAATTGTCTGAAAATTTGAGACAAAAAAGCCCAAAGTAAATTTTTGATATGGTGGTCTTGAATACAAGGTTTTAGAAATTTTATTAGAACAAGCTAAATTTCAGGTTATTATTGATTCACCAAGCTGTATTTTGAGACTCTTGGTAATAGCAACTTTTATATTGATTATTTTTGATTTGGGACTATTTAAAATGGATAAGTTAGGTCTTTTAAAATCCAACGAACAAAATGCCTAGTTATTATATAAGTATGCGATGGCATTTATAGTAAAGTGCAAGTTAGCAAAGTTGATACTATAAAGCATTATGAGCCGGTGAATTGGTTGTTTTTGGGATTTGTATTAAAATAAATAATTCATTATATTAAATAATTTGCAAAAATTAATTTATTTGGTATTTGTATGACTCGCGGTAAATTACTAAACCAAAATTAAAGTTTTTCTTGTAAGGATGCTTGTGCTTAAAATTCCAAAAGAGATTTGAAAAATACGAGAAAAATCTATCTTAATAGGTGTTTTGGAGTGTTAAAATAGCACAATCTTAGGGATAGAAATATGATAATGATACAATGTATTTGTGGTTTCGGATTGCTTATTGCTTATTGTTAATTATATTTTGTAATCATTATAGGCTTGATATAAGTATTTCAAGGCAAGAGTTGTTTTTTGTTATGTATGTTGATTAAGGATTATTTTGGAATCTAATGCATTAAATTTGAGCGTGTATCTTGTCACTTCCTGTCAAAATAAAAATAAAAAAGATTTTTTAAATACTATTGAAGAGGCTATACAGGGTGGTGTAACTATCGTGCAGCTACGCGAGAAAACGCTAGAATCTTGTGAATTTTATAAACTTGCTTGTGCGCTAAAAGAGCTTTGTGTTCAATATAAAGTGCCACTTTTAATCAATGATAGAATCGACATCGCGCTTGCTTGCAAGGCTGATGGCGTGCATATCGGGCAAAATGACTTACCTATCAAAATCGCAAGAGAGATTCTAGGAGAAGATAAGATCATCGGCTTAAGCGTGCGCACATTAGCGCATCTTAAAGATTCTAGTTATGCTAATTATTTGGGCGTTGGCGCTGTGTTTGCGACAAAAAGCAAGGATGATAGTGTGGTTATTGGCACAAAAGGTTTAAGCCAGATTCTAGCGCATACAAACCTTCCTATCATAGCAATCGGCGGCATAAAGCGTGATTTAATTTGTAGGCTTGATAAAAACATCAGTGGAATTGCTGTAATTAGCGCAATTATGGAATCTAAAGATCCTAAAAAAGCCTCCATAGAACTTAAAGAAGCTTTTTTGGCGTTGAAAAACTTACCGAGCTAGAATCTAAACTGCAATCCAAGCCAAACTGCTTGAAGAAATGATTTGTCGGACCATTGCCTTTGCCAAGGTTTAGAGAATACAAAATTGCATAAAACACATACTTTTTAGCAAGACTTATAGATTCTAGCATACCTTTGCCAAGTGCGAGATTTGAAGCGATCGCACTGCTTAAAGTGCAGCCTGTGCCGTGCGTGTTTTGAGTGTGAATTTTTTGTGTTTCAAACACATAAAAATCCTTGCCATCAAAAAGAATATCATTTGCATTTTGTGGATGATGCCCACCTTTTAGAAGCACATTTTTCGCACCCATATCATAAAGCATTTTACAAGCATTTTTCATATCATCAAGCGTATGAATCTCAACCCCACAAAGCTCGCTCGCTTCAGGGATATTTGGCGTAAGCACATCAGCTAGAGAAATGATCTTTTGTCTAAAATCTATACGAATATCTTTAGGCATTAACGCAAAGCCATTTTTAGCAAACATCACAGGATCAATGATTAGATTTTGTGGTTTGTAAGCCTTAAGATTCTGTGTGACGCACTCAATGATCTCACTTGAGCCAAGCATTCCAATCTTTGTGGCTTTTGGCGGGATGTCTTCAAATATGGCTTCAAATTGATCGTTTATAAAATTAACAGGCACATCAAAACTTGAGATGACCCTTGAGGTATTTTCAGCCACTATGCTTAAAATCACACTCATCCCAAAAAGATTATGCGCACTAAATGTCTTTAAGTCTGCCTGCACACCAGCCCCACCACTACAATCACTTCCTGCTACGCTTAATACTGGGATCATATCTGAAGTTTTGGCTTTCATTTTAAGTCTCCTCGTTAAATGCTTGATTTTTTTCAAGCTTAAAACAATGCAAGATTCCCTGACAAGAGCGCATTCCAAAAAGCACAACAAGCCACGAAATATAAATCCACATCATTAAAAATAGCACAACCGATACAGAACCATATAAAGTCACATACACCTTATTATAGGCGATGTAATACACAAAAAAATTCTTCAACCAAAACCAAATACTCCCAGAAACAAACGATGAGATAAAAAGCGTCTTTTTATGAAGTGGTTTATTAGCAGAGATACGAAAAATAACCAAGAATAACACACAAGCCATACCCCACGAAAGAATATCTAAAAAATATGGCACCTGTATAATGCCACTAAACACACCTTGTGCCCTCAGACTGAAATAAAAAATAACCACGCTTGCTAGAGGAAAAAGCGTTATCATCGTCCAATACATCATCAATGAATCAAAAAAATGACGTGGCTTAGAGTTAAACATTTTAGAAGTGACAAACTCATAATTCCTAAAAAATAACAATGAAGTGATAAATGCCCAAATAATACCCATTATACCCATTTTTGAGCCATTTTGTAAAAAATTATTGATAAAATTTATGACAAACTCTGCATTTGCAGGCAGAATATTTGAGAGGATAAAGTGCTGCATATCGCCAATTTTATCTTGAAATTCAGAAAACGCTAAAAGCACTGAAAACACAATGAGTAGCACAGGAATAAGTGCGAGAATAGTATAAAAACTCAAAGATGCAGCATAATAAAACATCTCTTCTTCATATGTTAAAAACTGATAGACACTTAAGATGCGCTTTTTGACAATGTCAAAAAACTGGCTAAAGTTTGTTGTCCATTTTGGTTTCATAGCCCTACTTTTGCTAGATTCTGGTATGCCTCTTGCAAGTCAAGTAATTTATTCATCACATCTTTTGGAGACTCTTGGAGTTTCTGAGCTTTAGCAAGGACAGATTTAATTTGATTGACAAAGATTTCTTTAGATTCTGTGGGTTCTTGAGATTCTGGGCTAGAATTTGATTTTGTGGTAAAAAGATTTGCATATTCTGTAATATGGTGCTTTGGATTTTCTTGCATAAAGCTTTCATAGAGCTCATTAAAATCTTGATTTTCAATCTCTAAATATGCAGCTACATCAAAAATTAGTTCTTGTTCAGTTTCATTTAGATTCAAATCGCTCCACGCAAGCATAAGCATAAGTGCAACAAAGCCTAATCGCTTTTTATATTCCCCATAAGTATTGTTATTAAAATCTCGTGCAAGATCAGCAATGTCGGTTTCCTCACTTTGCCCAATAATTAAAAATAAATCCTTTTTAGCAGATTCTGGGCTTGGCATACCCTCGCAAGCATTATTGATAAAATTCTCTATCAATGCGCGTTGCAATAATGTTATATGTGTTTTGGAATCTTTAAAAACTCCTTCATTTAAAAACTTATTTAATATGCGAATACCAACCCCGGCATATGTTGTTTTGAGTTTATCAAATGGAGTGAGTCGCACATAAGGGTCATCTTGGAAATTATATTCTACATTCTCGCTAGGTGCTTTGGGGGCAGAGATGGGGTTCTTAAGATACTCTTGCAATGTGATATAAAGATAATACCCAATCACACCAGCGATGATAAATAATAAAAGTGTTGTCATTATTACTCCTTGCGTTTCATTTTTGCGTAAAAATCTCTTTTGAGTTGTTCTTCGCGCTCTTGCTTCTCTCGCTTTAACCTCATTCTTTCTTCTTTTTGCTTACTTGCGATGAGGGCTTTTCTCTCTTTGGTTTCTCGCATTTTGCGGATATATTCTTCGCGCTTTTGGGGAGATTGGAATTTGATAGGATTCATCGCTAAAACAATTAAAACAAACATAAAGATCGCTAATGTAACCCAATGCGGACTATCTGTATCTAGCCCTCTCCACAAACCAGCCAAAAGCGAAGCAAATAAGATTTTAAAAAAAAGTCTTGACACAAAAACTCCAATCTAGATTAACTTTAATTGGTAATTCGCCCTAAAACATTCCTATCTCTTTCTCCAAGCACTAAAGCCCAATCTGTAGCAAAATAAACTCCAAGCTAAATCCACATCTCTTATTGATGTCCTTGCAGATTTTTCGCAAATGTATCAAAAGCCCTCAACACACCACAGAAGACACAGCCAAAAATCCACACCCATATTGATTCTGGTAAAGTGCATTTTAGCAGAATCTTTTAAATGATATTATTGATTAAACAACCAAAGTCCTAAAAATCTGCCCTGCTTTCTATGAATATCCATAAATCTACTCCAAGATTGCGCATATATCGGATTTATGGTAAAAAAATTTTGGAAAATCCACAAAATTATGAAGTAGTGGATTATAAAAAAGAATAAAATGGGATTCATAATAATCTTGAATTGAGTATGCGTGAGAAAGGATTTTATAATGTTGAATCTAATGATGTAGAGCAAGATAGACTTTTATAAAACAAAAGTAATAACATCACTAATCAGAAAAATGAAGCTTCATTGCTTTCTGATAAGTATTTACAAAGTGATTATGAAGTTAATAAATCGAGAGCAAAGTTTAAATCAAAATCAAGGAGATAGATATGAAGAAAATCAAAAATTAAAAAAGATTCTTGAAAAAAAGAATTTGATAGAGAAGGAAATAGAGGAATTTAATGTGATGGAAAATGAATTGAGCATTAAGATAGAAAGTCTTAAACTAGAAGTGCTTAAAGAAAAAAATCGCGCTAGAGAATTAGAACTAAAAATACAAGGAGCTTGAAATGAAAAAAGAAAAGTTTTGTCATATTTCTGCTGAGAATGTTAAAGTTCTCTGTGGATTGAGATCGATAATTTCTGTCAAACTTGTTTTTTTGGATTTTGGAAAATTGCGATAGAAAGAATTTTGTGGTTTTGAATACATCTTTGGTCAAGGCAGTCGTGCTAGCATTGCAAAGTTGCGTCAAAATCTAGCCGTCAAAAATCAATAAGTTTATTTTTAGTTTTTTTGACCAAAATACAGGCTTTGAATTGAAGGAGTGAAATTTGTGGTGGCTTCTTAGACTTAATCCGTCCGCTTTAGGTGCGCCAATTGGCGCACTTGTGGT
>CBCPND010000062.1:0-8269 GCA_965120395.1 uncultured Helicobacter sp.
AGTATGAAGCAAGAGTTCTTCCCGCAAGATTCTAAAAGGGCTGTGTATAATGCGTTTATCAACACAAATATCAAGCCCAAAAATAAAGAGATACCCAAAAATAGAAGACTTAGCCATTTTGATATAACGCCTATGATTTTAGAATCTTTAGGTATTCATATCGATGCCTTTGGCTTAGGGCGCAATCCACTCACGCAACGCACGCTCTTAGAGAATCTAGGTGAAGAAGAGCTAAATGAGAATCTAAAAAAGCCTTCAAGAATCTATGAGGGATTTTGGAATATCAATAAGCAAAAGCTTAAATGAGATTCTAGGCAATTCAACTTTTAGCTGAATATTAGATTCTACTAAAATTCAAAATAACAAAAAGGAGAAAAAATGAAAAAACTTTATCTTTTAGTGATTGTGGCTTTGGCTTTAAGTGGCGCGCTTGTAGCGATGTATTATGAGAATCTAGGTGATTTTTATCGTTTTGTAAAAGCAATGAGAAAGCTAGATTCTACCTACACAAGTGAAGCTAAAGCATTGCGCGCTGCCAATGAGATGTGCATCTTTAATGCAAAAGATTTAAACGATGAAAACGCCTTCATCGCGCACGGCGCAGGCGGGATAACACTTGATAAGCCCTACTCTTATACAAACTCTAAAGAAGCCTTGCTTGCAAGCCTAAAAAATGGCTATAAATTTATCGAAATAGATTTGATGCTAGATAAAGATGGCAAAATCTTTGGCGCGCACGATTATAAGCACTTCTATTCCATCACAAACGCACCAAAAGATGTAATGGAATCTGCGCTTCCACCAAGTAAAGATTATATAAAAAACGCCAAGATTCATAATCAATTCACACCACTAACCTTAGATTCTATAAATGAGATTTTCCTAGCTAATCCGCAAGCCTTTCTTGTGACAGATAAGCTTAATGATTTTGATGCGATAAAACATCAGCTTAAATTCCAAGAGCGCATTTTAGTGGAAGTTTTTGGGCTTGATAATTACTATAGGGCAAGGCTTTCTGGGATTAAATATCCGATGCTATCAACCGGGGATTTTAGACTCGCTCAAATTTTAAGAATCCCAATTATCGCCACACATTCTGCAAACCTAAAATCTCCCAAAAAAGCTACCCAAGCTGAAGAATATATAAAAAATGGTGGCTGCATTATGGTATTTTCAAGTAATGAGCGCGAATTTATGGAATCTCACATTGGAGTTAGGGCGAGCAAATTTTATACTGACTTTTGGGATATACCAAAGCAAGAATGCACACTTAGCGATAAAACACTCTGTAAGACTTACTAGATTGCAGACCTTTAGATTCTAGGTAAATCCTAGAATCTAGCGCGCTGGATTCTGTGGCTTTGAAGGCTTTTCTTTGGCTGTGTCTTTGACCTTAAGATTTTGGATATTCACTTGTTCAAGGAGTTCTACGCGCCTTTGAATTCCAGCAATTGCTGTTGTATTCGTAAGAAGAATATAAATATTTATCATCATTAAAGTAACCGCAATCAAGCCGATGAAAAACACAATTTTCATCGCCCTTTTAGCAGTCATTAGCGCAAGCTTAGTGTCGTTATTTTCCATTATTGTTCCTATGTAATAATCTTTAAATTCTACAGCTCATCAGATGATAAATCCCTTAAAAAGCGTTCTTTATTGAAACCTACATTAAGATATGTTGTGATCTCTTGAGCATCTATAAACGCATTTTGCAGGTAGCTTGTCGCTCCAGGAGAAGGTGTCATATTAAAGGTAATGCCTTTTTGTGTGGTGATTTTCTTTTCGCCAAAACAACGCACCCAGAGACACCTCCACCAATTATGGCTACATCAAATTGTTTTCCCATTGTTTTGCCCCTATATCTTTCAGAGTAACTGCCGTGCGCTGTATCAATCCCACACAAACCCCATAAATGCCTAGAATTCATACAAAACTAATACTACAAGAAGGGGGTATTATAGTATGAAAGTTGTTAATTTTCTTTAACTATCTTAAAATTTTACAAAATCCTTAATTCTAAAATAAATCTAGAATTTTTATCAAGTTTCTAAACAATGCTCACAATAACAAACCATTTTTACCAAAGCTTGTGCCAGATTCTAGAATCCAACCCTGCTTGCTTAAGTCTTATTGGCTTAATTTGATTTAAAAAAGAATTTTATCAACTAAAATTACTCAAATGTAATATAATAAGGGTTTTAATTTAAAAAAATATTAGAGGAAAATATGGCACAAAACAACGAAAATCCCAACAACAAAAAACCACCCACAAAACAAAATCCTATTTTATTGTTCATCTTATTTGCGATCATAGCGATGCTTGTCGTGAAATTTACAAGCTCAGATTCTAGCGTCGGAATCTTTAATAGTAGCTCTTTTGGCGGTGGCATGACAAAAAACATCGAATATTACGAGCTAAAACAACTCATTGCTAATAAACAAGTAAGTAATGTCAGCATCGGACAAACTATTATTAAAGCTACCAGTAACGATTCTAATATAACTTATGTAGCACGCAAAGTCGCAGATAATTCCCTCGTGCAGCTTTTAGACGAAAACCACATCACTTATGGCGGTTTTAGCGAGTCAAACTTCTTTACTGAGACATTAAGCTGGCTTTTGCCTATTTTTGTGTTTTTGGGGCTTTGGATGTTTTTAGCAAGTCGTATGCAAAAAAATATGGGTGGTGGCATATTTGGAATGGGGGGTTCTAAAAAGCTCGTCAATGCCGAAAAGCCAAAGGTGAAATTTGATGATATGGCAGGCAATGAAGAAGCTAAAGAAGAAGTTGTAGAGATTGTAGATTTCTTAAAATATCCTGATAGATATGCGGCTGTAGGTGCTAAGATTCCAAGAGGTGTGCTTCTTGTAGGACCTCCGGGCACTGGGAAGACGCTTTTAGCCAAGGCTGTGGCAGGTGAAGCAAATGTGCCGTTTTTCTCGATGAGTGGAAGTAGCTTTATTGAGATGTTTGTAGGGCTTGGGGCAAGTCGCGTGCGCGATTTGTTCGAAATGGCTAAAAAAGAAGCACCAAGCATTATTTTTATCGATGAGATTGATGCAATTGGAAAATCTCGTGCAGCGGGTGGGATAATTAGCGGAAATGATGAGAGGGAACAGACACTTAATCAGCTTTTGGCTGAAATGGATGGCTTTGGCAGTGAAAATGCGCCTGTGATCGTGCTTGCTGCGACAAATCGCCCTGAAGTGCTTGATCCAGCACTCTTAAGACCGGGGCGCTTTGATAGGCAAGTGCTTGTTGATAAGCCAGATTTTAATGGCAGAGTGCAAATTCTAAAGGTGCATATAAAATCTGTAAAATTAGCCAACGATGTGGATTTAGAAGAGATAGCTAAGCTTACTGCGGGCTTAGCAGGCGCGGATTTGGCAAATATAATCAATGAGGCTGCACTTCTAGCAGGTAGAAACAATCAAAAACAAGTCTCGCAAGCCAACCTTAAAGAAGCAGTTGAGCGAGGTATCGCAGGATTAGAGAAAAAATCACGCAGAATCTCACCAAAAGAAAAGAAAATTGTCGCTTATCACGAAAGCGGACACGCTTTGATTGCTGAGATGACAAAAGGCGCTTCCAAAGTAAATAAAGTCTCAATTATCCCGCGTGGAATGGCAGCATTAGGCTATACGCTAAACACTCCAGAGGAAAACAAATACCTTGTGCAAAAGCACGAATTGCTAGCAGAAGTTGATGTGCTTTTAGGTGGAAGGGCTGCCGAGGATGTATTCTTAGGGGAAATCTCAACGGGTGCTAGTAATGATTTAGAACGTGCTACAGATATTTTAAAAGCAATGATTAGCTATTATGGAATGACCGATGAGAATGGCTTAATGGTGCTAGAAAAGCAACGCAATGCGTTTTTAGGAGGGGGTTTTAACAGTGCACGAGAATTTAGCGAGAAAACCGCTGAGAGCGTAGATAGCTTCGTGCGCAAGACGCTTGATGTTAGATTCCAGAATGTGAAGCAAACTCTTAAAGACTATAATGATGCGATTGAAGCAATGGTAAAAGAACTCTTTGAAAAAGAAGTCATTGATGGACAAAGGGTTAGAGAAATCATTCAAGATTTTGAAAAGGCAAATAATTTGCCCTCAAAGCTTGTAAAAGAGGATGAAGAAGAGGTGCAAGAAACATAAATTAAGATTAAACTTAGATAAGGGGAGCAATATGATACACATACTAGCAAAAGAATCTAGAAATGGGATTATCGCATTTGGTGCGTGGATTTTGTTTTGTTATTTTTGTAATTTCTCGTTTGGAATTTTTCTTGGGATAATTGGACTTGGCGCTTGGGTTTGGGCTTTCAGGAATCCAGAGCGCGTTCCAAATAAAGAAAAAAATATAATTCTAGCTCCAATTGATGGCGAGGTTATTGACATCAATCAAGAAGAGAGGCAATGTAACATCACCATAAAAGTGCGTTTTTTTGATTGTGGATTTTTAAGAGCACCGCTTGAGTGCAAAAGCCTTAAAATCACCAAAAAATCAGGCTTATTGCTTCATTTTTCACCATTAGCAAATAAGCTTAATGAGCAAATCACACTAAAAACTGCGTCTTTTGAGATTGTCTTATCACCCAGACTCTTTAAGGTCTCACATTTTAAAGGAGAGAATTTCTTTATTGGTGAGCGCATTGGATTTTTAAAAACAGGGGAAGTGAAAGTTAATCTTTTAAAACCACTTGCTAACTTAAACATTTCAATAGGAGATAGAATTTTAGCAGGACAAAGCATCATAGGATATGTAAAATGAATAATGTAAATCCACTTTATATCTTGCCTAATTTTTTTACAGCGACAAGTATTTTTTGCGGAATTGTAAGCATTATGTTTGCTTCTAATTCTTCTTTTGAATTAGCGGCTTGGTTTATTATTTTATCGATGTTGTGTGATGGGCTTGATGGAAGAGTCGCACGCCTTACAAACACTTCAAGTAAGTTTGGCATAGAATTCGACTCATTAGCCGATGTTGTTGCTTTTGGAGTAGCTCCTGCGATGTTGGTGTATTATTACATCCCAACTATTGGAGCAAATTATGGCTTTGATGGCGCGTATGGCTTGTATAGAATCTTTGCTTGTGCGCTTTTTGTGATCTTTGGTGCGATACGATTAGCACGCTTTAATATCACAACTTCAGATTCTGATCCACATTCTTTTATTGGCTTGCCAATCCCTTCAGCAGCAGTAATTATTGCGTTGTGGATTTTGGTTGATATTAGATATGTGATTTTTGCACCTTCATATAGCTATGTTTTACTTTTATTGGCTTTTTTTGTCAGTATTCTTATGGTAAGCAATATCCGCTATCCAAGCTTTAAGAAAATCAAATGGAATCTAAAGATTTTTATTGTTTTACTCGTTGCTATTGCACTTATTGTTAGTTCAAGGCTTTATGTTGAGATTTTATGCGGGGCTTTAAGTCTTTACATTATTTATGGCGTTGTGCGCTTTTTATTCTTGATGTGTAAAGTAGTGATAAAAAAGATGATAAATGCTCGACATTAGATTCTGTGAAGCAAACACATAGGGCACATTATTTTCTTGTGCTTCTTTTGGTTTGATTCATAAATTTAAACTCATAAAATAAAACCAAATATCTCTCAACGCGCGCTGCTTGTCAAGCTAGAATCCTTGATTTGTTGCATTGCAATGCTTTTTAGCTTTTTATACATTCTAGAACCCACCTTGATTGCGTCAAACCCTAAATTACACGCATAGCAAAGCTAGGCTTATCTGTGATACCAATTGAATCTTTATTTTAAAAATGATTCTTATTTTATGTAACATTAAGCTTTCTTGTTTAATAATAATTCTTTAACTTACCATAAGAAAGGAGCAGCATAAAATGGCAAAATTTAAAAGCTTTCAAACAATTGTTTTAGCTTTAGTGCCACTGCTAGCAAGTGCAGAAGTTGCGGGAGATGACATCTCTTTAGGTAATCCATACATCACAGATTCTAGCCAAACAGAATCTAACAAATCAAAATCCAAAAAGACGCAATCCTCTAAATCAGACTCCAATGACCCCACAGAATCCTACGAGCTCTCTAAGCAAGTCGTAACTGCCTCAGGTTACGCCCAAGATATTAAAGACGCTCCAGCGACAATTACAGTTATAGAAAAAGAAGAGATTATGACGCGCCCGATCCGTGACATCGGTGATGCAGTGCAAGATGTCCCGGGTGTCTATACTGAGAAGGATAAGACTGGGCAAAGCACCATTTCTATGCGCGGGATGAGCTCTAGCTATACGCTAATCCTAATCGATGGCAAGAGACAGAATACCACTAGTAGCTTTATAAGCTCTGCTATGGGGAATACCACATCTTTTATACCACCGCTTTCTATGATAGAGCGCATAGAAGTTATCCGCGGTCCCGCTTCTATCATCTATGGCTCTGAAGCGATGGGCGGGGTGATTAACATCATCACAAAAAAAATGGATAATGAATTCCACTCAGGATTCCAGCTAGAAGCGGACTTTTTTGAGCCGGATTCTGAATGGGGCAATATGTATGGAGGTAATGCCTACATAAGCACTCCTATTAAGAAAGATAAGCTTTTTTTCAATGCAAGGGTTAGCTATAAAGACAACGAACAAAATGCCTTTACTACTCCCACTCAAATCAACTCTAACCCTTATGCCACGCACTCCTCTACTGGCTCATATCAAGTAAATGCTGGCTTTAGACTAGGCTATGTGGCTACAAAGAGGGATTATATCTATTTGGATGCTGATGTTTATGAAGGTCGTATGGGCTCGCTTAATACATCTAGTAGTCACACAACTGTAGTAGCAGATCTCTTAAAAATAGGCTCCACCTTAAGCCACGAGGGTAAATACGCTTGGGGGAATCTCTCAAGCTATGTGCAGTATGCTTATAATGCTTATGCGGGGCATAATGGCGTAAGCACAGGTGCTAATAAGGGGACTTCTATCAATTGGCCAGGAGATAGAATCAATCAGCAAGTCGTATATCAGACAACCTATAACAACGATTTTGACCTTAATAGATTCGGGGCGGTTATCTTTAATGGCGGGATTTACTACTTCTATGATACGATGTATAACACTTCTGCCTCTGGGGCTGCTAGGAATATCCACAGGAATCAATTCGCACTCTTTGGCGAAGGGCAATACATCATCAATCGCTACTTTACTACGACCTTTGGCTTGAGGGCGAACTTTAGCGATTCTTATAGCCCAGCGCTAAATCCAAGGCTTTTCTTCAACTATAATCCGACAAACTGGCTCACACTTAAAGCCGGAATCTCAAGCGGTATGCTAGCAGGAAGCCTAACTCAAACAATGGATGGCTGCTATACTTCTCGTGGAAACACTTATTGTGGGAATCCAGACCTTAAGCCAGAATCTAGCTGGAATTATGAGATAAGCGCGATAGCTGATATGAAGTATATAGAGCTACTCTTAACCGGATATTACACAGACTTTAATAATCAAATCATAACGCAACAAGCAAGCTCAACATATAAATACTATAATGTCTCTAGATCTCTTGTTACGGGAGCAGAATTTGGCTTTAAGCTTAAGCCTGTGGGTGGCTTCGGGCTTGATGCAAGCTATGCTTATACTTATACAGAAGCATTAAGCGATGAGAATCAGCCTAAAGGCTCACCAATTAACAATATCCCAAGACACAATGTCACACTAAAGCCCTCATATAGATATAAAAACTTTGATGCTTATATCCGCTGGAGCGGGAAGTTTGAGACACCAATTAGCCCGACTACGAAAGTCGGCTCAAGCAGTATCTACTACCGAGATGTATTAAAATCAAAATACTTTAAAGACTATCAGGTAGTCGATATCGCAGCGACTTATAGGATTAAGAAAATATTTGCCCTAACCTTTGCGGTTAATAATTTATTTGATGTGGATTTTATGGATTATGTTTCTTATAGTAGTAATGGTAGTAGTAGTAGTAGTAGTGGCTACCTAAACCGCTATCAGAGAATCCTGCCAAGCCGAAACTACTGGGTAACCTTCAAAGCAGATTTCTAATGCTTATTCATTGCGCAGATTTTTAAAAGCTTTAATATACAAGGCGCGTTAAGCGCCCTAACCTTACAAAATCTAGATTCTGCCATTTTGTAATAGCAAAATCAATTTAATAATCCACACGAAGCACCCTTGAAAAGCAATACAGATTTATAAAAAAATGCTATCATTTACACAATATAACAAATAAAAGGTCAAACATTGCAAACCTTCACATTAAATGAAAGCTTTAAA
>CBCPND010000063.1:0-24380 GCA_965120395.1 uncultured Helicobacter sp.
ATTGGGTCAATATAAATAGTTACATAATATTGCATAGAGAATCTTTTGTTATTTATAAAAAGCGTAATTGGCGACATATTGGATATATACCGCCACAACAAATATAATTGCACAAGATGCAATCAAACTTATTTTGTAAAATTTGTAGAAAACATTGAAAACTAAAATTGAAAAATACTTGGCATAATAATTCCTAAAAAAAGGCTAATTTCAACAAAATGATACGATAAGTTTAAAAACCAACTCATAGGATAAAAAAATACAATGCTAGACATCATCAGCCCCAAACAAATAAAACAATCTATGATAAATTTCAAGCAACTAAATTTTTCTTTCATTCTTATAGCCTTTAGATTTTTTAGGGCTTATTGTATCATAATGCCCTATTCATACATTTTAAGGCACATTTAAATGGTATTCTTTCTTAAAATTTCTCAATGCCAATTCCCAGCCAAGTTTTGCCACATTCTTATCGCCTAAAATAAAGTTCATCTTTTTGTTATTAGTCTTCTTTTTCTAAACTTATTTTTGCAAATTCTCTGGCTTTGGTTCTTTGGATTATAAGGATCTTTTTGAAGTCCTTGCCTGTCTTTTGAAAATCTCTTCCACTATCTTTAGCTCTTGTCTTGCACACCTGTAAAGTATCTTGCAATTTGTTTTTCAGTGTCTTTTAGGTGTTCTGAAAGGTATTGTAAATTTTTTCAAAATCTATACAACGAAGTTTTACTCGAATGATTGAGATTTGAGTCATATTGATTTAATAGAAAATGAGATTTAGTATCATTTTAAGACTTAAAGTGTTATAAGACTTGCCAATTTTCATATAGGATATACAATGAAAAATAAAAGATATTTTTATATATATACTTTGATTGCCTCTCTAGTCTTAGCGGATACACAAACCCTACAGAATTCACAAGAAGATAGCACCCAAGACTCCCTAGATTCCAAGGAAACAAAAGAGCAAAGCTACATCGATATCGATAAAGTTACAGCTGTAGCCAAAGGCTTTGAAGCATCATTAGATGAATTTAATCGCAATGTCTATATCATCGATAAATCTTTCATAGAATCTAAAGGCTTTAAGACTACAGGCGAGATCTTTGATTATATTCCTTTTGTGGGTAAGTCTAACAGGGCTTGGTTCAAATCTAGATTTACGCGGTCAGGGGAAATATGCAAATATCAGCACACAAGTTCTTCTTAATGGCACACAAATCAATATGCAAGATCAAGCTCACGGCGTTATGCCATTTGATACCATATCTCCAAGTGATATTGAGCGCATCGAGATTCTACCCGGTGGTGGTGCCGTAATGTATGGAAATGGCACTAAGGGCGGGGTTATTAACATCATTACAAAGAAGCGCTATGAGAGTTTTAGCCCAAGCATAGGTATAAGCTATTCTGGTTTGCCCGGCTTTACTTCTAGCCCTGGATATAGCGGAGATTACAAGATCTTTGGTTCTGAAGCGAATGTCGATGCAAGATTTGGTGGGGATTCTTGATAATCTTTACTACACTATAAGTGGGCGTTATCTTTATAAATACGGCTATCGCGTAGGTGATGAGAGCAATCGAGGAAATATCAGTGGAAATCTCACTTGGGATATCAATGATAAGCAGAGTTTATCTTTTGATGCAAGTTATTTTAGCGGACTTATCAATTCATCGCCAAATTTGTTATTTATCATTGGCTCGGGTAATGATGTAAATAATGCCCCCTCTGTATCAAAGCGCTATAATCAAGGCGAAGGCACAGCAACACTTTTCAAAACAGAATAGATTCTGTGCTGACTTATGATTATAAAATCACTGATAATGATAGCTTTCAAGCTAAGGCTTTCTATCATTACTATAAAAATAAATATGTCGATTATGTTGGTGGATATTATTATGAATATAATGGTCGTGGCAGTTGGTATGATAGTTTCTCCCAAACAGGCTCTTACTTTGAAGATCAAAGAGCTGGAATCCAGCTTAAATACGAGCATAAAACCGATAAAAATAACATTATAGTGGGGCTAGATTCTATCTGGAACTATAATGATAATACGCAAATTATGGATATAAATGGCACATACTATCATCCAATAATTGCACAAGGTCATAAATGGTCTAATGCACTCTATGCTATCGATAAATATAACTTTACTGATAGATTCTCTCTTACTAGTGGGGCGCGCTATGAATATGCCTATTACTATTTAGAAAACCATCAAACGATAATTATAAGCGGATATCAGCTACCTAATTACCCAAAAAAAGAGGATTTAGATACTTATCGCCATAATTACGCTTTAGAGATAACGCCAAAAATTCAAATTTCAAATAATGCTAGTATCTATGCAAAATACGAGCGAGGCATCTTAATCCCGGTCCAAGTGCCGTAGCCAGCACTAATGGCTTAAAGACAGAATATTATAATACCTTTGAGATAGGCACAAAGCTTACCCCACTGCAATGGCTTTCAATCTCTGCAGCATTATTTTACACGCTCACGGAAAATGAGCTTTATTGCTATGGTGCAGCACACGGCACAAGTAGCTATAAAGGCTATGGAAATTATGATCTCACAGGAAGGGTTGGTGTGGAGCTATTCTTAGAAGAGAGGCTTTTTAGCCAAAAACTGCGCTTAAGCGAGAGTCTCACTTATATCGATGCTAGAATCCTAAAGAACACAAATTATTACTATGATATCGATATGGCAGGCAAGCTTATCCCTTATGTCAGTAATTATAAGGCAACCCTTGGGATAAATTATGACATTTCTAGAAACTTTGGTATATGGATGAATAATTCCTTTGTAGGAGCGCAAAAAGATGCAGGATATAATGATATTGATGCGTATATTTTGACAGATTTGGGAGTGGATTGTCGATTTGGGGATTTTTCTTTAAGTGTGGGCGTGAGAAATTTATTTGATAGTGCGTATTTTGCATATATCAATTCTAGCAATGTCGATAAAACATCAGGATATAGCTATCTTTACGCACCGGGTAGAAGTTTCTTTGCTGATTTGCGCTATGCGTTTTAGAAGCGATTGATCAAGCATAGATTTTACAACATCTAAACCACTCATTGCCTTTGGGTTTTGAGTGATTTAATCTTTTTTAAGATTCCATAGAATCTAGGCATATAATGTCTTATATAGAATCCCAAAGCAAAGCGCAAGGCAGCTTTATAATAAAACAACATAATATCCTTGTAAAATGTTGTCTTGCGCGCGATTTTAAACCACTCATTAGCCAAAGGATGTGTAATAAATTTATTGCTAGATTCTATGTAGGAGTATTGATGCATCATATATTTATGCCAAGGCTTGTAGATGATAAAATGCACGAGTTTTGGGGATTTAAGTGCGCTAGAAAACTCTTCATAGCTGTAAGCACAAATATCTTTAGATTCTAAAATTTTTGCCTCCATAGTCTCAAGGTTTGGAGGCTTTTTATTTGGATTTTTTGGAATCTTTGCTAGGGCTTTTGTAGTATTTTTCACAGCCTTTGTTACATTACTAAAGTGTAAAAACCGCTCATCAATCCACTGCAGATTCCAGCTAAAATCTAAAAGCTTAATGTTCTCTCCAAACATATAATTTAAGAAGTCCTGATCAGGTAAACCACCTCTTGGGAAAGATTTGATTTGTGAGAGATTGAGGGTTTTAAATCTCTTTGTGTTGATGAGCATAACTCCAGAGTTAAAGTAGCTTTCAATCTTGCTTGGCGGCATTAGAAAGTGCGCTAATCGCTTCTCATCATAAATGACAGAGTTTCTCACTACAGCCGCGAAATTTTCGCCTAAATCTATGCCAAAAATCTCTCGCATATCGCTAAGCGCGATAATATCCGTATCCAAATACAAAATCTTCTCCATACTAGAATCTATAAAGTCTCCAAGCTTAAGCCGAAAATACGCACTAAAATTCCCTTTCTCACCCCAAGGCGTGAGATCACTAAAATCCTCACTTGTGATTTGATGCAAAGAAATACTTAGAGGAAAGATTTCATTAAGGTTAGATTCTAGGGTGCGGAGTTTAGTGAGGTTACGCGGTGAGATGGAGTCGTAAATAATGTGAAAGTGGAAGCTTGCTATGTCGCTTAGATTTTGGGCGGGGTTGCTTGGGCTTTGTGCTAGATTTTGTGTGGAGTGAGAATCTTTGGAGTTTTTAGGGGTTGAAGGCGCATTAGAGTTTATCTGCCCCCCCCCCCATTAAAGAATTTTCATTAGAAATACTTGAAGTTTGAGTAGCTAAAACAATGCTTGCAATACTTACAGCACAATATTTGATGTAGTTATCATCACAGCCAAAAAATATATGTCCAGTCATTTTACCTCCAGATCATTTTACTTCTTATGTGAAAATGATTTGGGATTGTAGCAGATTTTAGAGGCTTTAGCAAAGATGTTTAAGCAGTAATTAAAAAGATTTAAGTTGTGTTATAAAATTTAGTCAAAAATAGTAGAATTGTCTTTTAATTTAAGGAGAGATAATGAAAAATATAAATGTATTTATTGCGCTTTTTGCTTTTATGGCTCTTATATCTGGCTGTGTTAATAAGATCCCAAGCCAAAACCACACACAAGAAGAAATTGTCATCAATTTAGCGCATTTACAAACCAATAACACACAAAACATTCCAGATTCTCCAAGCGATATTACGCAAGGTGAATACATAGATTCTACAAGCGTGCTAGAAGATATGGAGAATTCACAAAGCATCACATTGAAATCGATTTATATCACAGATTTACAACAAAGCAAAGATCGCTTTATGAAGCGATTAAACGAGTATTATTCAAAGACCCCAAGTGCGAGTATGGCATCCTCTTTAGTATCGATGAGTGAGGCTCTGCAAGCCCAGCTTGATAGATGCACCACCGATGAGTGCATAATTAGTTTGTATAATGGAATGTTTTTCGCGCTGGATTTAGTGCAGTATGAGGGAATGTTTTTAAATCTACCAAGAGGGATTCGACTTATTGCAAGCCATTTGCAAGAATACGCCATAAGCTATGGCAATAATATTTTGATAGATTCTAGGCTAGAATCTTATGGGGAGTTTGAGAGTTTTATCTCGCTAGATACAAGTGGGTTTGCAAAGCTTAAACCAAAATTTGTAGAATCTATACCAGACCCTAGTGCTACGCAAGTGTTAAATCCAGAATCTAGTGATATGGAAGAAAACACAAAAGACACGAATTTAATTTTGCAATCTGTAATTTATCATAAGGGGCAGTTTTTAGGCGTGAATAATCAAGGCGAGATGTTTCTCTCAAAAAATGCACAAGAATGGAGCAGGTTTCTACCCAATCTCACATTTGCTAATGCACGAAAAATCCGCCTTTATAGTAGCGGAGAAAGGATATTTGCGTTTTTGAATCAAAAAGATTTGTATTTGTTAGGACGGCGGGGCGAGTGGCTAAAGGGCACGACACATATTCAAAACCCACAAGATGTGCTTGTGTATCAAGATAGAATCATTGTTTGCAATCATCTTGATAATGGCACACAATGGCAAATGAACTCTAAAGCATTGTATTTTAATAATAAACCCTTAAGTAGCGCACAAAGGCTTTTTGTAAGTGGAGATACGCTTTATGTAGCACAACAACACGGAATCTATGCGGTAAATGGGATTCTAGATTCTACTCTAAAGCCTGAGCGGTTTTTCACATACCCTACAAATGCGAAAGATTTACATATCATCGGTGCAGATAATGGATTGATTCTAGGCTATGTGAAATCATCTATGGGGACTTATGCAAAAATTGAAGCGATTTTTGTGACAAAAGATTTGCAAAATTGGCGCAAAATCCCCATTGCTATTCCTGATTTAAATAAGCCTTTAGTAAATATTAAAAGTTTTGCTTACATCAATGGCAAGATTTTTTTATACGGACAAGTAGGAGGGCAAGATTCTAGCGTGCTTTTAAGCATTAGCGATGATAAATACCACTTAAAGCTTTTTAATCAAAATCAAGATCCAAATCAAGATTTTGTGACACTCTATTACGAGCCTAAAACTAATGCACAAATTATCGCTAACATCCCGCCAAAATCTAATTATGATATTCAGATTTTACGCAAAGTTGGGCGATTTTATGAGGTGATTTATAGGAATTTGGATAGAGGGATTTTTATCCATACAGAATCCGACAAGCCACAAAAAGGATATATTCTTGACATACAAGGAATGCCAATAATGTAGGCTTAAGCCAAAAATTATGATTTTTGCGCTAGAATCTCGCGTTTTAGATCTTAGGTTCTAGATTCCAAAAATTCTAAAAGATTCTAGAACCCAAGATTCTAACAATTCACACATACCAATCCTTTTTGTGTTGCATAGTTTTAAAACGGCTGTGTTAAGGGGTATGGAGGATAAACCAAACTTTAGGAGAATCTTATGGTAACTATGAAAGACTTACTTGAATGTGGCGTGCATTTCGGGCATCAGACGCGAAGATGGAATCCAAAAATGAAGCCATTTATTTTTGGCGTGCGTAAAAACATTCACATCATCGACCTACAAAAGACCTTGCGTTATTTTCGCTACACTTATAACATCGTCAAAGATGCTGCTGCAGAAGGTAAAACAATTATGTTCGTAGGGACAAAAAAGCAAGCAAGCGAGACGATTAAAGAATACGCTCAAAAAATTAATGTCCCTTATGTGAATTACCGCTGGCTTGGTGGAATGCTTACGAATTTTAGCACGATTAAGCGATCTGTGCGCAAGCTTGAAATTATCGAAGAAATGGAATCTAGTGGGCAAATTGATTTGCTCACGAAAAAAGAAAAACTAATGCTTTTGCGTAAAAAAGAGAAGCTAACACAATATCTTGGCGGTGTGCGCCATCTTAAAAAAGCACCAGATATGCTTTTTGTGATTGATGTGGTTAAAGAAAAAATTGCTGTTGCTGAAGCGCGCAGGCTTGGAATCCCTGTCGTCGCACCTCTTGATACAAATTGCGATCCTGATAATGTGGATTACCCAGTGCCGGGGAACGATGATGCGATCCGCTCAATTCAGCTTTTTTGTAAAGAAATCTCAGAAGCAATTATTGAAGGGCGTGAGATGAATGGTGAAAGCGGAGAAGTTACTTTAGATTCCAGTGCACAAGATAGTGTTCCTGCCACACCAGAAGAAAAACAAGAAGTGCTTGAAGAAGCGATGCAAGAAGAGTTAATGAAGCAAGATTCTCAAGAAGAATCACAAGAAAAAGGAGAATAAAATGGCAGAAATTAGCGCGCAGCTTGTAAAACGGCTTCGTGAAATGACTGATGCAGGGATGATGGATTGTAAAAAGGCATTAGTTGAGACAAATGGTGATTTACAAAAAGCGGTTGAATATTTGCGTGAAAAGGGTTTGAGTAAAGCCGCTAAAAAGGCTGATAGAGTGGCTTGCGAGGGAACGATCTCTGTCAAAGTCGCCAAAGATTGCAAGAAAGCCACTTTGATAGAAATCAACAGCGAGACAGATTTCGTAGCGAAAAATGAAGGCTTTAAAGATTTAGTTTCTAAAAGCACAAATCTAGCTTTTGAATGTGCTATATCTGATGTTAGTGTGCTTGCCTCTAAAAATATAGATTCTCAAAGCTTTGATGATTATCTAAAAAGTCAGATTGCAAAAATCGGAGAAAATATCGTTGTGCGCCGCGTGAGCACAATAGAAGTGCCACAAAATGCAATTGTCAATGGCTATGTGCATTCTAACGGACGCGTGGGGGTTTTAATATCTGCTGAGTTTAAAAACCAAGCCAACACTGATAAAATCGCTGAGCTAATTCGTAACATCTGTATGCACGCAGCCGCGATGAAGCCTCAAGTTTTACACTACAGCGCATTTGATAAAGACTTCATCCAAAAAGAAAAAGTTGCCCTCATCGCAGAGCTTAAAAAAGAAAATGAAGAATTACAGCGATTAGGCAAGCCTTTAAAGCACATTCCAGAATTTATAAGTCGCTGTGAGTTAAGCGAAGATGTGCTTAAAAAGCAAGAAGAAAAATTACGACAGGAGCTTAAAAAGCAAGGTAAGCCAGAGGCTATTTGGGATAAGATTATCCCCGGGCAAATTGAGCGCTTCATCGCGGATAATACGCTAATTGATCAGAGATTGACGCTTTTGGGGCAGTTTTTTGTAATGGATGATAAAAAGACAATACAACAAGTTTTAGCCCAAAAATCAGTCGAATTAAATGATGAGATTAAAATTACTCAATATGTGAGATTTGAGCTAGGTGAAGGAATCGAAAAAAGAAGCGAGGATTTTGCTACTGAAGTTGCTGCACAAATGAAGTAGATTCTATAGGATTTTGCAAATAGTGCGAACTAAAAATATTAAATAATATGAATATCGAACTAGCCGTTTTTGACTTTGATTCTACATTGATGGATGGCGAGACTATCGATGTGCTAGCACTTGAGTTTGGTGTATATGAGCGAGTTAGCGCGATAACGAAAAAGGCTATGCAAGGCAAGCTTGATTTTTTTGAAAGCTTGATAGAGCGCGTTAGCTTGCTAAAAGGAATGAGAGAATCTGATGCGATTAGGATTTGTCAGAATCTGCCTTTAATGACTGGAGCGAAGAAATGCATAGATTCTCTAAAGGCTCGCGGAATTAAGGTTGTTTGCTTTAGCGGAGGCTTTAGCTTTGCGACAAATCATTTTAGAGAGATTCTAGGATTAGATGCGGATTTTAGCAATGTTTTGCATTCTAAAGATGGGGCTTTAAGCGGACAAGTTGGCGGCGATATGATGTTTTCAGATTCTAAAGGACGCAAATTGTTATTACTACAATCGCTTTTAAACATCACAAGAGCGCAGACAATGGTTGTGGGTGATGGTGCAAATGATTTAAGTATGTTTGCTTATGCGGATGTGCGCGTGGCATTTTGTGCTAAAGAAGTGCTTAAAAGCCAAGCAAATATCATCATTGAGACTAAAGATTTATGTGAGATTCTGCCTAAAATAAATCTCTAAATGAAAAAAATTTATATCGAGATAAGCGATATTTGTGGGCTTAATTGCTCATTTTGCCACACACCAAAAAATAAGCGCGGAGTTATGCCACTAGATCTTTTTGCACGAGCTATCACTGAAGCACTGAAATTTTCAAAAACAATAGCCCTGCACATTCTAGGTGATCCTTGTAAATTAGAAAATCTAAGCGATTATCTAACAATTGCAAAGCAAAATGGTGCAAGAATTGAGCTTGTAACAAGTGGTGCATATTTGCACAAGCATTCTTTCTCGCTTCTTGTATCTCCGCCAATCAAACAGATTTCAATCTCGCTTGAAGCGGGGTTTGATGAGAATAATAAGATTCCAAATTATTTAGAGAATGTGTGTGAATTTGCACTTTTCCACAAGCAAAATCCACAATGTTTTTTGAATCTTAGAATCCAAGATGAGAGATTGTTGCAGGATAAAAATAAATTAAATGAGATATTTTGTGCGTTTGATTTGCAAAAAGAACAGAGGATTTTTACGCGCGGGCGCATTAAACTTTGGCAAAAGGCATTTTTGGTGGTGAAAAAGAGTTTTATATGGGCTGGATTTGAGCTTGAGATTTCGGATTCTAACGCAGAATCTAGCCAAAATTTAAATTTCCTAGAATCTAGCACCAAGAATCCTAAGATTCTAAAACGAAATTTAGAATCTAAAAAATGCCACGCGCTAAAGGAGCAAATTGGGATTTTAAGCAATGGCGTTGTTGTGCCTTGCTGTATCGATGCACAAGGAGTGATAAATTTAGGGAATCTAAAAACCAAAAACCTAAAAAGCATCCTAAATTCAAGCCGAGCAATCGCGATAAAAGAGGGCTTTAAGAATTATAAAGCCATAGAGAGTCTTTGCCAAAACTGCACCTATAATCCACACAATCTACAGACACAGCCATAATTACCAATTGTGATTTTCATAGCATTTGATTCTTGTTAGATTCTGGCTAAAGAAAGTTGGCATATTTTGGGTGTTTTTATGGCTATTTTTTAAATTTAATGCTAAAATGGCGCGATTAAATAATGAGAAGAAAAATGCTTTATTCTAATCGGGCTGTGAGAATGTGTGTGGGCTGTCATCAAAGATTCTTACAATCGCAGTTGTTGCGGCTTATTTATGATGAGGATAGCATCAAGGTTTTTAGTGGAATGAAGAGGAGCTTTTATTTTTGCCAAGAGTGCCTAAAGAATGAAAAAAGAATCATAGTAGGATTAAGTCGTTCTAAAAAATCAAAACCCAAACCAAAACATATTATAGAAATTCAGGAGATTGCAGATAGATGGATGAAAAAATAAAGATTTCAGAGATCGCAGCTGAAGCGGGAATGTCCTCAAAGGATGTGCTAGAAAAAGCTAAAGAAATGGGCATCAATGCCAGAAATGCCACAAGTTCAGTGAGTGCCGAGGTCGCAGAATATATTTATACTTATATCACCACAGGCGAAAATAAAATGCCAAAGCCCAAGGAAAAAGCCCTTAAAAAATCTACTAAAACCACCAAAGCTAAAGCACCCAAGGAATCTAAAGACTCTAAAAAATCCGTAAAGCCTGATTCTAAATCTACAAAACCTAAAACCAACACACAGCCCACTTTAGATTCTAATCTGGCTGATGAAAAACCCAAAGATTCTCTATTGCCACGCAGTTCTGGTATTCGCATTGTGCGTAAAAACGATAAAAATTCAAAGCCAGAATCTAATGATACTAAAATCTCTAAAAAGCCACAATATGCACCTTCCATCCAAGAAATAATGCGCGATGCGCAAGATGATGAGATAAAGGAATCTTATAAAAAACCCAAGAAAGCAAAAAAGCAACCAGTCGCTCAAAAGCACAACACAGGACAAAAGCTAGATATCATAGAGCGTGATTTTCAAGCCCAAAGCAAAGATGATGAAGACCAAGATGAAATTATGCTTTTTGATTTAAATGAGCGCGAGATTATTGATGAGGATAAAGAGAACGAAGCACGTCAGAATCTAACTGATCGCATTAAAATCCAGCGTAAAAATCCTTGGATGAATGAGAATCGTTCCATTAGCCGAAGCAGACGCAAAAAACCACCAAAGCAAATCACAGAATCTAATAAAGTCGCCAAAAGTGCGATTGTGATCCCTGAAGAGATACGCGTGTATGAGTTCGCTGATATTTCTGGACGAAGTCTCACAGAAGTGATTAAGACGCTTTTTAGCCTTGGACTTATGGTTACGAAAAATGATTTTTTAGATAAAGATGCCATCGAGATTCTAGCAGAAGAGTTTAAGATAGAAGTCTCAATTCAAGCTCAAGAACAAGAGGTGCAAGAAGAAGTAATTGACAAGAAGGATTTGCAAGAGCGCCCGCCTGTGGTTACGATTATGGGGCATGTCGATCACGGAAAAACCTCTCTTTTGGATAAAATCCGCAATACGCGCATAGCGAATGGAGAGGCTGGAGGGATCACACAGCACATTGGCGCTTATATGGTGCAAAAAAATGGTAAATATATAAGCTTCATTGATACACCCGGGCACGAAGCTTTTAGCGAGATGCGAAGTAGGGGAGCGCAAGTTACAGATATCGCAATCATAGTGATTGCTGCTGATGATGGCGTAAAGCCTCAAACAATAGAAGCTCTAAATCACGCTAAAGCCGCAAATGTGCAAATTATCATCGCAATGAATAAAATGGATAAAGAAAACGCAAACCCTGATAAGCTTAAAGCAGAATGTGCTGAGCTTGGCTTTATGCCAAATGATTGGGGCGGAGAGTATGAATTTATCCCTATTTCTGCTAAAAGTGGCGAGGGTATAGATACATTATTAGAGACGATTTTATTGCAAGCTGAAGTTATGGAGCTTAAAGCCTCTCCTAAGGCAAGCGCACAAGCTATAGTTTTAGAAGGAAGCGTGCAAAAGGGGCTTGGACCAGTAGCGACAGTTATCGTAAAGCAGGGGGTGTTAAAAGTTGGTGATCCGATCTATGCAGGAACTGCCTATGGGCGCATACGTGCATTGGTAGATGATTTAGGACGAAGCATAAATGAGCTTATGCCTTCAGGAGTGGCTTTAGTAACGGGGCTTTCAGAAGTGCCAAATGCTGGTAGCACATTGGTTGCTGTAGAAAATGATTCTATCGCACGAGAGAAGGCACAAACATTAGCAACATACTTGCGCCAAAAAGAATTAAGTAAATCCACAAAAGTTTCTTTTGATGAATTAAGTGAAATGGTTGCAAAAGGACAGCTTAAAACCCTGCCTTTAATCATTAAAGCCGACACACAAGGAAGCTTAGAGGCAATAAAATCAAGTCTAATTAAGCTTAATAATGATGAAGTGGAGATCAATATCATTGGCTTTGGGGTTGGCGGTATAAGCGAGAGTGATATCACATTAGCTGGGTCGAGTAAAAATTGCTTGATTCTAGGATTTGGACTGCGACCTACAGGAATTGTGAAAACTAAAGCAAAAGAACTTGGCGTAGAGATTAAAACTTATTCTGTGATTTATGACTTAATCGATGATATTAAAGCACTAATTTCTGGGCTTATGTCGCCACTTGTAGAGGAAGAAAACACTGGACAAGCAGAAGTTAGGGAAACGTTTGTTGTCTCAAAGGTTGGCACAATTGCTGGATGTATGGTTACAGATGGTGTGATTAAAAGAGGAATCAAAGTGCGCTTAATACGCGATGGAGTAGTGATTCACACAGGAGTTATCGCAAGTTTGAAGCGGTTTAAAGATGATGCTAAAGAAGTGGCTAAAGGCTATGAGTGTGGAATTATGCTTGAGGGGTATAATGATATTAAGGTTGGAGATGTGTTTGAGACATTTATCGAAGTGCAAAAGGCACAAACAATCTAAGATTTAAAGATAGACAAATGTCAATCAAACTAGAGCGAACCCAATCGATGCTAAAAGAGCTTCTCATAGAAGCCATAAGCACTTTAAATGATAATCGTATAAATAATGTGAATGTGCTAGATGTGCTATGCTCTAAAGGCAAATATAATGCTAAAGTATTCATTCAAGCGGATTTACAAAATAAGCAAGAGGTTTTAGGCTTGCTTAAAAAGGCAGAGGGGATTTTAAAAGAGTATATTTTAAACAATAGTGGGTGGTTTAAATGCCCGCATTTGCAGTTTATCATCGATGAGAGTTTGCAGAGGGCATCCGATTTAGACCAGATTTTTAAGCAAATCAATGCAGAATCTGACAAACTAGAATCTAAAAAATGCACAGATAAAAACCTTATAGATTCTACAAATTCCATAATCCTGCAAAAGGATGTAAATGATTAAAGAATTACAAAGTGAGCTAGAAGTTGAGCTAGAATCTATCATTGCTTCGCTTGATTGCAAGCTTTATGATGTAAGCTTTATTAGGGAGAATGACAGCCACATTCTGCGCGTTAGCATTGTTGCAAATGATGGGCACACAACACTTGATAAATGCCAGCTTGTATCAGAGGTCATCTCTCCATTTTTAGATGTTAAAGATATAATGACAGAATCCTATATCCTTGAAGTGAGTTCTCCAGGTGTGGAACGGGTGTTAAAGACACCAAGACATTTTAGATTCTCGCTTGGTGAGAAGGTGAATGTGCGGCTTATGGATAGGAGCGAATTTGAGGCTGTGCTAGATTCTGTGGGAGATAATGAAATTGGCTTTAAGCTTGAGAATGGTGAGTGTAGAAGCGTCAAATATGGCGAGTTAAAAAAGGTAAAGACAATTTTTGAATGGTAAATGGTGGAGTGTAGGGGGGTCGAACCCCTGACCTCGACGCTGCCAGCGTCGCGCTCTACCAACTGAGCTAACACCCCTAAATGGTTATAAGCCAAGTGAATCGCGAGCAAAATTCTATCAAAACAGAAATAATTTATAACTTAAGATTCTATATTTTGCAAGGTTAGGTGTATCGCGATTTATATTTAATAAAAATCCAAAATCTTTAGATTCTGAATCAAGAGTAAAATTTCTAGTATTTACTAAAGAAAGTGTGCTTTTAGCTTATTTTATGGCGGTGCTTTGGGAGGTTTGAAAAAATTCTAAAGAAAGCTTTATTTTGGGTGATGTAGCAAACCTAAACAAAAAGCCTTGATTGAGAATCTAACATTATAAGGATTGATGAGAAAATGTTGTTTCAAGCAAGATAAATAATAACAAATTAGTGGAGAGCTTGCTTTGGCGCAAGCGACCAAGCACTTTGCATAGATTTAACGATTTATCGCACATTGTAAATGCCCTCAAAGGCGCATTTGTTAGGTAGATTCCTGGTAGTGCTCCATCGCGATGACACCATTGCGTAAAATCTCTTTTGGATTGAATTTCTGCATAGCCTTATTAAGCTTGTGATGCGATGCGGTTTTTTGGTAGCAACGACGACGATGTATTTATTGACATTTTCGATTTTGCCATTATAAGCCTTGGCTAGCGCTTCTATTGAAGCTAGATCTTCATTTATGCTGATTTTATCAGTGTAGTTTCTTTTTCTAAAAAATCATCATTATCACTCACTGTTAGCACAGGGATAAGCTTGTGGAGCTGCTTGATGATTTGTTCTCTAAGACTTTAGAATCTCTTTGCGTGGTAATCGTGATTCTAGAGAGGTTAGAATCAGGTATTGGTGCTACGGTTAGAGATTCTATATTATAGCCTCTACCGGCAAAAGCCCTGAGATTCTAGCCAAAACGTTATGTTTATTTATACTGTTACAGCAATTATTTTTCGCTCTTGTATTATATTTCCTGTTTTAAGATTATTTTATTAAGCGCATTGCTACCTGGGACCATCGGCAAGACACCCTCAAATCTATCGATGATTACATCAATAAGGCAAATCCTTTTGCTTTTTATCGCTTCTTGAAGTGCGGGAATAAAATCTTGCTTTTTCCACTTTAAAGCCAATGCCACCGAAAGATTCTGCAAGCTTTACAAAATCTGGCTGGAAGCTTAAATCAACGTGAGAGAATCTCTCATCATAAAAAAAGGTCTGCCACTGGCGCACCTTCCTAAATAGTTATTGTTTAAAATTACATTGATTACAGGGATTTGGTATTGCACGCAAGTTGTTAACTCTTGGATGTTCATTAAGATGCTTCCATCGCCTGTGATGTTGATGGTTGTTTTTTTTGGATTTGTATAATACGCGCCCATTGCCGCTGGGAATCTAAATCCCATCGTGCCCAAGCCACCACTTGTTATAAATTCCCTAGGATAAGAAAAATTATAAAATTGCGCCGCCCACATTTGTGCTGTCCGACATCTGTCGCGATAATCGCATTATCTTTCAGCTCTTTGCTAAGCTCTTTTATGATCCATCGAGGTTTTATCTTAAGAGTTGTTTTTTAGCATATTCTTTTAGAGCGCTATTGTTCATAGTGGCTTGGATCAATCTCTGCCTTGTTAAGCAACTCTTTACACATTTCTTTTATATCACCAATGATAGGGAAATCTACATCAATAATTTTTCCCTATATGCGATTTTGGCATATTTGGCAAATTCACTTACCTTTCCTGTGACGCGATCATCAGTGTCCCCTAGCGATATAAGCAAATCGCACTCATACATCGCCATATTAGCCGCATAACTTCCGTGCATACCCTACCATTCCGAGATTCTGGGCATTGTCGTATTGAAGTGTGCCTTTAGCCATAAGCGTTTCAACGCAAGGGATTTGTGCTTTTGCTACTAGCGCGCGCATAACCATCAGCTGCGTATATGGTAGCTTGCTCGTGCCGTGGATGTGCTTGAGATATTTTTGCTTATAAATTTCATCATAAATATTTAAAACAGCTCACCCGGATAGCCAAAATTACTTCAACTTCCTCTAATGCAATGTTTCAATAAGCATCCGAGAGCCATTAAGCTGTTCCCCATTCATCCTCCTTTGCTATATTTATGGGTTAATTTAGATTATCTTTGTAGAGTTGATTGAGGATTAAACTTAACTAAACCACACCAGCATAAAAATCTAAAATCCTAGAATTTTGGCTAATTTTAGAAATTATAATATTCCATTTTGGCTAAACCTCATTTATTTAGCCTTATAGATTGATGGTCTGCTATAACTTTTTAACCTTCTTGAGGTTTCTTTGGATAGCAGAATCTATAGCCCCTTCTTCTTACTGTTTCGATTGTTGAGATGTCAAGAGGTTTGTCCATTTTTTGTCTGATTTGATTGATGGCTACTTCAATCACATTTGGTGTAACAAGTTCTGGTTCTTCCCAAATTGCATCAAGGAGTTGCTCTTTAGAGACGATTTGATCTCTATGCCTTGCAAGATGCGTCAGCACCTCAAAAGGCTTGCCTTTCACTTCAATTTCTCTGCCTTTATATGTGATCTTTTCTTCATCTGGATTGATAATTAAGTCGTCAATTTCAATTGTGCTTGAACCCCAGAATCTTAAACGCGCCTCAATACGAGCTAATAATATTTCAAAATTGAGAGGTTTTATAAGGAAGTCATCAGCCCCACTTTTGAAAGTGGCGACTTCTTGCTCTGGTTTAGCTTTTGTAGCGATAATAATGACAGGCACGCGCGGAGATTTTGATTTGATCTCATTGATTAAATCAACGCTACTTCCATCGGATAATTTTAATTCCGCCAAGACAAGATCATAATTGCGGATACTCACATAATAAGAACCATCTTTTAGGTTCTCTGCAATATCGGCTTGATAGCCACGTCTGTTAAGAAAATCTCCTAGCTCGGCACTTAAGGCTGCATCATTTTCTACTATTAAAATACGCATTTTAATTCCTTTTATTTTGGGGTTTGATTCTGTCCTGAAAATTTATAGAAAGGGATTATAGCACAAACTTTTCATTCTATTTTAGTTATTTTTAATATTTTTATTATTTTTGCTTAAGCAATTTGTTTTAAATGCACATATTTACTTTAATTAATTTTTGTTGGTTATAATTCCAGCCAGCCGAGCAGGTTTTGCTTTGCTCGGCTAACGCATTTAGATAAATAGATTTAAGGTAACTCCCACCTCTATTAGCATTTATTGTGCGTTGCTCTCCTTTTTGTTTAAAATTTAACTCTAGCCTTAGATTCTTCTAGAATCTAAGGTGTTTTAATGCTTGAGATTTAACTTTATATATGTGCTTATAAATAATTCACCAAAGATAGTTGATTGATTTTGCTTGTCGAGTTCATTACAGCGTTGAGGTTGTGTGTGAGGTTTGAGAATTTATTATAAGTATCTGCAATATCCGTGCCTATATTTTCACCTTTTAGCCCTTCGATTTGAGTCTTTAAAACTTCATTTCTATGGATGGCATTCTCAAAAGTTTTGCTATGAGAGCCATTAAGCGCGATAATGCGCTCGATATGATCACTTAAATGATCAAATGCTGCAATGCTATTTTGAATCCCCTTTTTCCGTAGATCTTCCCCATAAGTGTCTTTCGCACCTGCACGATAAATCCCCCTGCGCACAGAATCTATAATCTCATCAATCTCTTTAAAAAAACTTACCTCTGGAGTGTCGATAGTTAGGGCATTATTCGCATTAAGACGCAAGGAATTGGTGTTTTTTTGGATTTTGGATTCTGAGAAATCAGTTGTTGTATCATCATAAAACATCATCTTCATTTTGCTGATAGAACGGATTTTATCTTTAATGTCTATGCGTCCATCAGCACTCATATTTACATCAATCATACCTTTAGCACTCTCAAGTAAAGCAATATAGGCATTTTTAGTCTCTTGGGTAGCCTCGCCTCTTCTTATTTGTGCTTTACGATAAGAAGCCTCATCTTGATTACTATAATTTAGTGCAATACTCATAGCATCCATAAGCTGGCGATATGTTACATCATCAGGCTTTGTCACAGAAATGCCTGGCGGGTCATCTGTAGGGTTAAAAAATGGTATGACATAACCATCGCCATTTTTTTGAAGACTTGGTAAAAGCAAATATGCCCCACTTGGATCAAAGACAATGTGTGTTATAACCGTAGCCCCATTGATATCATTAACTTTTAGTGTATAAGATTGCCCCTCAATACTTGCTCCTACAACTTCACTAAGACGCGTATTCTCAGAAGCATAACCCTTGCCATCCGCAAGCACTTGAGACACATTTGAAGTGAGATTTGAGCCTTGATTCTCAAAGTATGTTCTATCATATTCCATTCCATAATCAGAGGGAATACCATTGACTTGCTCGCCTATATTATCAAGTGTTTTTAGAGAGATTGAGAGTCCAGCTTCACCATTAAATGGAGGTTCTTTAAAGTCGTGTGATAGATTCCCGACTTTGTTATCCACAATACTTAATCGTCCTTGTGAGAAGCGCACATCTATATCCCCGCCAAAGTGATTTTGAATCGCGCGCGTTAAATCCGCCATATCTGTATTATCAGTAATTTGGAATCTGAGTGCTGCTAGTGAGCTTTGATTTATTCTGCCATCAGACGTATTAGGAGGTGTGCCTTCTATAAGTAAGGTCGTAACATTTGGCGGGAAAATATCTTTAAGCTTTGTTGTGGATTCTGCTATTTTATTTTCTTTTGTAACAAAAAGCGTGGGAATATGCGTGTAGCGATGATCATAAATATCTGTAATGCCTCTTATGCTTGATGTGGCACTTTCTGTGAGGAATCCACTTCTGTTATAAGCTGTTATGCGTGCGCCAGAAGTTATGAGATCATCGATATCATCGACATCTACATCACTTGAGATCATATGAAAATCAATCCCCGATCTTCCCGGTTCTAAGTCTCTAATCTCAATTTGTCCCCATTGATTTAAGGTAATATCTACGACCTTATTTATAGCTGTGTTGCCAAACTCTTTACCAATTCTATCAAGCAGATCTTGCACCCTTGTGGCAGAATCCTCATTGACATAGCCTTTATCAAGGGCAAATTTCGATTTAAAAACACTACCATTTGGGCGTATTCCACGAATGTAGAAAAACTCTTGCTTGTCATTTGAAGGATCGCTATCATCATCCCCGATAAGATCGCGCAAGGTATCCGTAGCTGTGATATAGACTTCTTCTGAAAGATTAGTGCGGTTTAGACTATCCATAATCGCAGGGTGGAGTTTAGATTGATTAAGCATTCTAACATTGGTTGTGATAATGCGGTGTTTATCAGAATCTCGCCCATAAAAAAGCTCTTGCCCTGTCACATTATAAGGCACAAGGTTATGAGAGCTAATCAGCACCTCTAGCTTTTCATCATTGCCATAATAGTTCCCAGCCTTATCAAATGGTGGGCGATCTACCTTGCTTCCAGCGAAGATAAAATTCCCCGCGATCGAAGTATTAGCGATATTTAAGAAATGCCCCTTAAGGCTTTGGAGGTCATTAGCGATGGCTTCTCTTGAGGCAGGCGAGTGAATGTCATTTGCAGCTTGAATAAGCTTTGTTTTAAATTGCACCATCGTTGAGGATAAATCTGATAATGCCTTGTCTGTGTGATGAGTCATTGTTTGAGCGTGCTGGGCGACATCAATGCCTTGGGCTAGGGTGTTTATTTCGTTTTCGAGTTTGAGATTCTGGTTATAAACGCTTGCGTCTTGATAGCCGTATTGGATTTTTAAACCTGAGGCGATTTTGGCATTTGATTCATTAAGCTTGCTTTGAAGCTGGTTTTGATAGTGGTTCATTTGGTTATATTTCGTGCCAAATGTTATGCGCATTCCTGATTTTCCTTAGAACTTATTTACATTGCGACCAAGCAAAAAAGATACCAAGCACATCGGCTATTTGCCCAATTTCATAAATCACAAAGCGAGAATCTATGATTTGCGCACCCAAAATCTATAAAACCATAGAATCCACAAACTAGAATCTGAATTCTAGCCTAATGCTCGGTTATGTTTGTTTATCTCAGAGCTTCGATGTCAAGCACTCTTGTTGTGATTTCGTGGGGGATTTTTCTTTTATTCCATTCGCGATCTCGATAAACCTTGTTAATCACTTGTTTTTCTTTGCCTTGTTGTTGCTCGATAGAATCGCCATCAATAAAGCCTTTTTTGTGTTTGATTTTTTTAGATTTTTTATTTTTGGGTGCATCAAGGAGTTTCTCCTCATCTTCATAATGCTGAGGTAAAGTCGAGGATTCTTGTTGGTTTGGGACTTGGGTGTGAGATTTTGTTTGTGTATTTGTGGGGTTTTCATTGACATTTGGAAGTGTGGCAAATGAGATTTTCTTAATGATTCTGCCATTTTGAAGCACCATATAGCCAACAATGATTCTTTTTTTATAATCAACAATCTCGATGACATCAGAATCTGGAGGGAGATTTTGTAATTGAGGGTGGTCGATAGGGTAGGCTACTAATAAAGTCATTAAAACAATAATAAGCAAAAATGGCTTGCTGGTGTTATTGGTTTTTTTATAGCTTTTAAGTTTGAGAGAAGTCATTGAAAATCCTCATAAAATTTACCCTAGTAGTATATAATGTCATTTGTAAATTTAACATAAAATCATAAAGGAAGCATTATGAAACAAATCCAAACTGAAAATGCCCCTAAAGCGATCGGTCCTTATTCACAAGCCATTCAAGTTGGCACTATGATTTACACTTCTGGTGCGATAGCCCTCACATCAAGCGGAGAGTTTGTAAATGGCGATATTACAGCACAGACAAAACAAGTAATGCAAAATCTAAAAGCGATTCTAGAATCTGTAAATTCTGGTTTGGAGTGCGTGGTTAAGACGACTTGCTTTTTGGCTGATATGGGTGATTTTGAAGCATTTAATGTAGAATATCAAAAGGCATTTGGTAATCATAAGCCTGCTAGAAGCACAATAGCAATTAAAACACTTCCTAAAAATGCGCTTGTAGAAGTAGAGTGCATTGCTATTTCTAAAGTTTAAGCTTTAAGCGATTTACATAACCCCTGCCAATTAAGCAAAAAGCAAGGGTTTTGTGTTAGAATTGCACTTTTATTTAAGTAGAACTTTAACACGAGGAATCAAGATGTATGCGATTTTAAAGAATGGAGGCAAACAATACAAGGTAAGCGAAGGAAGCATTATTTTGCTTGATAAGCTAAGCCTTGAGCCAAAGTCAAAGATTGATTTTAATGAAGTTTTAGCCATTAGCGATGATAAAGATACTATCGTTGGGACGCCATTTGTAGCTGGGGCTAAAATCCAAGCAGAAGTTATTAATGAAGGTAGAGGTAAGAAAATCGTTACCTTTAAGAAAAGACGCAGAAAAGACAGCAAGACAAAGCGCGGATTTAGGCGAGATTTCACACGCGTTAGAATCTTAAAGATTGTTACAAAATAAGGAGTAAAAATGGCACATAAGAAAGGTCAAGGTAGCACGCAAAACAACCGAGATTCTGCTGGACGCAGGCTAGGCGTTAAGAAATTTGGCTCACAATTTGTGCGCGCAGGGAACATTATCATTCGTCAAAGAGGCACAAAAGTGCATCCCGGCAATAATGTAGGAATGGGTAAAGATCACACGCTTTTCGCACTAATTGATGGCATGGTGCAATTTAGCCAAAAAACTAAAGAGCGCAAGAAAGTCTCAGTCATCCCTTCTTAAGCGAGAATGCATAATCTTAAGATTAAGTTAGGCTTTTAGAATCCTAGAATTTAGTTGTAATGTTTGTCGATACTGCGGATATTTATATCGCTTCTGGGAATGGTGGAGCAGGGATGGTTAGCTTTCGTAAAGAGAAGTTTATCATCCAAGGCGGTCCTGATGGTGGCGATGGTGGTAAGGGGGGTGATGTTATTATCAAAGTGAATAATAACGCAGACACTCTCTCTCATTTTCGTGGTAAAAAGCATTACACCGCGCAAAATGGCAAGCCCGGTCAAGCGCGAAATTGCACCGGTAAAAGCGGAGATAATCTTATCATTGAAGTCCCACTTGGCACGCAGATTTTTAATTTTGAGACAAATGAGCTTATAGCAGATTTAAATTCCTTGCAATGTGAGATTAAGATTCTACAAGGTGGTAAGGGCGGACTTGGCAATGTGCATTTTAAAACTGCCACAAATCAAGCCCCCACATATGCGCAAAAGGGCATACCCGGAGAGAAGCTCCATATACGATTAGAATTAAAGCTCATCGCTGATGTGGGGCTTGTGGGCTATCCAAATGTAGGCAAATCAAGCTTAATTTCTGTGCTCTCAAACGCCAAACCACAAATCGCAGATTATGAATTCACCACACTTACACCGCATTTAGGCATTGTCAATGTTAGCGAGTGGGATTGCTTTGTTATGGCTGATATTCCCGGAATTATTGAAGGTGCTAGCCAAGGAAAAGGGCTTGGATTAAAATTTTTAAAGCATATCGAGCGCACGAAGTTTTTGCTCTTTATGCTTGATATTACGCGCGAAATGCCCTTAAATAAGCAATACGAGAATCTAACAAAAGAGCTTAGTAATTTTTCAAGCACACTAAAGAATCGAGATTTTGGGATTATCGTCAGTAAGGTTGATGCGCTTGGCAGTGATGAGGTAGATTTCGCTTTAGATTCTATTATAAGGTATTTTGGGCTTTCATCTATGTGTTGCAAGGACTTTAGGTATAATGCCTATTTTGCTACCCCAGAATCCGCAAAATCACCCCTCACCCCTCACTTCATCGTAGGTGTCTCATCTATTGCCCATATTAACCATAAGCCACTAAGCTATATGATTTTCTCATATCTTAAGGCATATCATTTGTGATTATAGTTTGCTTTAGCTATGTTACTAAACAACTCTAATTCTACTTCCCTTATGGATCGCTTTAGTCATGTAAATGCCTGTAATACAATGTTAGATCTATAAAGATTTAGTTATGTTTTAAGCGCTTAAGCTTGATCCCTAAATCTAGTTTAAACACATTTAAAATAAGTCTATTTTATAATTTTCTCAAAATCTTTTAAGTGTCGTGCAATTACGATAGAATTATATTATTTTCAAGGGGTAAATATGTCAGATTTAACAAGAGCAAACCGCATTCGCTCGATAGTAGCGGCAAGTAGCGGGAATCTAGTAGAATGGTTCGATTTTTATATCTATGCTTTTTCTGCAGTGTATTTTGCCCATCATTTTTCTGCTTCAGACAATCCCACAATACAGCAAATAAATGCCTTTGGGGTCTTTGCATTAGGGTTTTTTATGCGCCCCATTGGTAGCTATATTTTTGGCTCACTAGGTGATAAGATCGGGCGAAAATCCACGATGGTGATTTCTATCATCTTAATGACTCTAGGATCTTTTATGATAGCAGCATTGCCTACGAGAGATGTTGTCGGGGATTGGGCTGTATTGTTTTTATTGATAGCGAGGCTTATTCAGGGCTTAAGTGTCGGTGGAGAGTATGGGATCGCAGCAACTTATTTAAGTGAGCTTGCAAGTGAGGGAAAGAAAGGATTTTACTCTTCGTTTCAGTATGTAACACTTATTGGCGGGCAACTTTTAGCGGTCTTTACCATTACTATTATGCTGTTTTGTTTTAGTGGTGAAGAGATGAGGGATTGGGCTTGGCGTATTTTGTTTGTGATTGGCGGGTGTTTGGCTTTATGCTCACTTGTTGTGCGAAAGCTAATGAAAGAAAGTGTGCATGATTTACACAAGTATAGCGATAGAGGCACTTTTAAGGCTCTAATGCGCTCTTGGAAGTCGCTTTTGTTTGTCTTTGGCATAACATGTGGGGGTTCTTTGGCATTTTATACGATTACTACCTATACGAAGACTTTTATGACGAATTCCGCAGGGTTTGATGAAGAGGTAGCAAATCATATTATGTTATTGGGACTTTTGGTGCTAATGCTCATCCAGCCACTATTTGGCCACTTAAGCGATAAGATTGGGCATAAGAATTTTTTGATTATTTTTGGTGTGCTTTCTTTTGTGGGGATTTATCCGCTATTTATGTTACTTAAAGGCACGACAAATCCATATTATGCGTTTTGCTTGATTTTGGGATTGTTTATGATTTTGAGCTTTTATACCTCTGTGGCTGGAATCTTTAAGGCTAGGCTTTTCCCTGTGTATGTGAGGGCACTAGGCACAGGCTTTGGCTTTGCGATTCCTAATGCGATTTTTGGTGGGTCAGCACCCTATGTCGCCCTGCAGTTTAAAAACGCTGGAATAGAAAATGGCTTTTTTGTCTATGTGGCGGTGATGGTGGCGATTGTGTTTGTCGTGGCGATTCTGCTTCCTAAAAAGGGTGAATTATAGTCTGCCTTATCCATAAGATCACACACGAGCTATCCAGCGATAATCACTTCGCAAGTGATTATTGGAGTGATAAAATAGAAATGTATGTATTTTTGCACGAATTTACACAAAAATTTTATTAAAGAATAAAACTTTATAAAACCCTCTTGCTTTTTTTGAAATTCAAGCTATACTATATTTAGCAATTTAATTGCAAATATTTCTAAAGGATAAAGGAGTTCAAATGAAAGGTCTT